>NZ_JAURWM010000251.1 GCF_030654915.1 Phenylobacterium sp. | reverse complement strand
CTATGCGGCGCTGGAGCGGATGGACCATACGCTGCTGGAGGCGGCCGCCGACCTCGGCTCGCCGCCGTGGAAGAGCTTCTGGCAGGTCACCTGGCCGCTCTCGATCCCGGGCGTGGTGGCCGGCTGCCTGTTGTGCTTCATCCCGATGGTCGGCGAGTTCGTGATCCCCGACCTGCTCGGCGGGTCCTCGACCCTGATGCTCGGCAAAACCATCTGGACTGAGTTCTTCGCCAACCGCGACTGGCCGGCCGCCTCGGCCGTGGCCATCGTCCTGCTCGTAACCCTGGTCGTGCCGATCGTCCTCTACCAGCGCCAACAGGCCAAGCTGATGGAGGCTGGCCGATGAAGCGGGGCCTGACGACCTTCAACATCGCCAGCCTGGTGATCGGCTTCGGCTTCCTCTACCTGCCGATCATCCTGCTGGTGATCTACTCGTTCAACGCCAGCCGGCTGGTGACGGTCTGGGGCGGTTTCTCCACGAAGTGGTACGTCTCGCTGTTCCGCAACGAACAGCTTCTGGACGCCATCTGGGTCACCTTCCGGATTGGCTTTATCTCGGCGACCATAGCCACGGTGCTCGGGACCTTCGCGGCCGTCGCCTTGGTGCGGGCCGGCCGTTTCAGAGGCCGCACGCTCTTTTCCGGGATGATCTTCGCGCCGCTGGTGATGCCTGAGGTGATCCTTGGCCTGTCGCTGCTGTTGCTGTTCGTCTCGCTGGGCTTGCCGCGCGGGTTCTGGACCGTGACGGTCAGCCACGCCACGGTCACCATGTGCTACGCCGCCGTGGTCATCCAGGCACGGCTCTCGGCCTTTGACCGCCAATTGGAGGAAGCCGCCCAAGACCTGGGCTGCCCGCCGATCAAGGCGTTCTTCGCGATCACCCTGCCCAATATCGCGCCGGCCGTGGCCGCCGCCTGGATGCTCGCCTTCACCCTGTCGCTGGACGACCTGGTGATCGCCAGCTTCACCTCGGGGCCGGGCTCAACCACCTTGCCGATGCGCATCTACAGCCAAGTGCGCCTGGGGGTCAGCCCGGAGATCAACGCCGTCTCGACCCTGCTGATCGGCCTGGTCGCCACCGGCGTGATCGCCGTCTACCTGTTCCAGATGCGCAAGCGGCGCGAGGCCTAGAGCCCCGCCACGCGATCGAACCAGGGCCGCGCCTTCTCCAGTTGGCCGGCCAGGCGGAAGAGGCCCGCCTCCGCGCCCATTCGCCCGACGAACTGCAGGCCGATCGGCAGGCCGCCCTGGCTCCAGGCCAAAGGCACGCTCATCGCCGGCTGCCCCGTGTTGTTGAAGGCCTGGGTATTGGGCATGAAGGCGAACAGCCGCTGCGTGTACTCGCGGACGTCCTCGGTCAGGTGGCCGACCGGGATCGCCGGGCTGCCCAGGGTCGACATCAACACCACATCATAGCGCTCGAACAGGCCAGCCACCGCCCGACCATAAGCGTGGATCGCCGCCAGCCCGCGCACATAGGTCGAGCCGGAAACCTGCTTGCCGCGCTGATACATGAGCCAGGTCAGCAGTTCGACATCGCCCTCCCCCACCGGGCGGCCCCGGCGCTCACCCTCGAAGTCCAGGGTCGCGGCGATGCTCGCACCGATCACATCGCCGGCGCCCTGCTGCATGGCCGCCAGATCGCCAGGAATGACCACCTCCTCAACGCTGTGGCCCAGTCCCTCGCACAGCCTGGCCGCGTCCAGCACAGCGGCGACACATTCGGGATCCAAGCCCGGCGAGGCCAGGGCGGCGGTCGTGTAGCCGATGCTCAGCTTGCCCGGGTCACGATCGACCTCGCTGAAGAACGGCTGATCGGGCTTGGCGATGAAATAGGGATCGCCAGGCTGCGGGGTGCAGACAATGTCCAGCAGGACAGCGCTGTCGCGGACAGAACGGGTGACGGCGTGTTGGATCGAAGCCCCGCCCCACCCCTCGCCGGTCGGGGCGAACGAGACGCGGCCGCGCGAAGGCTTCATCCCAAACAGCCCGCAGGCCGAGGCTGGGGTGCGGATCGAACCGCCGCCGTCGCTGGCGTGTGCGGCGGGCACGATGCCTGCCGCGACCGCGGCCGCCGCCCCGCCCGATGAGCCGCCCGGCGTGCGCGTGATATCCCAAGGATTGCGGCACGGCCCGAGCAGGGTCGATTCCGTCACCGGCATCAAGCCGAACTCCGGCGTATTGGTCTTGCCGAAGATCACCAGCCCGGCCTCCTTGTAGGCGGTGGTGATGGCGCTGTCGGCGGGCGCCAGCTGGTCGCGAAACACCGCCGACCCGGATGTCGTCGGGGTCCCGGCCAGTTGAGCGCCAAGGTCCTTGAGCAGGAAGGGCACCCCAGCCAACGGCCCGCCCCAGATGTGACGGTCTGCTGTCTTGCGGCCCATTTCGGTCAGATCGAGGGTCACGGCGTTGATCTGAGGATCAACCTGCGCCATCCGGGCAACCGCCGCCTCGAGCAGTTCCGGAGGCGTCACTTCGCCCTTGGACACCAGCCCGGCCAGGCCCACGGCGTCGTGCTTGCGATAATCCTCGAAATCCATGGCGCGTCCCTCCTGCTATTTGATCCCACGTGACCACAGGTGGGCGCGCCGTCCAACCGTCGAAGGCAAACGCGATGGCCCACGTCGTCGACAACGTGGGCCAAAGGCCGGACCTGGTCGCGCCGAGCATCGACCAGATTTCGGAATCCGCTACGCCATGCCAGCGTGTTCGACAGCCGCGCCGGTCATGGTGTGAGTCCGCTGGATCGGCAGGCCATCGGCCTTGAACTCCTTGGTGAGCTCTTCCTTCCGAGCCCGCATCTCGGCGCCCAGCGCCTCCATGTCCAGACCGGCTTCCCGCGCCTGGGCGAACATGCCCTCCGAGCGCATTTCCTCTTCCTTGACGTGGTGCTTGATCTCCTCGGACAGCACCTTGACCTTGGCGTCGTAGAACGCATCGTCCGGCGCCCCGTCCATCAGTTCAGCGATCAGCATCTTGGCCCCGTCGTGCTCGACATAGGCCTCGTCCAGCGTGTCGTCCTCGATCTTCCCGCGGCATGCGGGGTAGAAGATCTCTTCTTCGATCTTGGTGTGAACCGTCAGTTCAGTACAGATTTGCCGGACCAACGCGGCCTTCTTGGTCGAGTTGGTGGCCTTCTCGTAGTCTTCGAACAGGCCCTCCACCTTGCGGTGATCGGCCTTGAGCAGGGCGATAGCGTCGGGCGCGGAACTAGCCATTGAAATCTATCCTCGCGAAGGGGGCGCAGCATCGCGCCAGGGAAGAACACGCCGTTCAACCCATTCCGCCAGGTCCGGTTCCTAAGTCGGACGGCCGACCTCCGCCGGCTCAGTCCTCGATGATTTTGCTGTGCGCCCGCGTGTCGCGCATCCGCAGGTAGGTGATCAGCGAGACACCGATCATGGCCGTGACGTACCAGTAGAAGCCGCTCTCCATCCCCTGCGTCTTGAACCACAGCGCCACGTACTCGGCGGTGCCGCCGAAGATCGTATTGGCCAGCGCATAGGGCAGAGCCACGCCCAGCGCGCGGATGTGGGTGGGGAACAGCTCGGCCTTCACCACAGCATTAATCGAGGTGTAGCCAGTGACGATCACCAACGCTCCCAGCACGATCGCGAAGGCGACGTAGGGATCGTCGGTCTTCGCCAGGGTGGTGAAGATCAGATAGGTGAAGGCCACGCCGAGAACGCCGAACCCGATCATCAGCGGCTTGCGGCCGATCTTGTCCGACAGCGCCCCAGCCGCTGGTTGCAGCAGCATGTAGAAGAACAGCGCCGCCGCGGTGATCCAGGTGGCCGTCTCGCGGCTGAAGCCCGAGGTGTTGACCAGGAATTTCTGCATGTAGGTCGAGTAGGCGTAGAAGGCGAGCGTGCCGCCGGCCGTCAGGGCGATGACCACCAGCGCCTCGCGCGGGTGGTTACGGAACAGCTCCATCCCGCTCGACTTGGGGGCCTTGGCCTCCTGCGCGTTCTTGAACGACTCCGTCTCCGCCAGGCCGCGCCGCAGGTAAAAGACCACGATGGCCAGCGCCCCGCCGATCACGAACGGGATGCGCCAGCCCCAGGCTTCAAGCTCAGGCTCGGGCATCACCGCCTGCAGAATCAGCAGCACGGTTAGAGCCAGGAGTTGGCCGGAAATCAGCGTCACGTACTGGAAGCTGGAGAAGAAGCCCCGCCGATCCTTGCCGGCCATCTCGCTAAGATAGGTGGCGCTGGCGCCGTACTCCCCGCCCACGCTCAGCCCCTGCATCAGGCGTGCGAACACCAGGAGGGCCGGCGCGACCCAGCCGATGGTCGCATAGCCCGGCGTCACCGCGATCAGCAACGAGCCGGCGCACATCAGGGCCACCGACAGCGTCAGCCCCGCCTTGCGCCCCTTGCGGTCGGCATAGACGCCCATCAACCAGGCGCCGATGGGGCGCATCAGGAACCCAACCGCGAAGACCGCCGCGGCGTTTAGGAGTTGCGCGGTCGAGTCGCCCTTCGGGAAGAAGATCGGCGCGAAATAGAGGGTGAAGGCTGAATAGACGTACCAGTCGTACCATTCGACCAGATTGCCGGTGGAGCCCCCGATGATGGAGCGAAGGCGCTGCCGACGCTCTGCTGTGGTGTCGGCCATGGTCTTGTCTCCCCCTGTTCGCGGCGAAGGTGGTGACCTGCGCCGGGTCCGGAGTCAAAGGCTCAGACCGGCAAGACCGTGTGGAAGGACGTGCTGTGGGCCGGCGGCCAGGCCATGCCGATGACCTATGGGGTGAACAGTCGCCAGTACGCCGCGATCATGGCCCGCGGCCACCACTTCATGGAGACCCCAATCGGCGACGCGGTGATCGCCTACGCCCTGCCAGCGCGATCGTGGCGGTGGTGGCGGGGAGTGGTGCCGGCTACAGGAATCGAACCCGTGACCTTCGGTTTACAAAACCGCTGCTCTACCAGCTGAGCTAAGCCGGCCCATTGGAATACATAGGCTTTTCGCCGTCTGGTGGGCGGCAAATCACGGGCCGGCCGATCTTCTGCGAACGACGGCCCGATTTGCTCTTCCTTAGCCGCTCCCGCATGCCCGCTGCAACCGCTTCGGCGACGCCGAACATCCCGGAGAGTCGAAAGCTCGGCCTGAGGCGGCTCTCGCTTTACGGCGATCTGGCCTAAAGAGATCATGTTGGGTCCCTCTGCCGGGTGGCGCGTGACTCCTTCTGTTTGCCGAGGCGAGATTGAACCACAAGCCGATCGAGATCTTCATCGACGCCGACGCCTGCCCGGTGAAGGACGAAACCTACAAGGTCGCCCAGCGCTACGGCCTGAAGACCTGGGTGGTGTCCAACGCCTTCATGCAGATCCCGCCATCGCCGATGATCGCTCGGGTGATTGTCGACGCCGGTCCTGACGTCGCCGACGACTGGATCGCCGAGCATGTCGCCCCCGGCGACGTGACCGTCACTAACGACATTCCGCTGGCCGAACGGGTCCTGCAGGCCGGAGGCCACGCGCTCACACCCACCGGCAAGCCGTTCACCGAGAACTCAATCGGCGCCGCCATCGCCCAGCGAGCCCTGATGGAACAACTCCGCTCCACCGGCGACATCCTGGGCGGTCCAAAGCCGTTCGATCGCAACGACCGCTCGCGCTACCTCCAGGCCCTCGACGAAATTATCCAGAAGGAACGCCGCAGGCGCGCCTTGCAACGCGGCTGAGCAAGACTAGCTTGCGGTCAAGTTTGTCGAAGGGATTATAAGATGCGCCACGCAGTGATGTTGTCCGTCGTCGGGGCCTGCGCCTTGCTGGCTGGTTGCGGCCAGGGCGGCGAGAAGACCGCCCAGGCGCCGGCTGCTCCGGCCGTCCCTGAGCCCACCGACGCCGAGAAGCAGGCATTGCTGGCCGCCCTGCCCGCCCCGTACAACACCGCCGACCTGGCCAACGGGAAGCAGAAGTTCGGCATGTGCCGCTCCTGCCACACGATCGTTCCGGGCGGCGCCAACATGACCGGCCCGAACCTGCACGGGGTCTTCGGCCGCAAGGCTGGCGAGGTCGCGAGCTACAAGTATTCCGACGCCGTCACAAACGCCGGCTTCGTCTGGGACGCCGCGCACCTCGACAAGTGGCTGGCCGAGCCGCGGACCTTCCTGCCCGGCACCAAGATGTCCTTCGCGGGCCTGAAGGATCCCAAGGACCGCATCGACCTGATCGCCTTCTTGAAGGTCGAGACCGGCTACAAGGCGCCCTAAGCGAAATCTCGCAACGAGCAACCTTGACGAGAATATAGTTCGGCCGCACCATCAGCGCGTCGAAGCTGCTTTTTGCATCTGTCAGCCGAGATCCCGCGCCAGCCCGCGACACCCCCTTGTCGACGGCGGCGCCACCCCGACAACTCGCCTCCCCCTCGGGGGAGGCATTTTCGTTTTGGAGGCTAGGTGCGGCGCGCGGCCGAACGGCCATGCCCAGTCTCGTGGGGCATGGCCGGCCGGCGCGGCTATTCGGCGGCGTTGGCCGCGCGGGTCTGTTCGGTTTCTTCGAAGGCCTCGATGCGGCGAGCCGTAGCCTGCGGCGACTTCGTGAAACGGGCCAGCAGATTGTAGAACACCGGCACGATGAACAGCGTCAGGACGGTCGAGAAAATCGCCCCGAAGAAGATCACCACGCCGATGGTCTTGCGGCTCTCGCCGCCCGCCCCGCCCCACATGATCAGCGGAACGGCGCCGGCGGCGGCGGCGATCGAGGTCATGATGATCGGACGCAGCCGCAGGGTCGCGCTCTCGATCACCGCCTCACGGACGGTGAGGCCTTCATCGCGCAGCTGATTGGCGAACTCAACGATCAGGATGCCGTTCTTGGCCGCGATCCCGACCAGGATGATCAGCCCGATCTGACTGTAGGTGTTGATCGTCGAGCCTGAAATCAGCAGCCCGAACAGCCCGCCGAGCGCGGCGACCGGCACGGTCAGCATGATCACCGCCGGGTGGATCCAGCTTTCGAACTGAGCCGCCAGCACCAGGAACACCAGCAGCAGCGCCATGCCGAACGCCAGGCCCACGGCGCCGCCGGCCTCGAGATAGTCACGGGCGACGCCGCCCCACTTTGTCTGGGTGCCGGAAGGGAGCTTCGCGATCTCGGCCTCAAAGAACTTCACCGCATCGCCCACGGCATAGCCTGGGTTCAGTTGGGCCGAGAGGGTTACCGACCGCAGTCGGTCGACGCGCGCGCGGTCGGGCGTGTCGCCCCGAACCTCGGTTGTCACCACGGTCGATAGCGGGATGAGCTGGCCCGACTGAGCGCGAACATACAGATTGCCGATATCCTGCTCGGACTGGCGCTGCTCACGGTCGGTCTGGAGCAGCACGTCGTATTCTTGGCCGCTCTTGATGTAGGTCGTGACCCGCCGGGTGCCGAAGTTGCTCTCCAGCGCGCGGCCGACAGCTTGCGCTGAAACCCCGAGCGAAGCCGCCTTTTCCCGATCGATGCTCACCAGCACCCTGGGACTGGTGGGCTCATAGTCCAGACGCGCCCTGGCCAGACCAGGATTAGCTTCTGCAGCGGCCAGCAACGGCGCGATCCAAGCCGCTACCTGATCGTAATCGTCGCCCATCGCGATCACTTCAACGCCGCCGCCACCGCCGCCGCCGCGCGAGAAGGCCGGCCGCACCGAGGCGATCGCCCGGACCGAAGTGATCGATGACAGCTCGCGATTGAGTTGCGCAGCGAGTTCGTTTGACGTTACGCCGGCGTCGGGCGCCAGGTTCGCGTTACCGAAGCCGCCATTGAACTGGGTGCCGTTGAATCTGGGAACGCCCAGGATGTAACGGGTGATCACCCCGTCCTTCAAAAGGCTTTGCAGGCGCGCCTCGATCTGGTCCGCCGCCTTTCTGGTGTAATCGTACCCCGCGCCTTCCGGTCCGGAGATGTTCAGGTCGATCCGGCCACGGTCTTCCTCGGGCACCAGTTCGCGTGGAAGCACGCTGAACAGGCCGACCGCGCCGAGCGCAAGCACCGCGACCAAGACGGCAGTGGCGATAGAAGCCGAGCGCCGCCCCAAGAGGCTATCAAGAGAGGCGTGATAGGAAGCCTTCAGCTTATCCATCGCGCCATCGACATAGCGAGCCAGGAAGCCCTGCCCGTGGGCCGGTCGCAGCAGTTTCGACGCCAACATGGGCGCCAAGCTGAGCGCCAGCAGCGCCGAGAAGGCCACGGCCGCGGCGATGGCCACCGCCAGTTCGACGAACAGCCGCCCGATATAGCCTGGCAGGAACATCAGCGGCGCGAACACCGAGATCAGCACGATGGTGGTGGCGACCACCGCGAAGAACACCTGCCGCGCCCCGCGTTGGGCGGCGACGATCGGCGGTTCACCGTCGTCGATCCGACGCTGGATATTCTCGACCACCACAATCGCGTCGTCGACGACCAGCCCGATGGCCAGCACCAAGGCGAGCAGAGTCAGCAGGTTCAGCGAGAAGCCCAGCGGGGCTAGCACGATGAAAGTCGAGAGGATGCAGATCGGCGCGACGATCGACGGGATCAGGGCCGCCCGCCAGGTGCCCAGAAAGATGAAGTTCACCAGCGCCACGAGGCACAGCGAGATCCCCATGGTAATCCAGACTTCCTGGAGCGCGTGGGCGGTGAAGATCGTGTAGTCGACCGCCACTTCCAGGGTCGTGCCCTTGGGCAGGGACTTGTTCAGTTCCGGCAGCAGATCGTTGACGCCCTTGGAGATATCCAGGTCGTTAGCCTGCGACTGGCGGGTGATGCCGATACCAACCTGATCGCGGCCATTGGAGCGGAAGCTGCGGCGATGCTCGTCCGGCCCCTCCTCGACTCTGGCGATATCCCCAAGGCGGGTGACGTGCGCCTGGGAAGAGTTGCCGGTCGCAGCCGTCGCCTGTCCGCCGGAGGCGACCACAGGAAGCTGGGCGAACTGTTCAGGCGTCGAGTAGCCGCGCGCAACCCGGATCGTGAAATCCTTGGACGGGGCCTCAAGCGAACCAGCGGGCAGTTCGAGATTCTGGCTGTTCAGCGCGTTCTCGACATCATCGACCGTCACGCCTCGGGCCGCCATGGCGTCCGGATCTAGCCAGATACGCATGGAGTAGAGCTGGCTGCCGCCCACAAACACCTGAGCAACGCCGTCGATGGTCGAGAACCGCTCCACCAGGTAGCGCTGGGCGTAGTCGGAAAGCTGCAGCCGGTTCAGCGTCGTCGAGGCGAACGAGATGAACATGATAGGCGAGCCGTCGGCCGTCGCCTTGGCGATCTGCGGCGGGTCGGCCTGCAGCGGCAGGTTGGCCGACACCCGGCTCACGGCGTCGCGAACGTCGTTGGCCGCGTTGTCGAGGTTCCGGTCGAGCCGGAACGAGATGTTGATGTTCGAACGCCCGTCGCGCGAGGACGAATTGACCCGGTCGATCCCCTGAATGCCGGAGATCTGCCGCTCGATCACCTCGGTGATCCGCTCCTCCACGACCTCGGCCGAGGCGCCGCGATAGGTTGTCGAAATCGAGACCACAGGCGGATCGACGCTGGGCAGTTCGCGAACCGTCAGCGAGGCGAAGGCGGCCAGGCCGACCACGCACAGAATGATCGCGGCGACGGCGGCGAATACCGGCCGGCGGACCGAAAGATCAGAGAGCATCATGCGCCGGGCCGCGGGCTGCGCGCTCCTGGCTGCGGGTCAGCCGCCGCCTCGCGAGCGACGGCCGGAGCCTGCACGCGAACCGGTTGCCCCGGTTGAATCTTGTTCAGTCCATCGGCCACGATCTGCTCGCCAGCTTGCAGGCCTTCGCGGATCTCAACCAAGCCGTCCTGACGCACCCCGGTCAAGACCGGACGACGCTCGGCCACGCTTTGCTCGCCGTCCTTCTTCACCACATAGACGAACGCGGTGTCGCCCTGGACGGACACCGCGGCCTCCGGCGCCGCCACGACTTGGCGCTGGCCACGGGCGATCCCGATGCGCATCATCATGCCGGGCTTCAGCTTGCCGCCAGGGTTGGGGAACTCGGCTCGCGCGGTGAAGGCGCGGGTGCGTTCATCGATCCGGGTGTCCAGCTTCTGGATGCGGCCCTGGATCGACAAGCCCGGATAGGCGTCGATTTGGGCGACCAACGGCTGGCCCTCGCGGACCGAGGCGAGATAGCGATCTGGCACCTCGAAATCGACTCGCACGGCGCTGATGTCGTCCAGCGTGACGATCGCCACCCCGGGATTGATCAGCATGCCAGGCGCGATGTCCGAAAGACCCATGACGCCGGCGAACGGGGCGCGGACCATGCGGTCACTCTCCCGAGCGCGCGCGGCGTCAACGTCGGCCTTGGCGGCGAGATAGGTCGCTTCGCGCTGGTCGAGCGCGGTTTTCGAGGCGTAACCCTGAGCGGCGAGTTGCTTCCAGCGGTCGTAGTCACGCTGCGCTTGAACCAGCCGCGCCTGAGCCTGGGCGCTCCCCGCGCTCTGCTCGGTGGACTTCAATTCGACCAACACCTGACCCTTGGCCACCGACTGGCCGTCGGTGAATCGCACGCGCTCGACAAGTTGAGTGGTCGCCGCCGTCAAGGTCACCGACTGGCGTCCCTTGGCCACGCCGATCACGTCGATCACGTCGGTAAAGGTCTTGGCCTGCGCCGCGACGAGATTGACCGGAGCCGGGCCGCCCATGCCGCCGCCGCCGCCCCCGCCTTTCGGAGCTCCACCGCCCTTTTGCGCGGCCATGGCCGCGGGCGGTCCGCCCGGTCCCTGCTTCTTGCCGAAGGTCAGCTTCCATCCGCCCGCGACCACCATGAGGACGAGGATCAGAATAGCGGCGGTGAGGAAGAAGTGACGTCGTATCAAGCTACGGAAACTCCGCGGGACTCTAAATGGAAATTGGCTGAGTATGAATCAAAGCGGGTCTTATGGCCGCCACATAGGCGCCGTCCAGTGACAGAACGATGGCTTTGCGTGTCTGCCTTGAAATAGACCGCGATCGCTTTCCGCCTAGACACATGCTGGGCGCCCATAGTGGGTATTGCTTCGTAAGCGCAAAGAAAACGGGCGCCGAAGAACCGGCGCCCGCCCTGATAAATCCTCAGTTAAGTCTCTAGGCGTCGTAACCAGGCAGGGCCCGGTCCAACTGGCGCAGAGCGCCGGCCCAGGCGAGCTTTCCGCCCAGTCCACGCGCCAACTGCATCTTCACCTCATCTTGCGCGGCCTGGGGCGCCATCAGCACATTTTCTCGCCCCGCCGACAAAGCCATCACCTGCTGCTTGCAAGCCCGCTCCAGATAGAACATCCGGATCCAGCAGTCGGCGGCGCTTTCGCCCACCGCCAGCGTGCCGTGATTGCGGAGCAACATCACGTGCTTGTCACCGATGTCGGCCACCAGACGCTCACGCTCGTCCAGGTTCAGGGCGATGCCCTCATAGTCGTGATAGGCCAGCATCGTTCCGATGATCAGCGCATGCTGCGACAGCGGCAGCAGTCCGTCCTTCTGGGCGGCCACGGCCACCCCCTGGTCGGTGTGCAGGTGCATGACGTAGTGCGCGTCTTCCCGCGCGGCGTGGATCGCCGAATGGATCGTGAAGCCCGCCGGATTGATGAAGTAAGGCGTCTCCTGGAGGATGTTGCCGTCCAGGTCGATCTTGACCAGGGCCGAGGCGGTCATCTCTCCGAAGTACATGCCGTAGGGGTTGATCAGGAACTGATGTTCCGGCCCTGGAATGCGCGCGGAGATGTGGGTGTAAATGGCGTCATCCCAGCCATAGAGCGCCACCAGTCGATAGAGGGCGGCGAGATCGACCCGCGCCTGCCACTCCTCAGCGCTGACCTTGCCCTTGAGCGAGCTCACGCCTGCGAGCGAACCATCGGCCATATCGGCCTCCCTAGTCTTCTGCCTGATCGTTGTTCACCAGCGTCGCGCCGCTGGACGCCAGCGTCAAGCACGGGTTCCAGCGCAGGCTCGCCCTGCCAAGGCGTTCCCGGCGGCATTGACTTCAAGTCGATCGTCAGCAGAACTTAAATAACAATGTTATCAAAGCCGCTTTTGTGTGACGCTCACTGATACGCGCACTCGCCGAAGGGGGCTCAGCGAACCTTGATTTAAGACCCGTCGTCGCACGTCCCATCACGGAGGTCGAAATGCCCCACACCGCCATCAAGATGCTGGCTGTAGCGGCCTGCCTTTCCATCGCCAGCGGCGCGCACGCCGCGACCGTCTACAAGACCACCCTGGCGGGGGCGAACGAGAACCCGGCGAACGCCAGCCCCGGAACCGGCCAGGCGACCCTGACTTTCGACACCGCGGCCCACACCATGACCCTTTCGGTCACCTTTCAGGGCCTTACCGCGCCGACCACGGCGGCGCACATCCACTGCTGCGCCGCGCCGCCGAACAATGTCGGGGTGGCGACCATGATCCCCAGCTTCGTCGGGTTCCCCGCCGGGGTCGTCAGCGGCAGCTATATGAACGTCTTCGATCTGACCCAGCTCAGCAGCTACAACGCGCCGTTCGTCGCTGGCAGCGGCGGGACGGCCGCCAGCGCCGAAGCGGCCCTGCTGGCCGGGCTGAACGCAGGCCAAGCCTATTTCAACCTGCACACCACCGCGTTTCCCGGCGGTGAGATACGCGGCCATTTCGCCGTGGTGCCTGAACCGGGAACCTGGGCGCTGATGATCACCGGCTTCGGTTTCGTCGGCGCGGCGGCTCGCCGACGGCGAGCGTCCTTGCTCGGAAGGGCGGCCGTCTAGGTCTCGGTCCGCACCCGGGCCACGGCGTCCAGCCAGCGCGCATAGGCCGCCTCGCGGCTATGTGTGCTCGGCGAGGGCTCGAACCGCTCCGTCGTGGGCCGCGCGCGGACCGCCTCCTCGGCGTTGGCGTAGAGCCCCGCGCCAATCCCGGCGAACAGGGCCGCGCCGAGCGCCGTCGTCTCCAGATAGGTGGCCCGGCCCACCGCCACGCCGGTCAGATCGGCCAGTCGCTGGCTGAACCAGACGCTGCGCGACATGCCCCCATCGATCCGCAGTTCCACGCCGCGACCAAAAGCGCCGGGCGCATCGGCGCGCATCGCCTCAATCAGATCGCGCGTCTGCAAGGCGCAGGCGTCGAATGCGGCATGGGCGATCTCGGCCAGGCCGGTGTCGCGCGTCATGCCGAAGATCGCGCCGCGCGCATTGGCGTCCCACCAGGGCGCGCCCAGGCCGGTGAAGGCCGGCACCAGCACCACCCCGTGATCGTCCTTGGCGCTCTGGGCCAGTTTCTCGACGCCCGCGCCGCCGCCCTCGACGTTGAGCCCCTCGTTCACCCACTGCAGCGCCGCCCCGGCGATGAAGATCGAGCCCTCCAACGCATAGGTCGCGCGGCCATTCAGGCGCGCGGCGACTGTCGTCAGCAACCTCGAGCGTGACGGCGCCAGGTGCTCGCCAGTGTTGACCAGTAGGAAGCAGCCCGTGCCATACGTCGCCTTCATTTCGCCGGCCCGAATGCAGCCCTGCCCCATCAACGCGGCCTGCTGGTCCCCGGCGACACCGCAGATCGGGATCCCCCGGCCCAGCAGATCAGGCTCGGTCACGCCAAACGCATCAGCGCAGTCCAGAACCCGGGGCATCAGCACGCCGGGGACGTTCAACATCTCCAGCATCTCCGCCGACCAGGCCTGGGCCGTCAGGTCGAACAGCAGGGTCCGCGAGGCGTTGGTGGCGTCGGTGACATGCGAGGCGCCGCCGGTCAGTTTCCAGATCACCCAACAGTCCATGGTGCCGACCAGCAATTCGCCGGCCTCGGCCCGCGCCCTGGCGCCCGGCACATTGTCGAGGATCCATGCGATCTTGGTGCCGGAGAAATACGGATCGAGCAGCAAGCCGGTGATGTCGGTGACCCTGCCCTCCTTGCCCGCCGCCCGCAGGCGCTCGCAAGTGGCGGCCGTGCGGCGATCCTGCCAGACGATGGCCCGGTAGATCGGCTCGCCGCTCGCCTTGTCCCAGATCACCACCGTCTCGCGCTGGTTGGTGATGCCGATGGTGACGATGTCCTCGATCGAGCGGCCCGACTTGGCGATCGCCTCGCGCATCACCGCGACCGAGGTTTCGAAGATCTGCTCGGCGTCGTGCTCGACCCACCCGTCCTGTGGATAGAACTGTTCCAGCGGGCGTCCGGCGTCGGCCAGCGGCGCGCCTTTGGCGTCGAACAGGATCGCCCGGGTCGAGGTCGTGCCCTGATCCAGAGCTAAAATCAGCGGTTCAGACATCTCGCGCCCTTTATCCCGCAAGCGTTCGCGATGGTTTGCGCCGCGTGCTCAACAGCTAGTAACCATGTTTTCATCCGACAGGCGTAGATTCGAAGCTAGGCGTCTGACCGCCGGGACCCTGCTTTAAGCGTGACCGCCAAGACCGATGCACTGCTGAATCTGGCGCGGAGCCGTGCGCCAGCCGATCGTGAGCGCCTTTTGCTCGCCGTCGTCGATCTGTGCGGCGCCGACGACAACGCCCAGATGGCCTCCGCGTCGATCCAGGCGCAGTTGCATTCTATCTTCATGAACCTGGTGGTCGAGGCCGAGTGGGACATCCGCCGCCGCCTCTCTGAAAAGCTCTCGGCCGCCGTATGGGCCCCCTCGGCCCTGATCAACGTCCTGGCCCTCGACGACATCGAGATCGCCCGCCCGATCATCGCCAGCAGCCCGGTGTTGAAGGATCAAGACCTTGTCCGTCTGGTGCTGGAAGCCACCATCGAGCACCAGATCGAGGTGGCGCGCCGCCCCATGATCGGCAAGCCTGTGGTCGCCGCCATCCTTCAGCAGAACGAACCGGCGGTCCTGACCGCCCTGGCCGGCAACGACACCGCCGAGGTCGGCCCCGAGGAACTCACGGTTCTGGTCCGGGCTTCGGAGCGCATCGCGGCGCTGCGGTCCGTGCTGGCCCGCCATCCCGACCTCTCGGACGGCCTGGCCCGCGAACTCTATGTCTGGGTCGGCCAGGCCCTGCGGCAATCGCTGATAGGCAGGTTCAATCTGGACGCCGAAGCACTCGACGCCGCGCTGGGCCTGTCGGTGCAGGAGGCGCTCGGCGGCGTTCCTGTCGATGCTGAAGGCCGCCCTCCCGCGGCCCGGGCCGGCGAACGCGATGAAATGGAGCAGCGGCTGGTCGCCAAGCTCAACATGTCGGGCCAACTCAGCCCCGGTTACCTGCTGCGCGCCTTGAAGGACCGCAACCTCTCGCTGTTCATCATGGGGCTGGCGACGCTGGGCCGTTTCGAGCCTGAACAGGTGGAGCGCGCCGTGAACTCCGATCATCCAGAATTGCTGGCGCTCGCCTGCGCCTCGGTCGGCATCGACCGCAGCGTGTTCCCAACGCTGCTGGCGCTGGTGCGCGATCTGAACGCCGGAAAGCCCGGCGGCGGTTCCGAAGGCGCCCGCCGCGCGCACGGCGCTTTTGGTCCTTTCGACCCCGACGTCGCCGGCGCGGCCTTCCGCTATGCGCTGATCGGTTGACGGAACGCGCGTTTCACGGACTTCTCCCGGCCTATGTTCAAGCCTGAGCCATTTGTGACCCGACTCGCCTTCGTGGCCAGCGACCGCCCGGAAGCCCTGGAGGCCAAGGACGCGCTGATCGCTCGCTATGGCCAAGCCAGCCTGGATACAGCCCAGGTCATCGTCGCCCTGGGCGGCGACGGCTTCATGCTCGAGACGCTGCACGAAAACCTGGGCGGCGAGCGGCCAATCTACGGCATGAACCGCGGCTCGGTCGGCTTCCTGATGAACGAGTACTGCGAGGACGGGCTGCTGGAGCGGATCAACGCCGCCGAGCGCGCCGTGATTCATCCGCTGTCGATGTTCGCCATCGACGTCCATGGCCAGGAACATCGGGCGATCGCGATGAACGAGGTCTCGCTACTGCGCCAGACCCGGCAAACAGCCAAGCTGCGCATCTCTATCGACGGCAAGGTCCGGCTTGGCGAGTTATCCTGCGACGGCGCCCTGGTCGCGACGCCGGCCGGCTCGACCGCCTACAACCTGTCGGCCCACGGTCCGATCATCCCGCTGGACGCCAAGGTGCTGGCCCTGACCCCGATCAGCGCCTTCCGCCCCCGTCGTTGGCGCGGCGCCCTGCTCGCTCACACCGCCCGCGTGACCTTCGAGATTCTGGAGGCTGACAAGCGGCCGGTCAGCGCCGTCGCCGACAATTTCGAGGTACGCGACGTGGTGGAGGTCCACATCGCCGAAAATCGCGATGTAGCCCTGCACATGCTGTTCGACGCCGGCCGCAGCCTTGAGGAACGCGTGCTAGCGGAGCAATTTTCCGTTTAAATACAGCAAATTATGGGCTCCATTCGTTGTTAACGGATGGGTTCTAGTCTGATCTACGACTGTTCCAGGAGAGCGTTGTGAGCCAGCAGAACCCGGTCACCCAGCCGCCCGGCCTCCGTTTGAAGCTCGGCGGTCGGTTTGGCGCCATTGACCCAAGCGCGATCGCCAAGGCCGAAGCCGCGCTCAAGAGCCTGTCCGGCAACTTCGCCCAGTGGTTGAACGACGAAGTCGTCAAGCTGGACGCCGCCCGCCAGCGCGTCCGCGACGAAGGGGTCACCGCCGAGACCATGGAAACGCTCTATCTGCGCGCTCACGACCTGAAGGGACTCGGAACCACCTACGAGTTTCCGCTGATCACCCGGATCGGCGCCTCGCTGTGTCGGCTGATCGACGACAAGGACAAGCGTCTGAGCGTCTCCATGCCGCTGGTCGACGCCCACATCGACGGCATCAAGGCCGCCGTGCGCGACGACATCAAGACCGACGAGCACCCCGTCGGCCGCGTGCTGATCGAAGAGCTGGAACGCAAGGTCGCCGCGGCGGCCTGAGTAACTACATCACCCGCTCGAGCGGCTCCTCGACCACGCCATAGCCGGCGTCGGACGGCAGCACGAGCACCTTGCCCCCCTCCCGGTCGCGGATCTGCGGCTCGACGGTGACGAGCGGTCGGGCGTTCGCCTGATCGATGCAATCCTGGGCGCTGGACGCTTCCGCTAGAAGTTGAACGTTCATGCGGGTGGGGAAGATCACCTTGCGCTCGCCAGCCTCGGCCAGCCGCAACACCTCCTTGGGCTCGATCCACTCGGCGTCGACCGTCTCGCGCCCATCGCAGGCGGCGAGTTGATCGTCCGGCGCATCGGCCACGTAGAACCAGGTGTCGAACCGCTTGGGCGTCAACGGCGGGGTGATCCACCGGGCGAAGACCGTCAGGGCGTTGAGGTCGATGCGCACGCCAAGGTCGCGCAACACGTCGAGGAACGCCACGGTTCCGGCGTCCACCGCCTTGCGAACATCAAGCGGGCAAGCCTCTCCGCCGATCGCCGACCCGTCCAGGCGCTGACCAAGCAGAATGCCGGCCTCCTCGAAGACCTCGCGGATCGCGGCGATCCGCAGTCCCCGCTGATCGGCGTCGAACCCCGACCAGCCCAGCGCGTGCTCGGCCCAGGCAGGATCGTGATCGCCCGCATGGCTCTTGCCACCCGGAAACACCAGCGCGCCCGACGCAAAGTCGATCTGGTGATGACGCTTGACCATCAGCACCTCGAACGCCGGGGCGTCTCGCAGCAGCAGGATGGTGGCGGCGGGCTTGATGTCTTGCGAAGGGCTCATGTCGCCAGCTTGCGAGCGTCGGCCAGGCGGCGCAAGCATGACGCAAGGACACCCTAGGCGCGCGCGCTGGCCCGCACCGACGTCCGCGCGGCCTCGGAGATCTTGTCCATCTTGTCGAGGAGGTAGTCGATGTCCTCGCGGCCGGGCACGATCGGCTGAGTCAGGAACCGTTGCAGCATCCGCTCCTGGAACCGCTCCCGGTCTCGGGTCCCGCCGTCGAACTCCATCGAATGGTAGGTATCCACCCCAGCGCGGAACGCGCCGTAGAGCCGGGCTGGCAAGCCGGCCCGGTCATAGATCGCCTTCAGACCCAGCGGCCCGGCGTCGTGGATCATCAGCCAGGTGCGGTGGTGCGGGACGCTGGCCAACTCCGACAGCCCCCACTCCAGGAACGTCATATGGCCGTGGGCGAGAACGCGTAGGAGCAGCGAGGCGGTCAGCCGGTCATGGGCTTGTAGGTGCTGGACGAAGGTCTTCACATCGGCGGTGCGGCCGGCTTGATCCACTAGGTCGACGGTCGCGCGTTCACGGGCGCCGATAGTCACGGCCAGCGCCAGTTCGGCTGAGATCTCGTGGTGATTTAGCAGGTGATGGCGCACCTCATCTCCAACCAGGCTCACGAGCTTCTCGGTCACCGAGAGCGGGAGGGCGTTGCGATAGGCCACCGCGGCCAGCACGCGCTCCGAGTTTTCGAACCGCGCCACGATGGCCTGCAGGGTCTGCTCGGCGAAGTCGGCGTTGTCATTGGCGCAGACCGCCTCGACCCCAGGCTCGCCGCCATGGTCGGCGAACGCCTTGGTCAAGGTCTGGGACACCCGCGGCCGCTTGGCGATCGCCATCTGCTGCACCGGCCCGCCTATCCGCAGGATCTCGGCGAGGTCGGCGTCGGTAAAGGCCGGCGAGGCCTCCAGCATTGGCAGGGCGATGCTGTCGATGTCCTTCGCCAAGCGCAGGGCCACATCGCGTGGGACCAGCGGAGAACTCTTCAGCGTCACGGCCAGCGCCCGGCGAACCAGCTCGGCGGCGTCCCGCGCCATCACCCGCAGGATATCCTGCGCGCTCGAGCGCTCCTCGTCGGTCAGCGTTGTGGTCTCGAAAGCGCGGCAGATCTTGTGGGCGGCGGCGGCGCGTTCGTCGGGCGTCGCACCCTTGACCAAGGTACGGATATCCTCGTCGGTCAGCGCCGAGCGCGTGATCGCCATTCCAGACTAGCCCCCAATCGGAACCGAGGGTCCCGAGCCTATATCCTCCACGGTTAAGCTTAATGAACGATTGCCGCCAAACCTGTGGATTTCGCAGCGGACGTAACCACTCGCCAACCCTACCGCGATAGAGTCCCCGTCTGCCGCCGAGGGACCTGTTCATGTTGGTTGAGACCCGTAAAGCCGAGACCCGTGGCGGGATGTCGGTCGGCCAGCAAGCCCTTGATACGCAAACAGCTTTACTGCCCTACGCCCTGGCCGTGTTCACGGTCACCCTGCCGGCCTATGTCTGGGCCGGCTCGCATGCCCCCAACGCCGGCTGGATGACCGCCACCTTCGCGATCTTCGCGCTCGCCTGGGGTTTCTTCTACGCGGTCGTCAACTGGCTCAAGCGCCCTGACGTGAGGGCCGACATCGCCAAGCGCGGTCAGGCTCACCTGGCCGGCGGGCTTGTCTGGGCCGCGGCGGTGGCGCAGATCGCGGCCTTCGCCGATGGCGCGGGGCCGGCGCGCGATCCGCTGATGATGGTCGCGGTGGCCGGCGCCATTCTGATCATCTTCTTCGCCTCCCCCTGGCTGCCCAGCCTGTTGATCGTCGGCAGCGCCGCGGCCGCCGGGCCCCTTTTCTTCCTCTTCCGCCACCCCGACAGCGCGGCGAGCGCCAATCTGGCCTGGGGGGCGATCGCCCTGGCCCTGGCGCTAGCCCTGATCGTCAACCGTATTCTGCGTCGGCAGTTCACCCTGGCCGCCGAGCGCGAGACCCTGATCGCCGAACGCGCCGGCCAGATGGAGGAGGCGCGCCGCCTGGCCCAATCCAAGTCCGACCTGGTGGCCACGCTGAGCCACGAGATCCGCAACGGCCTCACCGGAGTCGCCCACGTCCTGGCCGCCGCTGTCGGCGCCAATGGCCGCTCGGCGCCTTCACGCGAACAGTTGTCAGCCGCTCTCGACGCCGCCAACGACCTGATCGCTGTCCTCAACACCACGCTAGATTCGGAAACCGCGGAAGCTGGGCGGCTCGAGGTCGACACTCACCCCTTCGACGCCGTCGCCCTGATGCGCGATCTGCTTCTGCTGAACCGGCCGAACGCGGGGGCGAAGGGCCTTGAGCTCACCCTGCACATCGCGCCAGACCTCAACGCCCAGGACGTCGGGGCCACGGTCGCCGACGCCCATCGGGTGCGCCAGATTCTCGCCAACCTGCTTGGCAACGCCCTGAAGTTCACGGTTCGCGGCCGGGTCGAAGCGCGCCTCGAACTCAGCCCCTCGGGCCGGCTAGCCATCGAGATCGCCGACACCGGCCCTGGCCTCACGGCTGATGAACTGGAAAGCGCTTTCGAACCCTTCAACCGCATCGCCCGCACCAGCGCCGGCACCTCGGGCGCGGGCCTTGGTCTGTCGCTGTCGCGCCAGCTCGCCCGGTTGATGGGCGGCGAACTATTGGCCCACAGCGCGCTCGGCGTCGGGTCCTGCTTCCGGCTGGAACTCCCCTATGACCCCGCCGCCCAGCCGCGGCGTGAACAGGAACTCTCGGTCGATCCGGCCGCCGCCACGCCAGAAATGCATCGCCGCCTGCGGGTGCTGATCGCCGAGGACGACGCCCTGAACGCCGCCATGCTGCGCGCCGTGGTCGAGCAACTCGGCCACCAGGTCGTCCACGCCGTCGATGGCCGCCGCGCGGTCGAGCTGGCCAAGGTCTGCGAATTCGATCTGCTGATGATCGATGGCCGCATGCCGAACATGGACGGCCCCGCCGCCATCGCGGCCATCCGCGCCCTCGACATCGACATCGCCCGGGTCCCGATCATCTGCGTCATCGGCGGAGACGCGGCCGAAGCCAAGGAATGCGTGGACGCCGGGGCTGATGCGGTGCTGCGCAAACCGGTCAGCGTCGCGGCCGTCGCCCGCGCCGTGGCCGACGCCATCGCGGTCGAGCGCGGCGAGCAGCCCGTCCGCTCCGTCGCCTGAGCAGCCTTGAGGCCTTAGCCCGCGACCTGCAAGGTGGCTCCCAACCATAAGGGAGGACGTCGCGTGTTGCTGCAGGGTCTGAAAGTCGTCGAGTTCGCCTCCTACATCGCCGCGCCCGGCGCGGCCGGCATAATGGCCGACTGGGGCGCCGAGGTGATCAAGGTCGAGCGCCCAGAGGGCGACCCGATGCGGCACGTGTTCGGCGACGCCAAAAGCGCGCTCTCCGGCAACCCCACATTCGGCCTGGACAATCGCGGCAAGCGGGCCGTGGTGCTGGACACCTCCAAACCCGAGGGACGCGAGGCGCTCACCCGGCTGGCCAACGACGCTGATATCTTCCTCACCAATGTCCGCCCCGCCTCGTTGAAGCGCGCGGGCCTGGATGACGAGACCCTGAGGGCGGCCAATCCCCGGCTGATCTACGCGGTGGTGACCGGCTATGGCCTGGAAGGTCCCGACGCCGCCAAGCCCGGTTTCGACGTCACCGCCTTCTGGTCCCGGGCCGGGGTCGCCCACATGCACGCGCCCAAGGGAACCGACCCATTCATCCTGCGCACCGGGGTTGGCGACCACACGACTTCGCTGGCCACCGTCGCCGCGATCCTGGCGGCGGTCTATGAGCGGGAGAAGACCGGCGTCGGGCGGCTGGTGCAGACCTCGCTGCTGGCGACCGGAGTCTACACCGTGGGCTCCGACATGGCTGTGCAGCTCGCGTTCGGCAAGCTCGCCTCCAACCGGCCGCGCAGCGCGCCGTTCGACCCGGTGGCCAACTTCTACAAAAGCCGAGACGGCCATTGGTTCGTGATCAACCCACGCGGGGCCAGCAAGGACTGGCAGCTCCTCTCGGCCGCCTGCGGCCGCCCGGACCTTCCCGAGGACGAGCGTTTCCTGACCAGCCGGCTGCGCAAGGACAACAGCCCGACACTGGTCGCCGAGTTCGACAAGGCCTTCGGAGACTTGGACTTCGACGAGATCGCGCGGCGGCTCGATGAGGTCGATCTGGTTTGGGCGCCGGTGCAGACCCCCGCCCAGGTCGCCGCCGACCCGCAGGTGGCGGCGGCCGGCGCTCTGATCGAGGTCGAGGACGGACAGGGCGGCACCTATCGCTCCCCCGCCGCTCCGGCCCGCTTCCCAGGCGCCGACGCCACGGTCCGCCCCGCCGCGCCAAGCCTTGGCCAACACACGCGCGAGATCCTGGCCGAGGTCGGCTACTCCACCGCCGAGATCGAGGCGATGCTTGCGGCCGGATCGGCCGCCTAGTTCGACTTCTCGCGGGCTTCGGCCAGCACGCGCAACATCTCGCTGGTGAACATCGAGCCGGTCATCCGAACGCCCGAACTGGAGTCGTCGTCGGACTGCGAGCCACGCAAGATGATGTCGACCATGGCGTCCTGCCCCTGCTGCAGCGTCCGCTGGCGGGCCGAGGCGTACTGGATGAAGCCATCTATCGGACGGCTGCGCTCAGCGGTCGTCGCATGGCCGGCCCCACCCGTCTTGGTCAGATTCGCATAGACCTCGGCCACGGTGGCCGCCCGGCCATCGCGATAGAAAATGGACCGGTTGGCGCCGGCGGCGTCGGGAAAAATGCTGGCCGCGCTGGCGCCCGGCCGGGTGCGCATCGCCTCTATCAGCTTGGCCGAACCCTGCGGCCCCAGGAAGTGCGCGGCGTAGAGTTCGCCTGCCGTCGGCGCGCGCCCTACCCGGCCCTTCAGGTAGGAGGCATGGTCGGAGGTCAGTTCGCCGGCCATCAACGATGCCGCATGCGGGTCGAGCCGCAGATCCATGACCGCCTTGCGGGCCTCGGCGCCGCTAACCCGGTAGCGGCCGTCCGCGCCCTTGGTGATCAGGTCGGAGTAGCGAGCGTAGCCGTACTTCGCCCCATGCTGCTTCAGGGTCGAGAGCCAAGTCTGCTCCACGAACTGGAAGAGCCCAGCGGCCGACGAAGTCGGGGCCTTGGCCTTGGGATTATATCCGCTCTCGCGGGCCGCCGTACCCATGAGAAAACTGAAGTCCACGCCAGTGGCGTTGGACGCGCGCTGGATCGCGGCTTCGACAACACCTCTGATTCCATGCACGGCCATGGGCAAGGTGTGCCCGCACATGGTTAACGCGACGCTAACCATGCTCCGCGAGAGGCTGGACTGTATCCACATGACAAGCTTGGCGGCCGCTCGCGCCGACGCCCCAAGGCTGGCGCCGAGGCGGCGCCGCCATGTGCGGACCGCACCTGCTCGGCTTCAACAGCATTAGATTTTGACCAATAAGTCAAAATAGCGACACATATACCCGCCCTGGTGGCCGCTTGAGCCAAGAATGGTGTGCTCGCAACCACAACCAGCGAGAATTATCGGGTTGGTCAATTTTCACCGCTTGCAGGTCTCAAAAACTCGGCTCAACACTTGCGCAACAAGAAAAGCCTTGGGGATTTTTTTATCGTGTCCGTCAAAAATATTCTGGCTGGTTCCAGCGCGCTTGCCTTGATCTTCATAGCCGTGGGTGCGCAAGCGCAGTCCACGACCCCAGACGCCCCCCGAACGATCGACGAAATTGTCGTCACCGCTCAAAAACGAACCCAGAGTCTGCAGGACGTCCCCATCGTGGTGACGGCCGTCAACGCCCAGCAATTGCAGGACGCCGGCGTGCGGGACATCAAGGACCTGACCGTGGTCACCCCCGGCCTGACCGTCACCACGACGGGCAGCAACACCTCGACGACGGCGCGGATCCGCGGCATCGGCACGGTCGGTGACAACGTCGGTCTGGAATCCTCGGTCGGCGTGGTCATCGACGGCGTCTACCGCCCCCGCAACGGCGTGGCGTTCGGCGATCTCGGCGATCTCGAGCGCATCGAGGTCCTGAAGGGCCCGCAAGGCACGCTGTTCGGCAAGAACACCTCGGCCGGCGTCATCAACATCCTGACCAAGCGTCCGGAGTTCCAGGTCGGCGCCAATAGCGAAGTGACGCTCGGCAACTACGGCGCCGTCGGCGCGGCCCTGTCGCTCACCGGCCCGATCATGGGCGAGAAACTGGCGGGACGGCTGTTCCTGGCCGGACGCAAACGTGACGGCTACTACGACGTGGTCGGCGGCGTCCCGACCAACACCCAGAACTTCTACACCGCGCGCGGCCAGATCCTGTACCGGCTGACCGACGACGCCGAGGTCAACTTCATCGCCGACTATACCGATCGCAATGAGCGCTGCTGCGGCGCCGTGCAGATCAAAAACGCGACCGGCCCGACGGCGGTCCTGAACTCCATTGTCCCCGGCGCGATCATGAACCCGCCGAACCCCGAGGCCTTCACCGCCTTCGGCACGCACGACGACCTCAAGCACGTTGTGGACAAGGGCGTCTCGGCGACCCTCGATTGGACCACCCCGTGGTTGGGCGGCGCTCGCTTCACCTCGATCACCGCCCTGCGCGACTGGAGGAGCCAAGGCGGCGGCGACACCGACGGCACCCTGGTCGACGTGCTCTACGGCCCGCCCGTGGACAGCAGCAATCCAGCCTACGTCCAGTTCCGCCAGTTCAGCCAAGAATTCCGTTTGGCTGGCGACACCGACCGCCTCAACTGGTTGGTCGGCGCCTTCTTCACCAACGAGAAGCTGACCCAGCACGTGCGCCTGGTCTACGGGACCCAGTTCGAGCAGTACGCCAACGGCCTGTTCGGCGGCGCTCTACCGCTGTTCACCGGCCGGCCAGCCAACGGCTCGACCTTCGTCGCGGGCCAAGGCCAGAACGACACCTACAAGCAGGAGGAAAAAGGCGCGGCGATCTTCACCAACAACAGCTTCAAGATCACCGACAAGCTGACCCTGACCGGCGGCGCGCGCTACACCTGGGAGAAGAAGGACCTCGACACCGTCTGGAACAACACCGACGGCGGCATCGGTTGCCTAACGGCCCTGTCGCGGGTTCCGACGCTCGGCGCGCCTGGCGCCCTGATCTGCGGCACCTTCCAGAACCCAGCCTTCTCGCAACTGGGCTCCAACGACCAGCGCCTGCGGGAAGAGAAGCTCACCGGCACGGTGAAGATCGACTACCGCTTCACTCCGCAGATCCTCGCCTATGCGTCCTACGCGCGGGGCTACAAGGCCGGCGGCTTCAACCTCGACCGGATCGCCCAACCGACCCAATCGGGCGGCAGGCCAGCCGCGCCGATCCTCGACACCAGCTTCAAGCCCGAGATCGTGGATTCCTACGAGATCGGCATGAAGAACACGCTGTTTGACCGCACAGTCCTGCTGAACGGCACTATTTTCTATCAGGAATTCACGGACTTCCAGCTCAACAGCTTCAACGGCCTGGTCTTCAACGTCACCTCGGTTCCGACCGTTATCTCCAAGGGCGTCGACGCCGACTTCGTGTGGTTCACGCCGATCGAGGGCCTCAGCCTCAACAGCGGCGTCACCTACGCCGAGACCTACTATCCGAAGAGCACGGCCAGCGTCCTGGGCAGCCCGCCCCCGCCGCCAGCCGTTCCGACCGGTAACCAACGCCTGCCCGGTTCGCGCCTCTCGCTGGCGCCGCTCTGGTCGGCGTCGCTCGCGGCGACCTACGAGCATGAGATCACTGACAACTTGGTCGGCCGGATCGCGGTCAACGCCAAGTATCAGTCGTCCTACAACACCGGCTCGAACCTCGACCCGGTGAAGAACCAGCCTGGCTTCACCCTGGTCAACGCCCGGGTGGGCATCGGTCCGGACGACAAGAGCTGGCAGGTCGAGGCTTGGGCACAGAATATCTTCGACGAGTACTATACCCAGGTCGGCTTCGACGCCGTCGCTCAGACCGGCTCCTACAACGCCTTCCTCGGCATGCCGCGCACCTACGGCATGACCCTGCGGCTCGCCTACTAGGCATCGACAACGGCCATCGCTCCGGCGATGGCCGCCCTCGGCTCAACGCCCTCGATCCACGCGGATCGAGGGCGTTTTCGTTTCCGCGCGACCATCGCAACCTCACCACCGGATGGTCACCGCTCGGACATGGTTCGGCTCTTCCACGGTCAAGCTTCAGCCACGATCCCGGCGCGACCCTTTGTTTCGGTGACGAAAAAAGAAAGGGAGGTCGCCATGGTCATTCGCCAATTCCTGCCTGTTTTCGAGGGCGCGCAACGTCGCCCACGTTCGCCGGCCGTCAAGACCGCCATCATCCTGTCGATCGCGGTCCACGGCGGACTAGCCGCCTACCTCGCGGTGCAGACCTGGGCGCCGCCGGAGCCGGTCGTCGTCCCTGAAGGTCCCATCATCAACGTGCAGACCTTCACGCCGCGCCTGGAGATCGAGCCGCTGCCGACCTCCAAGCCAAGGGTGTCGCCCAGAGTGACGGCCCCCATCGACCGCACCATTCCGATGCCGACGCCGATTCCGATCGCGCCATCTCCGGTTCCCGCTCCACCGCCCGCAGGACCGGTCGAGGGCGTCGGCACGGCGCAGCCGGCCCCGCCGGTCGCCGTCCCGGTGATCCGCGCGCCCAACTGGCTGGCCAGGCCCGGCGCGCGAGAATACGCCCGGTTCTACCCGGACAGCGCTCTACGCCGCGAGGTAGGCGGTCAGGCCACCCTGGCCTGCACGGTCAGCGCGGCGGGCACGCTCAACGGCTGCAGCGTGGTCGGCGAGACGCCGGAGGGCGAAGGCTTCGGCAAGGCGGCCCTGCGGCTCGCGCCCTACTTCAAGATGAGCCCGCAGACCCAGGACGGCCAACCCGTAGATGGGGGCAACGTCCGCATCCCGATCCGCTTCAACGTGGGCGGTTAGGCGGCAGGGGCCTGCTCAGTAGCTCTTGGGCAGGCCCAGCACGCGCTCGGCGATGTAATTCATCACCATCTCACGGCTGATCGGCGCGATCCGGGCGATCATCGCCTCGCGGAAGTAGCGCTCGACATCGAATTCCTTGGCGTAGCCCATGCCGCCATGCGCCAGCACCGAGGCCTCGCAGGCGTTGAACCCGGCCTCTCCGCCCAGATACTTGGCGGCGTTGGCCTCGGCCCCGCACTCGCGGCCTGCGTCGTAGAGGGCCGCGGCCTTGAACGCCATCAGGTTCGCCGCCTCAAGTTCGGCCCAGGCCTTGGCCAGCGGATGGGCGACGCCTTGATTCTGGCCGATCGGCCGCCCGAACACCACGCGCTCCTTGGCGTAGGTCGTGGCCCTGGCGAGCGCCGCGCGGCCCAGCCCCACGGCCTCGGCCCCGAACAGCACCCGCTCGGGGTTCAGCCCCTCAAGAAGATAGTAGAAGCCACGCCCCTCCTCGCCGATCAGGTCGCCCTCAGGGATCTCCAGATTGTCGATGAACACCGCGTTCGACTCGACGGCCTTGCGGCCCATCTTCGGGATCACCGTCGCCGAGATCCGGCTCCGGTCGAAGTCGGTGTAGAACAGGCTGAGGCCCTCGGTGGACTTCTTGACCTGATCCTTGGGCGTGGTGCGGGCGATGATCAGCATCTTGGTCGCCCGCTGGGCCATGGTCGTCCACACCTTGCGGCCGGAGATCACATAGCCATCCTTGGTGCGCACCGCCTTGGTCGTCAGGCTGGTGGTGTCGAGCCCGGAGTCCGGCTCGGTGATGCCGATGCAGATCTTGTCTTCGCCGGAGATCAACCGGGGGATCGCCCGCTGCTTCAAGGCTTCAGACCCGAACTTGGCGATCGGCATGGGACCGAAGATGTTCAGGTGGACGGCGCTGGCGCCGGAGAAGCCCGCCCCCGACTGCGCCACGGCCTGCATCACCAGGGCCGCCTCGGTCAGGCCAAGTCCCGCGCCGCCGAGGCTGGTCGGCATCGCCGCGCCAAGCCAACCGCCGGCCGCCATGGCCGCGACGAAGGCTTCGGGAAACTCGCCGGTCTCATCGGTCCTGCGCCAGTACTCGGCGTCAAAACCGGCGCAAAGGCGGGTGACGCTCTCGACGATCGCCTGTTGTTCGTCGCTCAGCCAGAAGCCGCTCATGACGCCTATCCCTTACTTTCCGGCAGCGTTGAACCTCGCCGGGTTCAGCCGCTCGGCATAGGGGCCAGCCTCCCCCTCCGTCACGCAAGCTACGATCAGCTTGGCGACCAGGGGCGCGAGCAGCCAACCGTTGCGCCTAGCCCCGACCGCCAGCAGCACCCCATGGTGCCGCCCGCGCCCGACCATCGGCAGGCCGTCGGGCGTCGCCGCGCGGATCCCGGTCTCAGCCATGAATTCCGTCTCGGCCAATGCGGGGAACAGTCGCGCCCCCGCCGTCTGCAGGGGCGCGACCTGCGCAGGATCAACCGAGCGGTCTTCCACGCCGGCCTGCATGGTCGCGCCGATGGTCAGGTCGCCGGGCGCGCCGGTCACATAGGCCCCCTGCCCCCGCACGACCACGCCGTTATAGGCCCGGCCTCGCGCTCGCAAGATGTGCCCCTTGATCGGCGATAGATTGTCCAGTTCCGGCGCGACGACGGCCAAGTCGCGGCCATTGCCGGTGGCGATCACCAGCCGCTCGCCATCCTCGAAACCCGTGGCGGCGGCTTGGCGAAAGACCACCCCGGCGCTCTCGGCGGCGCGGCGCAGGGCGACCAGGGTTTGCGCGGCCTCGATTCGCCAGTCCTCACGGACCAGCAAGCCCCGCGTCCAGCGCGGCGCCAGGCCCGGCGCCAGGCCGTCCAGGGCGCGGCGTTCCAGTTCAGTGGGATGCAGCCCCAGGCCCTTCAGACCCGCTTCCATCGCGCCAAGATAGTCGGCCTCGCCCACCGCCACGGCGCCGGACCGATCCACGCTGACACCGATCCGCGCCTCCAGCGCCGGCCAGAGGTTCCGCGCGGCGCTCAGCAGATCGAAATGCGGGCCGGCGCCCGCATCAAGCACCGCCTCGAAGGCCGGCGCCAGCATGCCGGCGGCCACGCCTGAAGCATTGTCGGCGACAGGCGCCGGATCGAAGAGCGTGACCTGTGCGCCAGCGTCGGCCAGGGCCAGCGCTGTCGTCAACCCAAGCGCGCCGGCTCCGGCCACGGTGATCTTAGCGCCTCTGCTCATGGGCCTAACGACCGGTCTTCGCGCCCAAAATCAAGCTCGGAACCGCAAAACACGTGAAGGGTTTGATCCTCGTCGAACTCAAGCGGCGGGATGGAGGAACCGCGTGGCCGAAGCCCTGGACCCGGTCATCCCGCCCAGCCTGGACAATCTCACCCAGTTCGTATTGCGAGAAGCTTGTGAGCGCGGCCTGACCTTGGTGACCGCCGAAAGCTGCACCGGCGGCCTGTTGGCGTCACTATTGACCGATATTCCCGGTCGCTCGCACGCGTTCGAACGCGGCTTTGTCACCTACACCGACCGGGCCAAACGAGAATTGCTGGCGGTCCCGGCGGAGATCTTGGCGACGGATGGCGCGGTCTCGGCGCGATCTGCCTGTGCAATGGCCGAGGGTGCGCTGGAGAACTCGCGAGGGGACGTCGCCGTGGCGATCACCGGCTTTACCGACGCGGGCCCCAATGGCGAGCCCGCCGGCCTCGTCCATTTCGCAAGCCACCGTCGCGGCAGCGAGGTTCGCCACCAGGTCCGCCGCTTTGGCGATGTGGGCCGTGGAGGTGTCAGGCTGGCCTGCCTGCGCGTCGCGCTGGAAATGTTGCGAGACGAAATCCTCGTCCCACCTCCAGCCCCCCTCAGGTCACCGCGGCCCCGGAGCGATAGCGCTTAAGGCCCAGGTGGAAGAGTATCGCCGCAAGGGCGGCATAGGCGCCCGCCGCCGCCAGCACGATCGCGATGCTGCGAAGGCTCGGCTCGCGCAGCATCTCCACCGGGGCCATCACCACGAACCCGGCCGGCAGAATGCTGTAGGCGATAACCTTGACCGCGCCTTGATAGATCGACCCCGGATAGCTGGAGAACAATAGGGTGAAGTCGGTCAGATCGCGGGCGAAGCTGCGCGCGCCAGACGCCCAGAAGGCCAGGCACGCGAACGAGATAGCCGCCGACAGATAGACGGTCAGGCCCGCGAAAAGCGCCAGGATGAGCAAAGGCAGGGCCGAAAGGCTCACCTGCGCGAACAGGCTCAGCACCACGACTCCGCCGGCCAGGTCGCCCCAGGCGGTGGCCAGGCTCTCGCGCGCCAGCAACCGCCAGATCAGCCCCTTGGGCTGAGTCAGCAGCGCGTCCAGTTCACCCCGCAGGATCGAGATCGCCATGTCACGATAACCGCCGAACACCACGCCGCAAACGCCGACTATGGTCATCGTCAGGCCCAACAGCAGCGCCATGTCGGCGAAACCCCAGCCGCCGACGCTCTTGAATCCGGCGAAGAATAACACCCACAGCGTCAGGAACACGGCGTTGTTGATGGCCATGCCGGCCACCTGCAGCGCGAAGTTGGCGCGATCGGCGAAGCTCATGCGCACCGCCGCGCCGGCCTGCAGGGCATAGAGCCGCAAAAAGGCGATCATACCCCGCCCTCCCGTAACACCTTGGCCAGCCCCGCGCGCCACAGCCGCAGGCAGGCGAGCGCCAGCACGGCGATCCACAAGGCCTGCCACGCCAGCCCCATCAGGAACCCGTCTCGCGACGTGGCGATCGCCTGGATGCTGGGCCAGTAGAGGTGGGCGGCGAAGGGCGAGGCCTTGGCAACCGCCTCCAGCACGGGCGGATAGAGCGTCACCGGCGCATAGAGGCCGCCCAGCAAGAACATCAGCTTCTGGATCACAAGTTGGAACGGCAGGGTCCGCCGCGCCCAGAACGCCATCAGTCCAGCCAGGGCGTAGAGCAGTATGCCAACGATCACCCCGAGCACGCCCAGCGGGACGATGTAGGCGAACGCCTCAAGAGGCGGCGGCTCGCGGCCCGAGATCGCCAGCAAGGCGAGCGCCGTCAGCCCGAGCGCGCCTAGCCGCACCATGGCCGCGCCCAGGCTCTGGCTGAAGGTCTGGGCGAGATAGGACTTGGGCCGTAGCAGGTGGGGCTCCAGTCCGCCCGAGCGGATGTCATCCTCCAGCTTCAGATGCACAGCGGGCAAGGCGAGCGTGATCCACTCGGTGACACCGATATAGAGCGCCAGGCCGCCGGGCGGCAGTTCGCCAGCCAGGGTGCCGGGCAGGCGTTCGGCGACCACCTTGTCCCACAGCGCCGAGAGCACGATCAGCAGGATCACATAGAAGATGCAGCGCCCGACCAGCACCGGCCAGGCGGCCAGGGTCTGACCGGCGCCCAGCCGGAAAGCCGACCACAGCGCGCTAGCCGCGCGCCGCGCCTCAACGGGCCGCGAGAGCAGAAGCGTAGATGTCATGGATCACCTCCTCCATGGGAGGATCTTCAATGGTGATGTCCTCGACCCCGCCCTTCGCCAAGGCCGCGGCGATGACCTGTTCGACCCGCACCAGCCGAGTGTCGACGTCCAGGACGACCGCGTGCGCATCCGACGCCCGACGGGTGACGCCCGGCAGATCGACAAGGATCTGCGGACCGCTGGACAGCAGGGTGACGACCTTGCGCCCCAGGAACCGCTTGCGCAGTTGATCGGTCGGCTGGTCCACCACCACCCGGCCGGCATTGACGACGATCACCCGGTCACAGACCAGCTCGATGTCGCGCGTGTCGTGCGAGGTCAGCAGCACCGTCTGGCCATGGTCGCGCGCGTGGTCGCGGATGAAGTCGCGGATCGCGGCCTTTGCGGTGACGTCCAGCCCGATCGTCGGCTCGTCCAGGAACAGCAGGCCCGGCCCGTGCAGCAGGCTGGCGGTGATCTCACAGCGCATCCGCTGGCCCAGCGACATCCGGTGCACCGGCTGATCGAGCAGTTCGGCCAGGGCGAAACGCTCGACCATCTCGCCCAGACGCTTCTCGAACACCGGCTTGTCCTGGTCGTAGATGTGGCGAAGCTGGTTGAAGCTGTCTCGCGCCGGCAGTTCTCCCCAGAGCTGGGAGCGTTGGCCGAAGACCACGCCGATCCTGTAGGCTAGGGCCTTGCGTTCGCGCCAAGGCGTCAGCCCCAGGACGCTGGCCTGCCCCGATGTCGGTTCGAGGATGCCGGACAGGATCTTCAGGGTCGTGGACTTGCCCGCGCCATTGGGGCCGATGACCGCCACGCGCTCGCCGCGTTCGACCTGGAACGACACGCCGTCGACCGCGTCGATGCTCACCTGTTGGGGAGAAAAGCCGCCAAGCAGGCCGCGCCCACGCTTAGCGTAGCTGTAGCGTTTCCGAAGGTTCGCGATGGTGATGACGGCTGACATGGGAGGCTTCGATCTTCGAGAGGACGCGGACGGCGGCGGGCAGGCATGCAAACGGGTAAAGGCACGGGAGGCCGTGCCCATTAGCGTTGCGCATCTGTCCGGACAGTCCGGTCATCGAGATCAAATCCAATTCAGCCACGAAACCAGTTCGCGGAACGGCGGTAGCTGTAACCGAGACGCCTGAGCCACACAACCACCGGACGAACAAAAGCTGCTAGATGTCGGCGGCGCGCCGACTTCACAGGAGTGACCATGGCCGTTCCCACCACCAAGGCCGAGTTGCTCGCGGCGATCGAAACCACCTACGCCAAGCTGATCAAAGAGCTTCAAACGATCCCTGCCCCCCTCACCGCGGCGCCGACGCTAGAGGGCCATTCAAAGGGGGAGCAGATGAGTGTTCGAGATCTGGTCGCCTACCTCATCGGTTGGAACGAACTGGTGCTGAAGTGGCATGAGCGTTCGGCTGCGGGCGAGCTTCTGGAATTTCCCGAGGCCGGATACGGCTGGAATGAACTGGGTCGGCTGGCGCGAAAATTCTACGAAGACTACGCTTCGCTTTCCTATGCCGAACTGCTGGAGAGACTGGCGCTGGCCAAGCTCAGGATCGTCCGGCTGATCGAGGACCATAGCGATCATGATCTCTACGGCGCCCCCTGGTATCGGAGCTACACCATGGGTCGAATGATCCAGTTCAACACGTCATCGCCCTACGCCAACGCCCAGGGTCGTCTCCGGAAGTGGGTGAAGGCCCAAGAGGCTGCGAACCGCTAAGCCCCCCTCAGCGGCGGCCGAACAGCGCCTCCAACCCCTGGATCACATCCTCCATCAGGGTGGAATCGGCCGCTACGCTGTCGGCCAAGGTCAGCGAGGCCGCGCCATGACCGCAGGCCCAGACGGCCAGCGCCACCTTGTGGACGGTGTCGGCGTCACGATGCTGCTGGCTGCGAGCCTGGCCGATGGCCGCCTCCAGCACCGCGAAGGCGCTTTCACGCGCGGCGATCACCTCGCGATCGGCCATCATGACGGAATCGAACATCAGGTCGTAGAGCGCCGGCTGCGAGCGCGCGAATTCGAAATAGGCCAGGGCGCAGGTCCGGATCGGCGTGTCCTCTGGAGCCGTGGCGGCCGCATCCTTGAGGATGGCCTCGAGATCGCGGAACCCGACGGCGGCCAACCCGGCCATCAAGGCGGCTTTGGACGCATAGTGGTGATAGACCGATCCCGCCGCGATACCGGCGCGCGCGGCCAGTCCGCGCAGGTTCAGCTCAGAGCGGCCGCCGCTTTCCAGCAGGGCGCGGGCCTCGTCGAGCAACTGGGCGCGCAGGTTGCCCACGTGATAGGGACGGCGACTCCGCGCGGAATCTGTCTCGGCCCAGGACATCAGCACCTCCCTTTTCGGCGGCCGCGGCATCAAGGCTGCGACTCATGGCGGGCTCTATTCACGTGACCCAACGGAATGTTCCCAATCTTGGCGGGACTTGTCGAGGCCGCGCGGGCCCTTTGGCGCCTCAAACTGACCATTGATCACTTACGGGTCGCCCGCTAGCCTTTACGCAACGAGAAGCGGTCGAGGGAACTAGGGCATGGGCGCGGACTATAAGGTCGCCATTCTGGGCGCGGGTTTCGCCGGCCTCTGCATGGGATTGCGCCTGCAGGCGCAAGGGCAGACTTCCTTCGTGATCCTGGAGAAGGCCGACCGGGTCGGCGGCACCTGGCGCGAGAACGTCTATCCCGGCTCCGGCTGCGACATCCCCAGCCACCTCTACTCCTACTCCTTCGAGCCCAATCCAGACTGGCCGGAGATCTATTCGGCGCAGCCCGACATCCTCGCCTACATCGAAGGCGTGGTCGAAAAGCATCAGCTTTCCAGTCACATCCGCTTCAATGCTGAAGTCGTCGGCGCGGCCTGGGACGAGGCAGGCGGCTTCTGGCGCATCGCCACGGCTAGCGGCGGCTACGTGACCGCCGAGACCTTCGTCACCGCCTGGGGCCAGCTCAACCGGCCCAAGCTGCCGCCCATCGAAGGCCGGGACGATTTCGCCGGTCAGGCCTTCCACTCCGCCCATTGGGACACCTCCGTCGACCTCGCCGGCAAGCGGGTCGCGGTGATCGGCAACGGCGCCAGCGCCATCCAGTTCGTACCGGCCGTAGCCAAGACCGCCGCAACCCTCACCCTCTTCCAGCGCTCGCCCAACTGGCTCGTGCCGCGCATGAACCGACCCTACACCGAGGCCGAAAAGGCGCAGTTCAAGGCCCAGCCCGCGGCCATGGAAAAGGTCCGCGGCGAAATCTTCGAGATGGCCGAGGCCAGATTGGCCGCCAAGCGGGCCGGAACCCTGCCGGTCGAAGAAGTGCCCATCCCGCTGGCCCACCTGCACGCCCAGGTCGCCGATCCGGCGCTGCGCGCCAAGCTGACCCCGGACTACGAGATCGGCTGCAAGCGGGTGCTGATCTCCAACGACTTCTACCCCGCCCTCACCCGCCCGAACGTCGAGTTGGTCACCGAGGCGATCGCCCGGATGACGCCTCAAGGCGTGGTGGACGCCACCGGCCGCCTGCACGAGGTCGATGTAGTGATCTACGCCACCGGGTTCGAAACCAAATCGTTCGCTGGCGAGACCGCGATCACCGGCCTGGGCGGCGTCAGCCTGGCGCAGGCCTGGCAGGACGGCCCGGAGGCCTATCTGGGCCTGGCGGTCAGCGGCTTCCCCAACCTCTTCATGCTGTATGGTCCCAACACCAATCTCGGCCACAACTCGATCATCTACATGATCGAGGCCCAGGTGGAGTACGTGCTGCAGGCCCTGGCCGCCGGTCGGCCGCTGTCGGTCAAGGCCGAGGTCATGGCCCGCTACAACGAAGAGATCCAGCAGCGGCTTGCCCACACGCCCTGGGCTGGAACCTGCACCAGCTGGTACAAGACCGCCGACGGCAAGATCCTCAACAACTGGCCTGACACGGCGCGTGCCTACGCCGAGGCCGTGGCGGTGTTCGACCCCGCCGCCTACGACGTAGTGAAGGTCCCCGAGCCGGCGGAGTAGCGGGACCTGGGGCCTGGACCTAGGCCACGCGCATCGAAGGCTGGTTCTCCAGCACCTGCTGGAGGGCTTCGAACAGGCGCCCGACCTCGATGGGCTTGGGCACAAACCCGTCCATGCCGGCGTCGAGGTACTCGGCCACCTGGTGGGCCATGGCGTTGGCGGTCAGGGCGATGATCGGGGTGCGGGCTCGCCCCTCGGCGGCCTCACGGGTGCGAATGATCCCCGTCGCTGTGGGGCCGTCCATTTCCGGCATCTGCACGTCCATCAAGATCACGTCCCAGGGCTCGCGCGCCCAGGCCTCCACGGCCTGGACCCCGTTCTCCACGACGACCGGATCAATCCCGATCTGGTGCAGAAGGGTCTTCAGCACCAGTTGGTTGACAGTGTTGTCCTCGGCCGCCAGCACCCGCAGCGGCGGCCCCTCGGCGATCTCGGCAGGACTACTGGCGTCGATGGCCGGCGGGGTCGGAAGCACGATGCTCGCACCGATCCATGGCAGAGGCAGGGTTACGACAAAAGTGGATCCGCGGTTCAATTCGCTCACCGCCGTGATGGTTCCTCCCATCAGGCTGGCCAGTTCACGGCAGATCGCCAGTCCCAAACCAGTCCCGCCATAGCGCCGGGTGGTCGAGGCGTCGGCCTGTTCGAACTTCTGGAACAGACTGGTCAGCCGCGCCGGCGGAATGCCGATCCCGGTGTCGGAGACGCTCAGCCGCAGCCCGGCGTCGTTGCGCGCCACGCTCACGCGAACCTCGCCCTGCTCGGTGAATTTCAGAGCGTTGGACACCAGGTTATAGAGGATCTGCCGAACGCGGGTTGAATCCCCGCGGTAGACCCCCTGGGCCCCGGGCTCGATCAGCAGATCGAAGGACAGCCCCTTCTTGTTGGCTATGGCGGTGAAGGCCGCGTGCGCGCCCCGCGCTAGTCCGGCCACGTCGAACTGGGTTTCCTCCAGCTCCAGTTTCCCCGCCTCGATTTTCGACAGGTCCAACACATCGTTGAGGATCGCTAGCAGCGTTTCGCCAGACTGGCGGATCACATCGAGCCGGTCGCGCTGAATCTCCGACAACCCATTGTCGACGGTCATGGCCTGGGCCATGCCCAGCACTCCATTCAGCGGCGTGCGAATCTCGTGGCTCATCGTCGCCAAGAAGGTCGATTTGGCGCGGTTGGCGGTCTCGGCGTCTTCCTTGGCCTGCAGCAGCGCGCGCTCGGCGGCCTTGCGTTCCGTTACGTTCTGCAAGGCGCCGATCAAACGGGTTGGGCGGCCTTGTTCATCGGTGATCAGCCGGCAAGTGCCCGAGGTCCAAATCTCGCGGTCGTCGCTCCGCAGCACGCGGTACTCAGGATGATAGGGCGCACCTTCCTCCACATGTCGCCGCCATGCCTCGATCACCCCCGGCCGGTCGCGAGGATCGGCGGTCGAGTAGATATCGCGATAGAGCTCCTCATAGGTCTTGGGCTCGGTGAAGAACGTGTCTTCGGCTCCAACCTTGATCAGCTCCCGCCGCACATAGTCGATCTCGTAGACATGTATGTCGGCGATCTCCAAGGCCAGCGTCAGGCGTTGTTCCGAACGCTCCGTGGCTTCCAGCGCCTCGACCATCTCGGTGATGTCGTAGCTGGCCATGATCAGGCCCCCGACCTGCCCATCGGCATTATTCCAGGGCGCGACCTCGACGTCGTACCAGCGCCGAGCCTCTTCATCCTGCGGACCTGCGACCCTATCGACCTTGATCGTCTCCCCGTTCAGCACCCGCTGATAGGCCGGCCGCCACGGCTCGAACATCTTCGGGGCCAAATCATAAAGCGTGCGGCCGTAGACCTCCTTGTTCTCCAGTTCCAGCGAACGGATCCAGCGCGGGCTGGCGCCCAGCACCCGCATCTCCCGGTCGGTGAGCACCACGGCCACGGGCATTGAGCTGATGATCGAGCCCAGGGTCCCCTGGATGGCGTCGCGTTCGCGCAGGCTTTGCTCGCGCGCCTTGGCGGTCTGGGCGCGATCCCAATCGTCGGCGATGATGTCGGCCAGGTCTTGCAGGCGGGTGGCCAGGCCAGCGTCGTAGGGCCGCGGCTCGCGACCAGCCACCGCCAGGATCCCCGGGCTGGAACCGTCGGCGAGCTTGATCGGCGCGGCCACATAGAAACGCAGATGGGGCGGGCCGGTCACCGAAGGATTGTTTCGGAACTCAGGGTCGGCCGGCGCGTCCTCCACCCAGAGGACCTCGCCCTTGGCGCAAACCTGGACCGCGACGGGCGCTACGTCCTGGACAACGCGGCGGCCAGGATCGCGGCTCCGCCACACCTGCTGGCCGCTGATGAGCACGACCTGGGCGTCAAGGGCGTCAAACAGCGTCTTGGCGATCCGCGTGGCGCGGTCGCAGACAGCGGGGGAAATGCCCAAGTCAAACGGACAAGACTCGTCCGTGCCTCCCGTCATGCTTGATCCCCCCTTGTTATCTTATCGGTATCAGCCCGGAGAGGTTGGGCGACTTTAGGTTAAGGCCCCATGTAGAGGGTTGTGGGCTTTGAAGCCTCAACCCCGCGCGGTCGCCGCGGGCCACGACCAGTCGGCGAACTCGCGCGGATGGACGAATTCCGGGCGGAACCAGGGCCGTTCACGGGCGTCGAAGATCCCGGTCAGCCATTCAACCACGCGCGCCACGCGCGCCGACTTCATCGCTTCGCGGTGGTGGCAGAGCCAAAGCGTCGCCGAGGCCAATGGCGGAATGTCCAGCATCACCAGATGTGGCGCGAAGGCGACGATGGCGGTCGGGATGGCCCCGATACCGGCTCCGCGCTCAACAGCGTGCAGCATGGCGGTCGAAGAGTTCACCACCATCGAGGGGGCCGAAAGCTCCAGGAAGGCCGAGGTCTTCTTCGCCCAACTGCCGCGATCATTGACCTGAGCGGAGTGATAAACGAACCGATGGCCCACCGCTTCCTCGATCCGCGTGGGGGTCCCATACGTGTCGAGGTAGTCCCGTGATGCGAACAGGGCGTAGTGGAGCGTGGCCAGCGGCGTAGCGGCCAGCTCGAGCGCCCCGCCGGCGTCGGTGAGTTGAACCGACAGGTCCACATGAGGATCGACTGGGTTCTCGGGATAGAAGCCGCAATCCAGGCCCAGCCGAATCCCAGGGTTTTCCCGGATGAAGTCGGCGACCTCCAACCCCAGAAGATAACCGCCGATGCCCTCGGGCACGGCGATGGTGACCTCGCCGGTATCGGGGGCGGCGCTGTCGAAGGCCAGGCGCTCGATATCGACGGAGGCCCTCTGCATGGTCAGCGCCCGATCGTAGACCAGATCACCGGCCCGGGTCAGCGTCACCCCGCGCAGTCCCCTGTCGAAGAGCCGCGCGCCCAACCTGGCTTCCAGGTCGTCAATCCGACGGGTGATCGTCGGCTGTGTGGTGCGCAGCCGCCGAGCCGCGGCGCCAAAGCTGCCCGTCTGGGCCGCCGCCACGAAGGTCTTCAGATCATCCCAGTCGGCTAGGCCGCCGTCCCGATTGTCCATCTGACACCCAGAAGAGCGTGGCGCCCCCATACGGAGTTAGCGGCTGCACGCTCGAACCCTAACGCTCTACCAATTCTCACCTTCGCACAAGGAAGCGGTGGGATGACCGTAATTTGCGACTTCGCCGAACGTTGCCGCCAGGGATGGGGCGAGCTTGGCATGACGCTGGCCAGCCGCGACGAGCTGGTCGAGGGTCGAGCCTTGGCCGCCCGGACCGTCAGCCCCCATATCGCCACCGTCCAGACCCTGGCCCGCGTCCAGGACCTGACACGCGCATCCTGCTTCACCACTCTGGCGCCGGACGGCTCGATCGCCGGTGTCATCGCGATCATCCCCCTATCGCCCGCCGCCCAGCCATGCCTGGCCGCGGGCGTGTTCGACGGGGTCAACCCACCCGACGATCTCGTCGCGCGGCCCGGCGAGCCCGTCATCGCCCTCTATGGCTGGGGGATGGCCGGGGCCACCTGGCGCGGCCGCGCCACGGTGATGGCCGGAGCGGTCAAGCTGCATCGTGAGATGTTTCCGACCCTCCCGCTTTACGGCCGCGCCGCCACCCCCGGCGGAGAACGGACATTGCTCCGGCGGATCGGCGCCTGTCCGGTTCCCGGACCCGGCGGCCTCGTCGTCGCCCAGCCTTGGGCTTTGGCCCAGAGGGCCGCCTGACATGAACGCCAATGTCCGCATGCCGATGGAGGCCCGCGCCGCCGCAGAGGTGGACGAGGGGCAGTTGGAGGTCGCGGTTTGCCGCACCCTGCCCGACATCATGCAGGCGATGGCCGTGCGCACGCTGGTCTATCTCGGCGAACAGGCCTGCCCCTATGACGAGGAGTATGACGGCAACGACTTCGCGGGCGCCACCCACCTGATCCTGCGCCGCGACGGCGAGCCGATCGGGACCCTCCGCATTCGATGGTTCGCCGACTTCGCCAAGGTCGAGCGCGTCGCCGTACGGCGGGAGTATCGCCGCGGCCGCGCGACCCTGATGCTGATCCTGGCCGCCAAGCGCTTGGCCGAAAAGAAGAACTACCGAAAGATCCTCGGCTACGGTCAAGTCAGATTGATCCCCTTCTGGCAGCAGTACTTCAACGCCCAGATCCGCGAGAACCGCGACGGCTTTGTCGTTTCCGACCACGACTATGTCGAGATGATCGTCGAAGGCACGCCGCCGACTGACGCCCTGACCCTCGACAGCGATCCGCTGGTGTTGCTGCGCCCCGAAGGGGCGTGGGAGGAGGCCGGCGTTCTCGATGTATCGGCGAAGCGTCCCGCCTCCAATCTGGGCGGCCTGTCACGATGAGACCACGCCCGCCAGTCGCTCTTGTATGTCTGGACCTGCAACGGGCCCGCATCACCCACGCGAGTTCGCCCGCCAGCGTCGCCCGCACAGCGGAGACCTGCCGTCAGGTGCTGAGACGAGCCAGGTATGCGCGCTGGCCTATCCTTCACGTCCATCGCCGCGAACCCGACCCCGAGGGCGCCAGGCCTATTCCTGGACTGGAGCCGCTGCCCAGCGAACCGATCTATGTCCGTTCGGGGCCATCAGCCTTCTCACACCCGACCTTCGCCCAGGCTGCGCTGGCGCTCGGCGGCCCCTTGGCGCTGATCGGCTTCTCACTCTGCGACAGCGTGCTGGCCACGGCCTTCGCCGGGGTCGACCGCGGATTGCCCATCGAGATCCTGCAGGACGCGGTGGCCGTTGACGCTCAGGACGAGCGCACCCAGCGCCTGGCCATGAACGCCCCCATCATGTCGCTGTCGCCACTGTGCCGGATCATCGCTTCAGAAGAGTTGTTTCAGGAGGACGTCGCGGCCCTGGCCGCGGCGAACATGCCATGACCCACTTTCCCCGTGCTCCATTCCTTGGCTGGTCTCGCAGTTTCCAGCGCGACATCGACAACATGGGTCGGCTGGACGACCCTGACGCTGCGGAACTGATGCGCATGGCCAGCCTGCTCGGCCCGCGCGACCTAGCCGCGCTCTCCCACATTATCCGCCGCGCCGGCGAGATCTGCGAGAGCGACGGGGAAGAGACCGCTCTCGCCGTCCTCGACCAGATCGGAGCGATTCTCGAAAACCGCTCACCCGACGCCTGAGCGTCCCACAGATACGATTGTTTATCGCTACAGCTCGCGCCAAACGGGAAGAATTAACCTTGGCCTGCGACCCAACGTCCGTTTCACGATAAAGGTGTAGCGGTAGGCCTTTCGCCTATGCGAGATAGCGCCAAAAGCAGAGTTGCCGCATCGTCACTAAGGACGTTTCAGTGAACGAGATTTCCGAAGACCAAGGACCTGACCCCATCGACGTGGCCGTTGGCCATCGCATTCGCGTTCGTCGCAAGTGGCTCGGCATTTCCCAATCGACCCTGGCGGACCACCTTGGGGTGAGCTTCCAGCAAGTCCAGAAGTACGAGCGTGGGGCCAACCGCGTTTCGGCCTCCATGCTGGTGAAGATCGCGCAAAAGCTCGACACCTCGGTCGGCGAACTGGTCGGCGAAACCGCCGCCCCGCTCGGCGATGAGAGCCTGTTCGAGAAACTGGCCGTGCCGGGCGCAGTCCAACTTCTGGAAGCTTTCGCCAGCGTCCAGCAACCGGCCATGCGCACGGCGATTCTGAACCTCACCCGTTCGCTCATCGAAGAGTCCTCCGACGAGCGCACGCTGAGCGTCAAGCGCGCGCGCTAATCGCTCCGCCTCGCCGCAAAGGCGAGGTGGTGCAGAACGATCCCGGCGGTCACCGCCACGTTCAGTGAGTCGAAGCCGTCCGCCATCGGAATGCGGACGGTCTTCGCCCTGGCCAGCATATCTTCAGCCAGACCCGGCCCTTCCGCCCCCAGCACCACGGCGCTCCGCCGCGCGCGGGTCGCCTGCGCCAAGGTCCCTTGTCCACGCGGACTGAGGGCGATGGCTTCGAAGCCGTGGCCTTCCAGCAGTCCCAACAGATCCGCGCCCGGCGCCATGCGCGCGAACGGCGTGGTCAGCACCGCCCCGACCGAGACCCGGATCGCCTTGCGGTAAAGCGGATCGCAGCAGTCCGAATCGAGAACCACCGCATCGGCCCCAAACGCCGCGGCGTTGCGGAACAATCCGCCCATGTTGTCGTGGTTGGCGATCCCCGACAGGACCAGCACCAGCGCCTCCCGCGGCAAGCTCGCCAACAGGGCCTCCGGCTCCGGCTCGGCCACACGCTGGCCGACCGCGAGGATCCCGCGATGGATCGGAAAGCCGACCACCGCGTCCATCACATCCTGACCGGCGGCGTAGATCGGCACGTCTCCAGGCAAGCTGTCGATGATCTCCGAGAGCCCGGCGATACGCTTTTCGGCGATCAGCAGCGACACCGGCCGGTGCAGGCGCGAACGCGCCAACACCCGCAGCACCACCTCGCCCTCGGCGATGAACAGGCCTTGCCGCCCGACCAGGTCGCGTTCCCTAACATCACGATAGGGCGCAATGCGTGGATCGGCGGGGTCGTCGATCCGAGCGACTACCAGATCTTCACCCGCTGCTCAGGAGCCAGATAGAGGCCCTGCCCCGGCTTCACCTCGAAGGCCGGATACCAAGGATCCTGGTTGCGCACCGTCTGCGCCCGATACTCACCCGGCGAATGGACGCCCGAGAGCACGTTGCGGCGCAAGGTGGCTTCGCGGAACTCTGAGCGGTAGTTCTGCGCCCAACCCAGATAGAACCGCTGATCGGCCGTGAAGCCGTCGATCACAGGCGCGGCCTGCCCCTTCAGGGAGAGGTGATAGGCGTCATAGGCGCTGGCCAGACCCGCCAGGTCGGCGATGTTCTCGCCCAGCACTTGGTCGCCATTCAGATGCAGGCCCGGCAGCGGCTCATAGGCGCTGTACTGCTTGGCCAGCGCCTGACTGCGGGCTTTGAACTGCGCCATGTCGGCCGCCGTCCACCAGTTCTTCAAATTGCCTTTGGCGTCGAACAGCGCGCCGGTGTCGTCAAAGCCGTGGACGACCTCGTGGCCGATGACCCCGCCGATCGCGCCATAGTTCACCGCCGCGTCGGCGTTCGGATCAAAGAAGGTCGGCTCCAGGATCGCAGCCGGGAACACGATCATGTTCTGCATCGGCAGGTTCAAGGCGTTGACCGTTTGCGGCGTCATCCACCACTCGTCGCGGTCCACCGGGCCGGCCAGCTTGGCGACGTTGCGGCGATACTCGAAGGCCTCGCTCCGCTCCCAATTGCCATAGGCGTCGCCGCGGACGATCCGCAGGCCCGAATAGTCGCGCCACTTGTCGGGATAGCCGACCCCGACCCGGAAGTTGGCCAGCTTCTCCTTGGCCTTGGACTTGGTCTCGCCGCTCATCCAGTCCAGCCGGTCGATCCGAGCGTCGAAGGCGACCAGGATGTTCTTCACCATCTCCTGCATCTGCGCCTTGGCCTCGGGCGTGAAGTGGCGCTCGACATAGAGCTTGCCGACGGCCTCGCTGAGGGCGGAGCTGGTGTTGTCGACCCCGCGCTTCCAGCGGTCGCGCTGCTGCGGCGTCCCGGCCAGGGCGGTGCTGTTGAAGGCGAAGTGCTCGTCGACGAGAGCCTTGGAAAGATAGGGCGCGCCGCGCTCGATGGCGTGGAAGGCCAGATAGTCCTTCCAGGTCGGGACCGGCTGCGAGCCCACCAGGCTGGCGATGTCGGTGATCGCCGAAGGCTGCCACGGGCCGAAGGTCGGCTGCTGCGCCATGCCGGCCGCCTGGAGGTAGGCCGTCCAGTCGATGCCCGGCGCGTTCTTGGCCAGGTCCGCCTGGGTCCAAACCGTGTTGGCCTTGGACATGTCCCCGGTGGCGTCGACGCTCCAATGGGCGCGGGCGATGGCGCTTTCCAGCGCCAGGATACGAGCGGCGCGAGCCTGAGCGTCGTCATAGCCCGCCAGGGTCAGCATCTTGGCGATGTGAGCCTGATACTTGTCGCGCAGGTCCTGGAACCTGGGGCTTTCGTCCAGATAGTACTCACGGTCCGGCATGCCGAGCCCGCCCTGCATCAGATACGGCCGATACTTGCTGGTGTCGTTCATGTCCTGCGCGACCCACAGGCCAAACAGGCGATCGGTGGTGTAGTCGGTGGCGTTGAGTGCGTCGACATCGGCCCGTAGGCTCGCGCCCAGCTCGCGCGACAGGTCGGCGCGAGTGTGGATCGCCTTGATGCGGTCCAGCTCCGGCGCCAGCGGCTTCAGGCCGGCGGCTTCGATCGCCGCCTCGTCCATGAAGCTTGCATAATAGTCGCCGATCTTGCGGGCGTCGGAGCCGGCCGGCGTGTCTGACTTGGCCGAATCCTCGACGATGGCGCGCGTGCGCTCGGCGGCCACGTCGGCCAGGATGCCGAAGGTGTTGTAGCTGCCGCGGTCGGCGGGGATCTCCGTCGTCTTCATCCAGCCGTCGTTGGCGTAGCCGTAGAAGTCGTCGCCCGGCGCCACGGCACGGTCCATGCCGGCGGTGTCGAACCCGAAGGTTCCGTATTTCGGGCCCTTCTTGGCCACTTCGGCGACGGCGGTCGGCGCCTGAGCCTGCGGCGGGGTCGCGGCCGTGGCGGAGGCCGACAGGAGGACAGGCGCGCACGCGCCTAGCAGCAGGGACTTCCAGGTGATCATCAAGGGCTCCATGCGCGGCGCGACGCGCGCGCGGTCAGCGTTTGAAACCTTTCTTACACCGCCGATGCGCGCCTGCGCGCTGCGGCGGATTAAACTTCCGTCATGGTTGGTCGGCCCGGCTAGATCGCCGCCGCTGTCGAGTTCCGGACGATCAACTCGGGGACGATCTCGCGCGGCGTCGGAGACGCTTCGCTGAGGCCGTCAGAGGTCAGCATTTCACCGGCGATGCGGCCCATCTGGCGAAGCGGCAACCTGACCGAGGTCATGGTCGGCCACAGCCGCGAGGCGATCGGCGCGTCGTCGAAGCCGACAATGGAAATATCGCCGCCAACCGAAAGCCCCTGCTCGCGCGCCGCCAGATAGGCGCCGGCCGCCATCTCGTCGTTCAGGCAGAAAATGGCGGTCGGTCGGGGTTCCAACGCCAGGAGCTCGCGTGCGGCCACGACGCCGGACTCGTAGGTATATGCGCCGCGTCGCACGAGGGCTTGGTCTAGGACCAAGCCATGTTCGGCTAGGCCCTCCTCGAAGCCCCTCATCCGCACGCTTGACGACCGCCGCCCTTCCTGGCCGGAGATCAGACCGATGCGGCGATGTCCAAGCCCCGCCAGATGATGAGCGGCCTGGGCCGCCCCCTTGCCATCGTGGCTGACCACCATGCGATCCGGTTGGTCCAGCGGCGTCGAGGATATCCGCACATAACGGCGGTCCAACGCCTTCAGCAGGCTGACAAGCCGTTCTTCCTCTGAGACCGGCGAGGGCAGCACCACGCCGAACAGCTTCTGGCGCTCGATGAAGGCGCGCATGTCCTCGACCAGGGTCGGGCTCGTCCGGTCCACCCGGCGCACGACCAATTCAAAGCCGGTCCCCGCCATCGCCTCGAGCAGCCCCTGCTGGTGGTCGATCGTGTGCTGGGCGTTGGGGTTGTCATAGATCAGGCCGACCAGGAACGAGCGGCGGAAGGCCAGGCCCCGCGCCTGGGGATCAGGGACATAGCCGGTGTCCCGGATGATGGCCTGGACCGCGCTGCGGGTGTCTTCCTTGACGAACTGGCTCTCGTTGATAACCCGCGACACCGTCTTTTTCGAGACGCCCGCCAGGCGCGCGATGTCGTTGATCGTGGGACGGCCGGATGCCCCCTCTCTCGCAACCCTCTCACGCGCAGTCACGATTTCGGCTTCCCGCTGAACTCAAGTCCAGTTCATAGCGTGCGCCTGATCCTCCCGCCAAGCCGCCTAGGCTGCGCGGGCCCTTCTTAGACGGCCGAGTATCGCCTGGGCGGCCTCGCCGGCCTGGGTTCGAATGTCGGGCACCGAGGTGATCTCCCAGAACGCTCCGCGCGTCAGCGGCCCCACCGCGTAGAGGCCAGGTTCCGGGACGCCGCCGATCCCGATCAGCCGTGAGCCCCGGTCGACCTCCGCGCCGAGCCGGCAAGGATCGGGGCGGATATGACCGCGCGCCAGAAGTTCCCTCAACAGCGGCTCGCGGGCGTGATCGAGGTCGCCCAGCAGCCCCGCGCAGTTGACGACCGCGTCCACGCTGAGGCGCCGGGCGATCGTGCCGCCGCGCGGACGCCAGATGACCTCGATATTTTCCCGGCTTGGAACAAGGCTGGTGATCTCACCGGCCCGCACCACCAGTTCGCGCGAGCGCATCAACAGGCCCACTCGCCGCGCCACGCTGGGCGCCAGCCGGTGGCGGTGCACGTCCCACCAGGGGCGCAGATGGCGCAGGAACGACTGGCGCTGCGCCTGGGTCCACCCCTCCCAGATTCCCCTGACCCCCGGGCGCAGGGCATCGATAGTCTCGCGCCACTGGCCATCGCCCGAAGCTAGTCGAACCGCCGCGAGGATCTCGCCTGGCGAACCGGCGGCCAGGAGTTCTGGAATATTGGCCGCCACCGGAGCATGGGCGCGGGGTATCAGGCCGCGCCGGGAGATCGCCCAGAATCGCCGCCCCGGCCGCCATAGCGTGACGGCCGCGTCGACCATCGTCAGCCCGGTTCCGGTCAGCAGAACATCGTCCGCGGCCTCGTCCAGCGGCGCGGCGGGGTCCCAGGGATCGCCGACATATCGCGGCGAGGAGAGCAGCGCCTCGCTGGCCGCCGCGGGCGGCGCGGGCCGCAAGACGCCGAGCGCCAGCACCACCGCCTGCGCCGCGATCTCCCGGCCGAGCGCCAACCTGACCCGCCACCCCTCCCCGGCTCGTTGAATATCGACAGCCTCGTCCTGTTCGAGCAACAACCGCCCGGGGGTGGTGTTCTCCAACGCCTCGCGCAGCAGATCCTGGAGGTAGTCGCCGTAGACGCCGCGCGAGACGAAGCCGCCATGCGCACTCCACCCTTCATGGCTCGCGAGCCAGCGGGTGAAGTGCTCCGGGTCGTCGGGATAGGCGCTCATATTGGCGACCCGGACATTCAGCAGATGGTCGGGATTGCCGGTGGAGTAGGCCGCCCCCCGGCCAAACGCCCGCGCCCGTTCGATCAATCGCACCGTCGGCCCCTCAGGGTCGGCGATCAGGTGCAAGGCCGTGAGCAGGCCCGAAAAACCCGCCCCGATCACCGCTACAGTCGGCCGCTGGCTCATGACTTCCACTCCGTCGATCCTCGGGCTTAATTCCTATCATTTTTGTGGGGTTTTAAACGAGAGAAAAACTTCACCTGAACGCAGATCAGTTGGAGACGGCCAGTGAAAGGCGCGCTAAACTTGACGCCAGCGTCATCTTTGGCTGGAGACCGGGAACGCTAAAGAACCGGAGGAGATACCTATGAGCGACGGCAACATCGATCTGTCCAAGGACGCCCGCGCGCAAGCCTATGCGACGCCGCTGGACAAGCTCGACCCGGCCCAACCGGCCCTCTTCCAGTCCAATGAGATGTGGTGGAACTTCGAGCGTCTTCGCAAGGAAGACCCGGTTCACTACGTCGCCGAGAGCGAGCACGGCCCCTACTGGTCGATCACCAAGTACAACGACATCATGACGGTGGACACGAACCACCAGGTGTTCTCCTCGGAAGGCGGCATTACGATCGCCACCCAGGAAGGCGATGAGGGCCCGCTGCCCATGTTCATCGCCATGGATCCGCCCAAGCACGACGTTCAACGCAAGACGGTCAGCCCCGCCGTCTCGCCGATGAACCTGCAGATCCTCGAGCCGCTGATCCGCGAGCGCGCCGCCAAGATCCTCGACAGCCTGCCGATCGGCGAGGAGTTCGACTGGGTCGACAAGGTCTCCATGGAACTGACCGCCATGACCCTGGCGACCCTGTTCGACATGCCGCAGGAAGATCGCCGCAAGCTGACCTACTGGTCGGACGTGGTCACCGCGGTCCCCGGCCACGGCTTGATCGACACCCTCGAGCAGAAGATGCAGATCTTCATCGAGTATCACGCCTACTTCACCAACCTGTGGAACGAGCGGGTCAACGCCGAACCCAAGGGCGATCTGATCTCGATGCTGGCTCACGGCGCCGAGACCCGGAACATGGCCCCGCGGGAGTATTTCGGGAACATCGTACTGCTGACCGTCGGTGGCAACGACACCACCCGCAACACCATCACCGGCTCGGTGCTGGCGCTGA
>NZ_JAURWM010000247.1 GCF_030654915.1 Phenylobacterium sp. | reverse complement strand
CGGCAGAATTCCGGACAGCCGGCCAAAGTCGGCCGAAATGCGCCCTAGCAGGATGTTGAAAAGGCATTGTTGGCTCGCCCCGCACCTGACGCACCGCTAGAACAGATGCCAGCAGCGGCATTCATATTGAGGCAGTCCGGGACAATTCCCCGCCGCTTTCCCTCCACCAGGACTTCCTCGGCGGCCCTCTGGAAATCACCGAGCGCCTGCAGGCAGTTAGGCCATGAATCCAAGCCAATTCCCGCGCTCCAGTCGAGCTAAACCCTGATACCTCGGGCAGCCTTTCGCCCATCGGCGAAGGCCTGCCCGAGGTCGATGAGCGCATCTAAGGGAGGCAACCGGCCGTTTCGAGATGGTCCGCCGGCACGGCGCAGTCGATCAGGCCCATGTCCACCATCCGCCGTGCGGGCAGCAGGGTCTCTATGGCCGACGAGCCAATCGCGCCGTCTCGTTGCCATAGGTCGAGTCCCGCGCAAAAGACCGGTCCCTCGGCGCGGATCACCGTGACCCGCACTCGATCGGCGGGCGATCTAGTGAAAGCCTCGGTCAGCGACAGCTGAGCCAGACCCAATTTGACACATCACTGTTTCACGATAACATATCTATGCTACATGTGGGTGGTCATCAGTTGGTCGTCTGAGATCGGAAGCAGATCAGGCCGCGAGAGGTGCTGGGCCAGTGACCAAAGGGTGCTGTGGCCGCAATGCAGGGATGGCGACGTCACCTTGCCATATCGACGCGGGGTCAAAGCGATGATCAAGAAGCCCATATCTGCGGATTCGCACATCACCGAACCGCCGCATTGCTACGTGGACTACATCGACCCGAAGTTCCGCGCCCGAGCGCCGCGAATGGAGCGGCTCGACAAGATCGGCGACGCTTTCATCATCGAAGGATTGGTTTCGCCGATTCCGATGGGGCTGGTCGCCGCCGCGGGCAAGGACCCGTCGCAGATCACGACGCACGGCGTGGCCTTTGAGGATCTGTGGAGAAGCGGCTGGGACGCCAAGTTCCGTGTGGCCGACCAGGAGCGGGACGGCGTCGCGGCCGAATTCATCTATCCCACGGTTGGGATGATGCTCTGCAATCATCCGGACTTCGATTTCAAGAAAGCCTGCTTCGACGCCTATAATCGATGGCTGCAGGAGTACTGTGGCGAGGCTCCGGACCGGCTCTACGGCCTGGCCCAGGTTTCCATGCGCACGCCGGAGGACGGCGTCGCCGAAATCATTCACGCTAGGGATATGGGCTTCAAGGGCGTGATGATGCCCGGCAACCCCGCCGTCGAGGACTACGACTCCAGTGTCTACGACAAGGTCTGGGCGGTCGCTGTCGAGTGCGACATGCCGCTGTCGTTCCATAT
>NZ_JAURWM010000244.1 GCF_030654915.1 Phenylobacterium sp. | reverse complement strand
CCAGGGCCAGCATCTCGGTCACCCGATCGGCGATCTGATCCTTGGGCATGCCCTGCTGTTTCAGGCCGAAGGCGATGTTCCGTTCGACGCTCAGGTGCGGGAACAGGGCGAAGGACTGGAACATCATATTGACCGGCCGCTGGTGCGGCGGCTTTCCCGCCAGATCTTCCCCGGCGAGGGTGATGCGGCCGGAGTCGGGGGTTTCGAACCCGGCCAGCAGCCGCATGAGGGTCGTCTTCCCGCAGCCGGAAGGGCCGAGCAGGGCGAAGAACTCGCCCGGATAGATGTCCAGCGACACGCCGTTGACGGCGGTCTCGCCGTCGAACCGCTTCACGACATTCTCGAACCGAACCAGCGGCTTGGCCGCGGGATCCGCCCAGGGCGCGAAGGTGGAGCGAACCGCGCCGATGTTCAGGCGCGGGCGGGAGCGCTCCGTCATTGGCCTGTCTGCACCTTGGTCCACATGCGCGTCACGTCACGCAGCAGGGTCTGATCCTTGGCGGTGGTGACGAACAGTCGCTTGGAGACTTCCGGGGTCGGATAGACGTTGGGGTTGTCCCGGATGGACGCATCCACCAGCGGCGTCGCCGCCGAGTTGGCGTTGGCGTACTGGGTGAAGTTCGAGGCCTTGGCGATCACGTCGGGCCGCAGCATGTAGTCGAGGAACTTGTAGGCGGCGGCCTTGTTCGGGGCGTCGGCCGGAATGGCGAAGACGTCGAACCAGACCTGGCTGCCTTCCTTCGGGATCACATAGTTGATCTCGACGCCGTTCTTGGCCTCCTCAGCACGGGTCTTGGCCTGGAGGATGTCGCCGGAGTAGCCGATCGCCAGGCAGATGTCGCCATTGGCCAGGGCCTCGACATACTCCGAGGAGTGGAACTTGCGGATGAAGGGGCGAGCCTTGACCATCATGTCGGTCGCGGCCTGATAGTCGGCCAGGTTCTTGGAATTCGGGTCCTTGCCCAGATAGTTGAGGGCGACCGCGTACATGTCCTCGGAAGCGTCGAGGTAGTAGACGCCGCAGTCCTTGAGCTTGGCCAGGTTGACCGGATCGAACACCACCGCCCAACTATCGATGTTCACGCCCGGCAGGCGCTTGGCCACTTCCTTGACGTTGTAGCCGATGCCGATGGTGCCCCACATGTAGGGCACGGTGTACTTCGAGCCCGGATCGAAGGGCTGCATGTGGGCCATGATCTCCGGCCACAGGTTTTTCTCATTGGGTAGCTGGGACTTGTCCAGAGCCGTGAGGGCGCCGGCCGTCACATAGCGTGGGATGTTGTGGTTCGACGGCGAGACGATGTCATAGCCGGTGTCGCCCTGCAGCACCTTGGTTTCAAGAATCTCATTGGAATCAAAGGTATCGTACTGGATCTTGATCCCAGTTTCCTCGGTGAAGTCGCGCAGGATCAACGGATCGATATAGTCCGACCAGTTGTAGATTTTCAGCGTTTCGGCTTTTTCACCGCCTTGGCCGCATGCCGTCAGGCTGGCGCTCAAGGCCAGGGCCGCCGCTACGCCAAGCGCCTTTGTCCAACCCGTCATGCCCACTCTCCCAGCCGCAAGATCAACAGGTTATAGGGCGAGGCTTGCAGATTTTAAGCGCAAATGCGCGGAGACCCCCCAATGCCACTCACTATGGCGATGATCGCGCCAATCTTCATGCTGGTCGCCTCCAACATCTTCATGACCTTCGCCTGGTACGGGCATTTGAAGGTCGAGCACCGGCCGCTGTGGCTGCTGGTGCTGGTGAGCTGGGGGATCGCCTTCTTCGAGTACTGCCTGGCGGTGCCGGCCAACCGCATCGGACGGGCCGTCTATTCGCCCGCCGAGCTCAAGACCATGCAGGAGGTGATCACGTTGGTGGTCTTCGCGGTGTTCTCGGTGACCTTCTTGGGCGAGCGCTTCACCGTGAACCACATGATCGGTTTCGCCCTGATCGCGGCCGGCGCCTTGTTCATCTTCAAGGGGCCGTTCTGAGGGGGCGAAAGAAACCGGCCTTGCGCTTGCGGCTTTGGCGAACCAGATGGGGCGCCCTATAAGCCGCCGCTCCTCCCCATTTCGAGAGACATCATGTCCCGCATCCTCATCACGTCCGCCTTGCCCTACATCAATGGGATCAAGCACCTGGGGACGCTCGCGGGCTCGATGCTGCCGGCCGACGTCTATGCGCGTTTCCAGCGCTCGCGCGGTCGCGAGACGCTCTATATCTGCGCCACTGACGAGCATGGCACGCCGACCGAACTGGCCGCCGCCGCGGCGGGCCAGGACCCATCGACCTTCTGCCAGCTTCAGCACGACGTGCAGTACGACCTGGGCCGCAAGTTCGGCCTGTCGTGGGATCACTTCGGCCGCTCGTCCTCGCCGCAGAACCACAAGCTGACCCAGCGCTTCGCACGCGAGCTGTGGGAGGCCGGCTTCATCGAGGAGCGGATCACCCAGCAGGTCTATTCCAACGCCGACAAGCGCTTCCTGCCCGACCGCTATGTCATCGGCACCTGCCCGCACTGCGGCTACACCGCCGCGCGCGGCGACCAATGCGAGAACTGCACCCGAGTTCTCGACCCCGCCGACCTGATCTCGCCGCGCTCGGCGGTCTCTGGGTCGGACGACATCGAGATCCGCGACTCCAAGCACCTGTTCCTTCGCCAGAGCGTCTTCTCCGACAAGCTGCGCGGCTGGATCGACTCCAAGAAGGGCGAATGGCCGTTGCTGGTCACCTCCATCGCCCTGAAGTGGCTGGACGAGGGATTGCAGGACCGCGGCATCACGCGTGACCTGGAATGGGGCGTGCCGGTCAACGCCTGGGAGTGGGGGCCGAACCCGAAGGGCGAGACGCCGGATATCGAAGGCCTGGCCGGCAAGGTGTTCTACGTCTGGTTCGACGCCCCGATCGAATACATCGCCGCGACCTGGGAGTGGGCGGACGCCAAGGCCCTGGAGGCCGGCCGCGGTCCCGCCGAGGATGCGGAGTGGGAGCGTTGGTGGCGCCAGCCGGCGGCGAGCGACGTCAACTATGTGCAGTTCATGGGCAAGGACAACGTGCCCTTCCACACCGTGGGCTTCCCCTGCACCCTGATCGGCGTGAATGAGCGCCAGAACGACGATGGGTCCTGGCAGCCCGCGAGCAATGCGCCTTGGAAGCTGGTGGACGAGCTCAAGGGCTTCAACTGGCTCGACTATTACGGCGGCAAGTTCTCGACCTCGCAACAGCGTGGCGTGTTCATGGACCAGGCGCTGGAATTGCTGCCCCCGGATTACTGGCGCTGGTGGGTGACCGCAAATGCGCCGGAGACCTCCGACGCCACCTTCACCTGGGAGCAGTTCCAGGCGCAGGTGAACGCGGACCTGGCCGATGTGCTGGGCAACTTCGTCAACCGGATCCTGAAGTTCACCGAGACCCGGTTTGAGGGCCTGGTCCCGGCCGGCGGCGAACCGGCCGAGCTTGAGACCAAGCTGTATGCCGACGTGGACGCCAAGCTCGCCGAGCTGGCCGAACACCTGGAGAGCCGCGAGTTCCGCAAATCGACCACGGCGCTGCGTCAACTCTGGGTGCTGGGGAACCAGTACCTGACCGAGGCCGCGCCCTGGACGGCGATCAAGACCGATCCGGCCCGCGCCGCCATCGTGGTCCGCACCGGCCTGAACCTCGTCGCTCTATTCGCCAAGGTGTCGGAGCCATTCATCCCGTTCGCCGCCGAGAAGATCGCCATGGGCGTGGGCGAGGAATTCCCCGGCGTCTGGCCGACCGGGCAGGGCGCCGCGATTCTCGACATCCTGCCTGCCGGCCGCAAGGTCGAGGCGCCGGAAGTGCTGTTCAAGAAAGTCGAGAACGAACAGGTCGTCGAGTGGGTGGCGCGCTTCGGCGGCACCGAAGCGGCGTAAGGCCCGTTCGTTTCATCATCCTCCGATCAGCGTGCGGCTGTTCGGAGGATGACGAGTTTGGCTAGGCCGTTCGCCGCGTGAGCTTCTCGTGCAGGAACTCCGCGCCGCTGACCAGCGAGACGCCAACCAGCACCAGGATCGCGCCCATCACGAAGGGTGGCTCCAAGGGTTCGTTCAAGATCATGACGCCGAACACCACGCCGAACAGCGGCGTCAGGAACGACAGGATCGAGAGCCGGGAGGCCAGGTAGTGGCGTAGCAGCCAGAACCACACGACGTAGCTGATCAGGGTGATGACCACCGTCTGATAGCCCAGATGCAGCAGCACCTTGGGCGTCAGGTTCATGCCGGTTTGGCCGACCAGGGCGGCGAGGCCGAGCAGGGTCACGCCAGCGAACGCCACCTGATAGAAGAGCGTTTTCACGGCGAGCGCTTCGGAGAGCTTCGAGACGCGGATCACGACGGTGGTCAGGCCCCAGGCCA
>NZ_JAURWM010000266.1 GCF_030654915.1 Phenylobacterium sp. | reverse complement strand
CGCGCGAGCGGCGAGTTCGATCCCAAGCACGCCGAGGCAGCATAGGAAGCCGATACGGAACGTCTTGGCGCCGATCTTCCCGCGGAGGATCGTGCCGATCCACAGGCCGATCAGGGCTGGGATGATCGCCAGCGCAGACAGGGCCAAATCGCCAAGGTGGAAGGCGCCGTGGCCGACTAGGCCGATCGCCAGGCCGACGGTCGAGACAGTGAAGGAAAGACCCAGAGCCTGGATCAGATCGTCCTTCTCCAGGTCGAGACCTTGGAGGTAAGGCACGGCCGGGATGGTGAAGACGCCGGTCGCACCACTGATCAGGCCGGTCAGAAGGCCGATCATGGGGGAAAGCCAAGCTTCACCCTGCTTCGGCACACTGATCGTCCGCCCCAGGAGGCCATACAGGGCGTAGATCGCGAGCGCGACGCCCAGACCGAAGGTGGTCCATCGGGTGTCGGCGCCGGTAAGCAGCCGTACGCCCACGATCGTGCCGATGAATATCCCCGCCGTCATCGTCCAGAGGCGGGCGATGAGCGCTCGAAAATCGGATCCCCTGACCAGCTGCCAGACATTGGTCACGAAGGAAGGAATGAGCAGGAGAGAGGTGGCGCTTACAGGCGGCATGAAGGCTCCCAACACGCCCATGGCCACGGTGGGGAGCCCCATCCCGGCGATACCTTTCACAACTCCGGCGAGCACGAAGGTGAGAAAGATCAGAGCCAGGATTTCGGGCGAAAAACTCAACATGCCGATGGCCTTCTGCGACGACCTTCAGCTTCAAGCTATCTGATGTGCTGACTTCCAACCCTTGGGCGGCCAGCCACCTAGCGATGCTTTTCTTTCGGTCGGCCCGGAGGTAGGCCTGGTTTGAACACCCCACAATTGGGGAACGTCCGAAGCCTAGCTTCGGCATTTCCGAAGGGTGACCATGCGTTTCGACGTCGCAGACCTGCAGCTTTTCCTGGGCGTGGTGGAGCAGGGCAGTCTTACCCGTGGCGCGCGTTCCATGCGCCTGGCTTTGGCCTCGGCGAGCGAGCGGATCGCAGCCATGGAGGAAGCGCTCGGCGCCCGCCTATTGGAACGGACCTCGCGGGGCGTCCGGCCCACAGCCGCGGGCGAGGCGCTGATGCGTCACGCGCGGATTATCCTGTTCCAGGTCGAACAGATGCGTGGCGAACTCGGCGGTTTCGGCGGCGGCCTCAAGGGCCGGGTCCGTTTGCTCTGCAACACCGCCGCGCTGATTGGGTATCTGCCGCCGCGCCTTCGCCAGTTCTTGGTGGAGCATCCCGACCTCTCGGTCGATCTCGATGAACGCCCCAGCGTCGAGATCGCCCTGGCGATCGCAGAAGGGCGCGCCGACCTGGGCGTGGCGGCCGACGTCGCCGATCTCGCCCTGCTTGAAACCCGCCCGCTGATTGAGGACCGATTAGTGGCGGTGCTTGGCTCAAGACATCACTTGGCCCGCGCCGCCAGCGTTTGCTTCGCCGACCTTATCAGCGAGCCCCTCATTGGCGTTGGTGATGTAGCCTTGGAAATCCACCTTGCCGAACGGGCGTCGCGACTTGGCCTGCAGCTCAACTATCGCGTCCGGCTGAAACGGATGGCGGACATGGCGGTGATGGCGGCGGCAGGCGTCGGGGTCGCAATCGTCTCAGGCGCGTCCGCCGGTGATCTCAGCCGCGAAGACCTTGCCATCATTCCGCTCGAGGACGCCTGGTCTCATCGACGGCTTTATCTCTGCGCCCGTGATTTCAGAAGGCTGCCCCCATCGGCGGCCGCCTTGTCGCGGGCTTTGTCACCTGGCTGATGGCCGGTGCAGCTTCAGGGTCTGCGTCTCGCCCGTCGGGACGATACAGATGGTGATGGGGCTGGCGGACGTGGAGCTCTGGAACGAAACGGTGCTCGCGCGCATTTTGCTGCAAAGCTTGTTGCGCCTCGTTCCGGGGCGGCGACCCCTTTCCCAGGAATTCATATGCGTCCCTCGACCTTCACCGCCGCCCTGCTGGCCGCCACTCTCGCCCTTCCGATCTCGGCCCAGGCCCAGCCGACCATGCGCCAGGGCAATCCGCTATCGTCGATCTTCGGCTGCGACGCCGGCGGCAACAAGCAGACCGGCGGCGCGGTGATCGGCGGCCTGGTCGGCGGCGTGCTCGGCAACAACCTAGCCAAGAACGAACGCGGCCTAGGCACGGTGCTGGGCGCCGCGGCCGGGGCCGCCGCCGGCTCCTATGTCGGCTGCCGCATGCAGCGCAGCGATCAGCAGAAGGCGCAGTTCGCCGCCGAGAACGCCCTGGATCGCGGCGGCTCGCAGAGCTGGAACAATCCACAGACCGGCGCCTCGGGCAACGTCAGGGTGATCTCGACCAGCAATGGCCAGGCCTCCAATCCCGCGCCGGTCTCGATGAGCGGCATGCGGTTCGCGGCCGGCGTCGAACCGGTGTCGAACTACGCCGCGGCCAGCGGCCGCTACAAGTCCAGCAACACCGTCAACCTGCGCGGCGGCCCCTCGACCAACGCCCCCGTGGTCGGCAAGCTGCGCCCGGGCGAGACCATCGACGCCGTGGCCCGCGTCAGCGGCGGCGACTGGATCCTGGCCGCCCGCGACGGCGTGGCGATCGGCTATGTCGCCCAAAGCGTGGTGCGCCCGGTCAGCCAGACCTACGCCAGCGGCGCCCCAGTCTGCCGCACCTTCGACCAGACCATCCAAACCCAAGGCGGCTCGCCCGATACCCAGCGCTACACCGCCTGCAAGGGCGCGAACGGCGAATGGGTCGTGCAGAGCTAAGGCCCGTCCAACCAACGGCGTAGAGGGGTATGGCCCCCTCGACGCCTCCATCTATATGGCTGGCGCTCAGCCCCAGATATCGCCCTCGAGCGTGCGGCCGGTTTCCAGCAAGGTCTTGAGGTTGGACAGCACCGCCGGCCAGCCCTTGGCGATGCCGCTGGCCATCCCCGACCCGGCTTCCAGCCCGCTATGGGTCACGGTCAGCTTGGCGTTGGGCCCCACCGGCGCAATCTCGAAGGTCACCTTCGAATGTCGAGACTCGTCTAGTGGATCGCTCGGCGTCCCCCAGGTGATGACCATGCGGCTGGGCGGATCGATCTCGACCACCGTGCCGATCAGGTCGACCGTGCCGTTCTCGTCCAAACGAACGTGGCGCCAGGGCGAACCCTGCTTCCAGTCGGAGACATTATAGTGCTCCCAGTAGGCCTTGGTCAGGTCGCGTTCCACCAGGGCGTTCCAGACGGTGTCGGGGCTGGCGGCGATGTAGACGACGTAGACAAAGTTTGGGGCGAGCTCAGGCACGACGCTTCTCCTGCGATGTTTCGATCTGTTCCTTGAAGTCGGTCAGGGCGTCCAGCCGGGCGTCCTCGAACTTGCCGACCCATCGGCGGACGATCTCGCCGATGGGCACGGGGTTCAGATAGTGCAGCTTCTCGCGGCCGCGCCGCACGACGCTGACCAGATTGGCGGCCTCCAGAATGCCGAGATGCTTGGCGACCGCCTGCCGCGACATCGGCAGGTCCGTCGCCAGCTCGGCCAGGGTCTGGCCGTTGCGCGCGAACAGCGCATCCAGCAAAGCGCGGCGGCTTTCATCGGCAAGGGCGCGGAAGACGTCATCCATGGCGGCGACAATAGGCAACCATATGGTTGCGTGTCAACCGCCCCCCTCGCTCGATCCTTGACCTAATCCGTCCACAGGCGCATAAGCGCGCCCTTCTGGCGCATAGCATTCGCGCCCTCCACCGCCACGACCCCTGCGCCGGATGCAGGACGAGGGCGGAGAGGCCCCCCGTCGACGTGATCGTCCACGGGGGTCGATTGCGTTTGGGCCGACAGGAGTTTCACCGCGTGTTCGACGCACTTACAGATCGGCTTTCCGGGGTATTCGACCGCCTCTCGGGGCGTGGCGTACTCTCGGAAAAGGACATCGACGAAGCCCTGCGCGAGGTGCGTGTCGCCCTGCTCGAGGCCGACGTCGCCCTGCCGGTCGTTCGTGAGTTCATCGCCAAGGCCAAGGAACGGGCCGCCGGCGAAGAGGTGATCCGCTCGATCCGCCCCGCCGATCAGGTGGTCAAGATCACCTATGACGGCCTGATCGAAATGCTGGGCGGCGAGGAGCCCGAGGGCTTGAACCTCGCCCTCAATCCCCCGACCGTGATCCTGATGGCCGGCCTGCAAGGGTCGGGCAAGACCACCACCGCCGGCAAGCTGGCGCTGAAACTCGCCAAGGACCGCAAGAAGGTCCTGCTGGCCTCGCTCGACACCCGCCGCCCCGCCGCCATGGAGCAGCTCGCCCTGCTGGCGACCCAAGCCGGCGTCGAAAGCCTGCCCATCGTCGCGGGCCAGGCCGCGACCGACATCGCCAAGCGCGCCATGTCGGCGGCCAAGCTGCAGGGCTATGACGTCCTCATCCTCGACACCGCCGGGCGCACGACGCTCGACGAGGCGATGATGAGCGAGGCGGCCGAGATCGCCCGGATCTCCAGCCCGGCCGAAACCCTGCTGGTCGCCGACAGCCTGACGGGCCAGGACGCGGTCCGCACCGCCAAGGCCTTCCACGAGCGCCTGCCGCTGACCGGCCTGGTGCTGACCAGGACCGACGGCGACGGTCGCGGGGGCGCGGCGCTGTCGATGCGCGCGGTCACCGGCCTGCCGATCAAGTTCCTCGGCGTCTCGGAAAAGATCGACGGCCTGGACGTATTCGACGCCCGCCGGGTCGCAGGCCGGATCCTCGGACAAGGCGACGTCGTCGCCCTGGTCGAGCGGGCCTCCCAGGATCTGGACGTGGCCAAGACCGAGGCCATGGCCAAGAAGCTGGCCAAGGGCCAGTTCGACCTGGACATGATGTCCGAGCAGTTCGCCCAGATGAAGAAGATGGGCGGCATGGAAGGCCTGATGGGCATGCTGCCCGGCGTCCAGAAAGCCAAGAAGCAGCTGGCCGAAGCCAACATCTCCGACAAGACCCTCGACCGCCAGCAGGCCATCATCTCGTCGATGACCAAGCAGGAGCGGAAGAAGCCCGACATCCTGCAGGCCTCGCGCAAGCGCCGCATCGCCAAGGGCGCGGGCGTCGATGTCGCCGAGGTCAATCGCCTGCTGAAGCAACATCGTCAGATGGCCGACGCCTTCAAGATGATGAGCCGCGACGGCGGCAAGGGCTTCGCCCGCATGGCCGGCATGATGGGCGGCGGCGGCGGCATGGACCGTTTGAAAGCCATGGGCGGCGGCAAGATGCCGGCGCCCGACCCCAAACAATTGGAAGAACTCGGCAAGCTCGCCGGTCCGGGTGGCTTGCCCGGTCTCGGCTCAGGCGTCCCGAAGCTTCCTGGCCTCGGCGGTCTGCCGGGCTTCAATCCCTTCAAGAAATCCTAGATCTTACAAAGGACTAACCCATGTTGAAGATTCGCCTCGCCCGTGGCGGCGCCAAGAAGCGTCCCTACTACTCGATCGTCGTCGCTGACAGCCACTCGCCCCGCGACGGCCGTTTCATCGAGAAGGTCGGCGCCTACAACCCGATGCTGAAGAAGGAAGATCCGACGCGCGTGACGCTGAAGATCGAACGCATCCAGGAATGGATCGGCAAGGGCGCCCAGCCGACCGACCGCGTCGCGCGTTTCCTGGCCCAAGCTGGCCTGGTGAAGTGGGAGCACGGCAACAACCCGAAGAAGGCCGAGCCGGGCCAAAAGGCCAAGGAACGCGCTGAAGAGCGCGCCCAACGCGAAGCCGACCGCGCCGCGGCCGCCGCCGAAGCCGCTGCTCAGCCGGCTCCGGAACCGGAACCCGTTGTCGAAGAAACCCCGGTCGTCGAGGCGCCCGCCGCCGAAGCTCCGGCTGAAGAAGCCGCTCCGGTTGCTGAAGAAGCTCCCGCTGCTGAAGCTGCTCCGGCCGCTGAAGAAGCTCCGGCCGCCGACGCTGAAAAGACCGAAGGCTAATCCCAACACCGCTCATCCCGGCGAAAGCCGGGACCCAGGCGGCGCTACAGTTTGGGCCCCGACATCGGTCGGGGTGAGCGGAGTTTTGGAACCACGGTCATGAGCGACGAGTCGCTAAATCTACTTCTTGTCGCTCAGGTCGGGGGCGCCCATGGCGTCCGCGGCGAACTGAAGATCACCACCTTCACCGCCGATCCGATGGCGTTGGCGAGCTATCGCAACCTGCTGCGGCAGGATGGGAGCCCCGCCGTCGTTATCGCCTCGGCCCGGCCGGTGAAGGGCGGTCTCGTCGTGCGCCTGAAAGGCGTCGACGACCGCAACGCCGCCGAAGCCATGCGCGGCCTGAAACTCTACATCACGAGAGACGTCCTGCCCGAGCCCGAGGAAGACGAGTATTATCTCGCCGACCTGATTGGCCTCACTGTCGAGACGGCGGCCGGCGAACTGCTGGGCAAGGTCAAGCTCGTCCAGGATTTCGGCGCGGGCGACCTGCTGGAAATCCAACCCAAGGCCGGCGCCAGCTGGTGGCTGCCCTTCACCCGCGAAGCGGTGCCGCAGGTGCGGATCGCCGAGGGCAAGATCATCGCCAACCCGCCCACGATGATCGAAGACGAGCCTACGATGCCGGAAGCGGACTGAGCTCAAGGCTCGATTGGGATTGAGTAAACTCACCCCCGCTCATCCCGGCGAAAGCCGGGACCCAGATCTCATAGGTCCGCGGTCGATTGGATCAGCTCGGAACCTGTAGAACCCACATCTGAACTACTCCATCTGGATCCCGGCCTTCGCCGGGAAGAGTGGTATTGGGTGTGGACTTAGCTTGCCGCCAACCGGGCCAGCAGCGCCGCGCCCGCCGCGGTGATGTTCCATCCCTCGCGGCTGCGCTCGGCCAGGCCCAGTTCGGTCAGGGCTCGCGCGTCGGCGATATTGACGAACGGCACCGGCTCGCCGTCCCGCTTGCGCGACAAATCCTGCAAGGCTTCGATTTGGCCGCTGGTCAGATCATCCATGGACCGAGATTACACCCTTGCGCCATCCAGCGCGCCACATGTTCGGTCGCCGGCCCCGGAACGGAGCCGGCGCGCCACCCTACTTCTTCAGCCGCATCAGGCCTTCTTGGGCCACCGAGGCGACCAGTTCGCCCTGGGCGTCATAGATCGCGCCGCGCACGAAGCCGCGGCCGCCCGAGGCGCTGGGGCTGTCTTGGGTGTAGAGGTGCCAGTCGTTGAAGTTCGACGGCTTGTGGAACCACATGGCGTGGTCGAGGCTGGCTGATTGCAGGCCGGGCGTTTGCCAAGCCACCCCGTGCGGCCGCATGGCGGTCGACAACAGGTTCATGTCGGAGGCGTAGGCCAAGATCACCTGGTGCATGCGCGCCTCGTCGCCGATCGGCGCCACGGCTCGCATCCAGGTGTCGCTCTTGGGCTCGCCCGGCTTGGGCTTGCGGCCAAAGCCATAATTGTCGCGGCCCAGCATCTCGATCGGGCGCGGACGGTTCATCATCCGCCGCATTTCCTCGGACGCGTTCTCGAGCATCTTGGCCTTCTGAGCGTCGGCCTCGGCGGCGTAGCTCTCGGGGCCAGGAACGTCAGGCATCGGGGCCTGGTGCTCGAAACCTTCCTCGGCGACCTGGAACGAGGCCGCGAGGTTGAAGATCTGCTTGCCGTTCTGGACCGCGATAACGCGGCGCGTGGTGAAGGTGCCGCCGTCGCGCGAGCGATCAACCTCGAACAGGATCGGGATACGCGGATCGCCGGGACGAATGAAGTAGCAGTGCAGCGAATGGCAGACCCGGTCCTCGACGGTCTCGTAGGCCGCCAGCAGCGACTGGGCGATCACCTGCCCGCCGAAAATCCGACCCGGGCCGTCCTCGGGCGAAACGCCACGGAAGAGGTTCACCTCGATGCGTTCGAGGGCGAGGGTTTCGACGAGGATTTCCGGCGTTTCCATGGGGTCTCTAAAAATGCTGCAACTGCGAAAGGACTTGGCTTAATCCCTTGCTTCCCGGTCGGCAAGGCGCGGCATAGTGGCGTTCGGCTGCGCGCGAGGATGGAAAACCTGCGTCACTTCGTCCACAAGCCGCCTCATGAGCTTTGACGCCACCGTCCTGACCATGTTCCCCGAGGCCTTTCCGGGCCCGCTCGGCGTGTCTTTGATCGGCACCGCCTGGCGCGAGCACGGGCTCTGGACCTTGGAAACAGTGGACATTCGGGGATTTTCCAAGGATAAGCGCGGCTTCCTCGACGACACCCCCGCGGGTGGCGGCCCAGGACAAGTGATGCGAGCGGACGTCATCGCGGCTGCGCTGGATAGCGTGGACCGGCGAGAACGGCCGCTTTTGTACATGAGCGCACGGGGTCGCCCCCTCACCCAGGCGCGTGTTCGTGAGTGGGCTGACGGGCCTGGACTGATCGTCCTGGCCGGCCGGTTCGAAGGGGTGGACCAGCGGGTGCTCGACAGCCGCGGGTTCGAGGAGATCGCCGTTGGCGACGCGGTTCTCGCCGGTGGCGAAGCTGCGGCCCTGGTGACGATCGAAGCGTGCGTAAGGCTCGTACCCGGCGTCCTCGGCCAGGCCGCGAGCTTGAGTGAAGAGAGTTTCGAGGACGGGCTTCTGGAACATCCGCAGTACACGCGACCGCGGGAATTCGAGGGGCTTGAGATTCCCGAGGTGCTGCTCAGCGGCCACCACGCCCAAGTGCGGAAGTGGCGAGAAGCACAACGGGAAGCGACGACGCGGGAGCGACGGCCAGACCTCTGGGCGCAGCGATCCGCCAAATAACAGGCAAAGGGCGAGTAAAGCCCAGTGAACAAGGACTAGACGACCATGAACATCATTCAGCAGCTCGAAAAAGAAGAAGCCGATCGCCTGATCGCCACCCGCGCGATCCCTGACTTCCAGCCGGGCGACACGCTCCGCGTCAACGTGAAGATCAAGGAAGGCGAGCGCGAGCGCGTCCAGGCTTACGAAGGCGTCTGCATCGCCCGTCAAGGCGGCGGCATCAACGAGAGCTTCACCGTCCGCAAGATTTCGTTCGGCGAAGGCGTGGAACGCGTGTTCCCGCTCCACTCCCCGAACATCGACTCCATCGAAGTGAAGCGTCGCGGCGTCGTTCGTCGCGCCAAGCTGTACTACCTGCGCGACCGTCGCGGGAAGTCGGCCCGGATCGCCGAACGTCAACAAACCCCGGGCTCCAAGGCCTCGGCCGCTTCGGAAGGCTAAGCCTTCTCAAAGTCCGAAACTGCAAGCGGCGGCCGTGGAGACACGGCCGCCGTTTTTGTTTGGCTGGCGCAGCCTCCCCTAGTTGAGGATGCGCGCCTTCTGGATAGCGAATTCTTCTTCGGTCAGCACGCCGGCCGAACGCAACTCGGCCAGCTTCTTCAGCTGTCCCAGCGCCTCGTCCGTCAGGCCGGTCGGCGCCGCGGCGACAGGCTCGGCCGGCGCGGCCGCGGGCGGCGGGGCTGCGGCTCCAGCCTGACGCGCGGCCACCTTACCTGACACGGCGGTGGCGGTGCCCGCGATCACGGCGGTCCGGGCGGCGGTCTGCGCTGTGCGCCCGAGTAGACTCGGGCGACCTCTTCTTGATCCGACCAAGGTCCATCTCCTTTGCCTAGGGTTAAGCCAGGCACGGACAACCGCGCCCAGGAGCGAAAGACTACGTTTGGTGGCGCGACCCCGCAAGCCAACTTTATGGCGACTAAGGCGACGCTCGCCCGAAATTCTTGGCGGGCGGCGGCCGAGGTGCGCGAGCCTTGGCGTCCGGCAGGGGCTGTTTACTGTGCGGCCGGCGCCACATCTGGCGCCAACAACCTGTGACAGCGCGTTCAGCGAACCTTGTGTGGCCGCGGCGCTCTACCTGGCCAAGCCAAGCTTGGCCTATGGCAGGCGTCCGCCACGAGGAACCAGCGCATGGGCAAGCTTCAGATCGACACCGCCATCCACCGGGACGGCGAGCGCCTCACCTGCGTCCTGCACAAGGATTGGAACATCTGGGGTCCGAACGGGGGCTATGTCGCCTCGGTGGCTCTGCGCGCCGCCGGAGCGGTCGCGCCGAGCGACCACCGCCCAGCGACCATCTCCGTGCAGTATATTTCCGTCGCCGAGTTCGACGAGGTCGAGTGCCGGGTGACGCCGATCAAGAAGGGCCGCAACGCCTGGCTGCTGAACGTCGCCCTGGTGCAGAAGGACCGCACCTTCCTACAAGCCCAGGTCTGGACCACCAACAAGGCCGACGGCCCGCAGACGCGCGAGGCCGCCATGCCGGAAGTGGCGCATCCAGGCGGGCTGAAGACCCTAGCCGAGCACCTTGGCCCGGACGCCGATCAGATCAACGGCTTCTGGCGGAACATCGACTTCAAGCCGCTGGTCTTCGTGCCCTGGGACCAACCGCGGCCGCCGGCCCCCGCGACCTTGCAGGAATGGTACAGCTTCGTCGGCTATGAGCCTGGCGACGCCTTCCTGGACGCCTGCCGCCCGCTGATCCTGATCGACACCCTGCTCTGGCCCACCCACCATCGGGGTCTGGCCGAGCGGCCCAACTACATCGCCCCCAGCCTCGATGTGACCCTATGGTTCCACAACGCCGCCGGCGCGGCCGAGTGGTTGCTGGTCGATGCGCAGTCGGACCAGTCGGGCGATGGCCTGGTCCACGGACGGGCGCGGGTTTGGACGCCGGACGGCGTCCTCGTCGCGAGCGGCGGTTCGAACATGCTGCACGTGGCGCGAGGCTAGCGAGGCGCGACGGCGTCAGCCGGCGCGCGCCAGCACCCGCTCGACACTTTCATCCAGACTGGGGTCGCCAGCGATCTCCAGCACCGGACAGGGCATGGCCGCGAGCCAGTCGCGATGCCGCTCAAGGCTACGCCCCGGGAAGCCAGCCTTGTCATAGCCGCGCGCCCACTCGACGAAGGCCAGATGCGCCTCGTGCATGGCGCCGCCCGGCTCGATCGCCGGGCCATACCGCTCACGCTCGCGGCGCAGCAGCCGTTCCACTCGGATCTCTGGCGGCACATGCAGGAAGACCACCAAGTCGAAGCGCGGGATGAACACCTCGCCCCAGGACATCAGCGATCCCGAGATCACCCACGACCCGCGCCCCGCCATCCGCGCCTCCATGAGGGCGACGCGCTCCTCGACCGGTCGCTTCGTCGTGAACGGCGGGTCGGTCGCTTCCCAGAAGAAGGTGTCGGTATCCAGGTGCAGGCAGGCCAGACGCTCTGACAGCGCCCCGCCCAGTGTGGTCGTGCCCGACGACGACGCGCCGACGATATGGATCCGAGCTTCCCCCACGTCTTACGCCCCCCGTCCCTCGGCGATGAAAGCCTGGAAGCCGGCCACCAGGTGATCGAACATCAGCCGCATGCGGCGGTGTCCCTTCAGGTTCTCGTGCATGGCGATCCACACCTCGAGTTCGAAGTGAAAGGCGTTGGCCAGGACCGGGGTCAGGCCATAGCGGCGGGCGAGCTGATGCTGGCAGGCGCCGACCCCGACGCCGGCGCGGATCGCCGCGATCTGGGCCATGTCGTTGTCGGAGCGAAAGGCGAAGCGCTCGCGGGTGACCTCCCACGGCAGCTCCAATTCGGCGAGGGCGGCCAAGGCCGGCGCCTCTCGATCGAAACCGACCGCGGTGTGGTCGTCCATCTCCTCAAGAGTCTGCGGGGCGCCGAAACAGGCGATGTAGTCAGGCGAGGCGTAGAATCCGACCCCGATGGCCCCCACCTTGCGCGCCACCAGCGCGCCCTGGGTCGGCCGCACCATCCGCACGGCGATGTCGGCGTCGCGACGTGAGAGATCCTCGGCCTTGTTGGACAGCACAAGCTCGATGTCGATCTCGGGATGCTCACGCCGGAACGCCCCGAGGATGGTGGGCAACACCTCGGTCCCCATGATCTGGCTGGCGGTGATCCGGATCGCGCCCTTCAGGGAATCGGCCGAGCCGGAAGCGTCGCGCATGGCGGCGGCCGCCGCCGCGTACATCTCAGCCAGGTGGGGTTGGAGCTGGTGGGCCAGGTCGGTCGGGGTCAGGCCGCGAGGCGAGCGCAGGAACAGCGGCCCGCCCAGTTTCTGCTCAAGCGCCTCGATATGACGCCCGAGGGTAGGCTGGGTCAGGCCCCGCGATTTCGCGGCCGCCGACAGGCTGCCAGCCTGGAGCACGGCGTGCAAACTCTGGAACAGGTCCCAATCGGCGTTCGCCATGCCCTATGAATAGCTGATCTCGCGTCATCGGCAATTGCGTCGAATACTGGACTTTGGCCCCGCAGCGGAACTAGATGCCGCCCATGGTTGGCAAGACGCTTTATGACAAGATCTGGAACGCCCACGTCGTCGACGAGCAAGACGGCGAGGCGATCCTCTATATTGACCTGCACCTCATCCATGAGGTGACGACGCCGCAGGCCTTCGCGGGCCTTCGCGCGGCGCATCGGCCCGTGCGCCGTCCAGACCGGACGCTCGCGGTCGCCGACCACAACATCCCCACCGAAGGCCAGGCGCTGGGCGTCGGCGCGGTGGCCGATGAAGAGGCGCGCCTGCAGCTCCAGACGCTCGAGCGGAACGTCAAGGACAACGGCATCGAGTTCTTCCCGATGGGCGACATCCGCAACGGGATCGTCCACGTGGTCGGCCCCGAGCAGGGCCGCACCCAGCCGGGCATGACCATCGTCTGCGGCGACAGCCACACCTCGACCCACGGCGCGTTCGGGGCCCTGGCCCAGGGCATCGGCACCTCGGAAGTCGAGCATGTGCTGGCGACCCAGACCCTTCGGCAGAAGAAGTCGAAGAACATGCGCGTCACCATCGACGGCGCGCCCGCGCCGGGCGTCGGCGCCAAGGATTTCGCCCTGGCTGTCATCGGCGAGATCGGCACCGCCGGCGGCACCGGCTATGTGATCGAATTCGCCGGCGAGGCGATCCGCGGCCTGTCGATGGAAGGGCGGATGACGCTCTGCAACCTGACCATCGAGGGCGGCGCGCGCGCTGGCATGGTGGCTCCGGACCAGACCACCTTCGACTACATGATGGGCCGTCCCGCCGCGCCGAAGGCCGGCGCCTGGGAAGTCGCCCTGTCGTACTGGAAGACGCTCTATTCGGACGATGACGCGGTCTTCGACCGCGAGGTCCGGCTGGACGCCGCCAAGATCGCACCGCTGGTCACCTGGGGCACCAGCCCCGAGGACGTCATCGCCATCAGCGACGCGGTGCCGGCCCCCGAGGCCTTCGCCAGCACCGACAAGCGCGCCTCTGTCGCCCGCGCGCTCGACTATATGGGCCTGGAAGCTGGCCAGCCGATCACCGACGCCAAGATCGACGTGGTGTTCATCGGCTCCTGCACCAACAGCCGCATCGAAGACCTGCGCTCGGCCGCGCAAGTGGTCCAGCACGCCTTCGTCAACGGCAAGCTCGTCGCGCCGCATGTGCGCGCCATGGTCGTGCCGGGTTCGGGCTTGGTGAAGGCCCAGGCCGAAGAGGAAGGCCTCGACGCCATCTTCAAGGCCGCCGGCTTCGACTGGCGTGAGCCGGGCTGCTCGATGTGCCTGGGCATGAACCCCGACCGTCTGGCCCCGGGCGAACGCTGCGCCTCGACCTCCAACCGCAACTTCGAGGGCCGTCAGGGCCGTGGGGGACGCACCCATCTGATGAGCCCCGCCATGGCCGCCGCGGCCGCGATCGCGGGCCATATCGCCGATGTGAGAGACTTCATCTGATGATGAGCGCCCGCACCAGCTTCCTCGTCTGGTGGGGGCTTCCCATCCTGTGTGCGGGCCTTGGCGCCCTCCTGGCCAACTACGCCAACCTGGACGGCGGCGGCGGGATCGGCCGAACGGCGCTGCTGCTGGTCGTCGGCTACTTCGCGGCGGTCGGCTTCCTGGCGGTGATCTTCCGCGTGCGTCAGAGTCAGGTGCTGTTCGATGAACGGGACCGGTTCGACAAGCCCGTCGAGGCCGCGATGGTCGCCATGTGCGTCCCGATCCTGGCGGCGGGCATCTGGTTCCTGGTCAATTCCTTCATCGCCGATCTCGGCCCAAGCCGGTCGTTCGATGGACGGCTCCGAAGCGTGGATTCGGTCGGCGCGTTTGGCCGAACCTACGCCATCGACCTCGACGAAACCGGCTACCCGCTGCTGTTGCAATGCCGCCTGCAGCGCAATTGCGGCAGTCCGGTTCCGCTGCTGCAGCTAAAACCAGGGACGCCGATCCAGGCCGAGATGCTTGATGGCCGGGTCATCGGCCTCAAGGTCGCTGGCCAGCAATATGTCGACGCCGGTCAACAGCGGACCATGCGGCTGCTCATCGGTGGCGGCCTGTTGGCGTTGCTCGCGCTCTATACCGCCGCTTTCGCCGCCGTCTCCATCCGGCTGCTGTTCGGCCGCGAGGAAGAGCCGGACGAGAGCCTGAACACCGTGTGGATCGACCAGTGATCACCGGTCTCGACCATGTCGCCCTGGCGGTGAACGACCTCGACGCCGCGATCGCCGGCTACACCGCCCTGCTCGGCCGCAAGCCCAACTGGGTCGGCGGCGACGGCGGGGCGCGGCACGCCTGGTTCCAGCTTCCCAACATGGCGCTCGACGTCATCACGCCGCATGGCGAGGGCGCGTTCGGCGACACCATCCGCAAACACCTCGCCGAGCATGGCGAAGGGATTTGGGCGCTGGCCTTCACGGTCGATGATATCGAGGCCGCCACCAAGCTGGTCGGCCGGCGGGGGCTGCGCGGCTCGACGCCCGGCCCGGTGCGTTCAACCCACGAGGACGGGCGCAAGCGTTACTGGACGACCTCGTCGCTCAATCCAGCCGACACTGGCGGACTGACCATCCTGCTCGCCGCCCCGCCCCGCGACGGTGTGGCCTGGCCGCTGTCCGAACCCTTGGACGGTGAGGCCGCGGCGGTGACGCAGCTCGATCACGTCGTCATCCACACCACCAATCCCGACCGCGCCCTGGCGATCTACGGAGCCAAGCTTGGCCTCGACCTGCGGCTCGACCGGTCCAACGCCGATTGGGGCGTGCGCCAACTGTTCTTCCGGTGCGGCGACGCGGTGGTCGAGATGGGCGCCAGCCTGAAGACCCCGGCCTCGGACGCTCCGGACCGCTTTGGCGGCCTGGCCTGGCGGGTCGCCGATCCGGACGCCGTCCAAGCCCGCATCGCCGCGGCGGGCTTCGACGTTTCCGACGTGCGCACCGGCCGCAAGCCCGGCACCAAGGTCTTCACCGTGCGCTCCGGCGTGCCGGCGGCCCCGGCGCTGATGATCGCCCAAGGGCTCGTCGTCGAATGAGACTGGCGCTCCTGCTCGCCAGCCTGGCCACGCCCGTCGCCGCCCACAACCTGCCCGTCAGGGTTCCGGACGGCGCGGCGTGGACGATGACCATCGAACAGTCGCGGGAGACCAAGCGTGGCGACACGGTCCAGGCCTGGTCCTTTCTCAGCACACGGCGGCTAAGCCTGTCGGGCGACCGGCTGACCATCGCCCCGGTTTCGATCAAGGCCGAGCCGGGCTTGTCGCAACAGGCGGCCGCTGGCCGCAACCTGCCCGTCGCCGTCGTCGTGACCGTCGATGAAACCTTGGCCCCGCAGGACATCGTCAACCGGCCGCAGGTGAGCGCAGCCGTAGGCGCGATGCTGCAAGGCGCCGGCGTCGGGGAGGGCGAGAAAGCGGCCATCGCGAAGATCTCGCCCGCCCTGATCGACGCCACCGTCGAATCCCTGGCCAAGAGCGATCTCGCCCGGGCCGCGCTCGCCCAGGGCGCCGACCTGGAATTGGGCGGTCCCTCGCCCTACGAGGATCGCTTGCCCAATCCGCTGGGCGGCCCGCCTATCCAATCGAGGGCGAACTTCACCCTGGAGTCTCCCGACGCCAAGACGGGACGCGCCGTGATCTCCTGGCGC
>NZ_JAURWM010000234.1 GCF_030654915.1 Phenylobacterium sp. | reverse complement strand
AGATCTTCGCCCGATTCATCTCGCTCAGCGACGATCCGCGCACCGAGCTGGTCTATGACAGCCCCTACACCCTGGTCACCGCCGTGGCGCTCTCAGCCCAGGCCACCGACGTCTCGGTGAACAAGGCCACGGCCAGGCTGTTCGCCGTGGCCGACACCCCGCAGAAGATGCTGGCGCTGGGGGAGGAGGGGCTGATCCCCTACATCGCCTCCATCGGCCTCTTCCGGACCAAGGCCAAGAACGTGATCGCCGCCGCCAGGATAATCGTCGAGCAGCACGGCGGCGAGGTTCCGTTGAACCGCGAGGATCTGATGGCGCTGCCGGGCGTCGGCCGCAAGACCGCCAGCGTGGTGCTGAACGAACTGCGGATCGAACCGGCCATCGCCGTCGACACCCACGTTTTTCGCCTCGCCCACCGGCTGAAGCTGTCCTCGGCCAAGACCCCCGACCAGGTCGAGGCTGACCTGATGGCGATCGTGCCCGAACCTTATCTGACCCGCGCCCACCATTGGCTGATCCTGCACGGCCGCTACATCTGCACCGCCAGACGTCCTAAATGTGAGGAATGCGAGATCTCCGATCTCTGCCCGTCAAAGTCGATGTTCGTGGCGTCGTGAACGGACGACTGCCGCTCAACGCCCTGCGGGTGTTCGAGGCCTGCGCCCGGCACGGCAGTTTCCTGCAAGCCGCCGACGAGTTGGCCATCACGCCCGGCGCCGTCTCGCGCCACATCAAGGGGCTGGAAGCCGAGCTGGAGGTGCGACTGTTCGACCGGTTCAACCGCGCGGTGCGGCTCACCGAAGCAGGCCACCAGCTGGCCGTCGGCGTCCAGCAGGGGCTCTCGACCCTGCAGTCGGCGGTGGACGCAGTCCGCTCGCGGCGCGACGCTCCGCTGGTGGTGACGGTGATCCACTCCCTGGCGGCCCGCTGGCTGGTGCCGCGCCTGCACGACTTCCAGCGTCGCTATCCCGACGTCCAGATCCTGGTCTCAGCCTCCGACACACCCAAGGACCTGGCGCGCGACAATGTCGATGTCGCCATCCGGCTGGGCCGCGGTCCCTATCCGGGCCTGCACGTCACCCACCTCTTCGACACCATCATGACGCCGGTCTGCAGCCCCGGCCTGCTGGAGAAATTCGGGCCGTTCACCCACCCCAACGACCTGTCGCGCGTCACCCTGCTGCACGACGTGCTGATGCTGTCGGACGAGCCGGAGTGGACCGACTGGCTGGCGGCGGCTGGGGCCGACAAGGTCGATCCCCGTCCTGGCCCTCGGTTCTCCAACACCTATCTCGCGGTGGAGGCGGCGCTGTCGGATCGCGGCGTGGCGCTGGCTCACCACGCCATGGTGATGGACGACTTGGCGAATGGGCGCCTGGTGCGGCCCTTCGCCCTCACCGTGCCCAGCCCGTTCAGCCAGCGGATCCTCTCGCTGCCGGAAAAGGCGGATCAGCCGAACATTCGCCGGTTCAGGTCCTGGCTGCTGGAACAGGCCCAAGCGGACGGCCTCGCGCCACCAGTTGACCTGCAGTCAATTGGAGCGCCCTAAGCTCGTTTGTCAGGAGAGGCCGGGAAAGCCCATACCCTAAGCGTTCACACGCTGTAGGAGCCTCCCCGTGACCTGCACCTATCCTCAATCGATTGAATTAAAGACCCGCAGCCGCGCGGAGGGCCTCGTCCGCGATGTCATCCTGGCGGTCGCCGTCGTGGTGATCTTCGGCCCCTTCGCCCTGCTCGCCATCACTGGCGGCTAGGGCGCCCGACCTTCGCCCCGGAAAGCCGCGACGCGGCTTCCGGGAAAACGAGTCATTCAAGTGATCCGCTTCACGCTGACCGGATCGCTGCTGGGGAAGCTTTCTTCCAGACCTTCATCCAGCAGGGCCTCCTGCCGGTCTTCAGCGTACTTCTGCTTCTCGGCAAGCTGATCGGGCTTCTCGTTTTCGCCCAGACTCTTGATCGGTCGCGAGTGCGGCGCGTCGCTCCCGTGATCGCCATGAGGGCGACCCTCCACCGCGGAGTCCGCCGCCGCGCCGCCAGAGCCCGCGATAACCGGACGCGCCGCCGCCTTGGCCTTATCGTTCTTCAAAATACCCATGGTCGCTTCTCCGAACTGCCCGATATCAACACCTGGGCAACCGGGCGGTTGCAGCGACGGCCCCCTGCCCTTTCCCTGCAAGCGCTTTCCTTGTAGGACGCGAGCCTAATTCTCGCGAAAGCCGACCCTCCCGCATGACTGAGCTTTACGACGTCGCCGCCATCGGCAACGCCATCGTTGACGTGATCGCCCCGGCGACCGACGAATTCCTGGTGCAGCAAGCCATGGACAAGGGCTCCATGATGCTGGTCGACGAGGCCCGCAGCGCGGCGATCTACGCCGCCATGGCGCCGGGCGTGGAAGCCTCGGGCGGCTCGGCCGGCAACACCATCGCCGGCGTCGCCTCGTTCGGCGGCAAGGCCGCCTTCCTGGGCAAGGTCGCGGGCGACCAGCTCGGCAAGGTCTTCACCCATGACATGCGCGCCATCGGCGCCCACTTCGACACTCCGCCCCTGCTGAACGGCAAGGCCACGGCGGTCTCGATGATCAATGTCACGCCCGACGGCGAGCGGACCATGTCCACCTTCCTGGGCGCCTCGACCGAGTTCACCTCCGAGGACATCGATCCGGCCGTCATCGAGGCGGCGAAGATCGTCTATCTCGAAGGCTACCTGTTCGACGCAGAAGCGGCCCGCAAGGCTTTCGCCAAGGCGGCGGGCCTGGCCCGCGCATCGGGCCGGATGATCGCCATCACCCTGTCCGACGGGTTCGTGGTCGATCGCCACCGCGAGGCGCTGCTCGGCTTCCTGGAGACCCAGGTCGATTTGGTGTTCGCCAACGACACCGAGGTGACCGCCCTCTTCCAGACCACGGACTTCGACGCCGCCGTCGCGGCGCTGCGCTCCAAGGTCAAGATCGCCGCCGTCACCAAGGGCGCGCAGGGCTCGGTCGTCACCGCCGGCGGTGAAACCTTCGCGGTTCCCGCCTTCCCGGTGGAGAAAGTCATGGACACGACCGGCGCGGGCGACCAATACGCAGCCGGGTTCATGTTCGGCCTCGCGACCGGCCGGCCGCTCAATGTTTGCGGCCAGCTCGGCTCCCTCGCGGCGTCCGAGGTGATCTCGCACTATGGTCCGCGGCCGTTGGTCAATCTGAAAGACCTGGCGGCTACCAAAGGACTCTAAGGCCCAAAGGACGTTTGGAAATGTCGCGAACGGCGGAAGTCAGCCGCAACACTAAAGAGACCCAGATCACGGTCAGCGTGGATCTGGACGGCTCTGGCGTGTCCGATGTCGAAACCGGCATCGGCTTCTTCGACCATATGCTGGACGCCTTCGCCCGCCACGGCGGCATCGACCTGAAGGTCCGCACCAAGGGCGACCTGCACATCGACTTCCACCACACCGTGGAAGACACCGGGATCGTCATCGGCCAAGCGATCCACAAGGCGCTGGACGGCTTCAAGGGCATCCGGCGCTTCGGTCACGCCTATATCCCGATGGACGAGACCCTGGCGCGCTGCGCCATCGACCTGTCCAATCGCCCCTATCTGATCTGGAACGTCGCCTTCAAGACCCCGAAGATCGGCGAGTTCGACACTGAGCTGTTCAAGGAATTCCACCACGCCTTCGCCATGAACCTGGGCGCCTGCGTGCATTTGGAAACCCTCTACGGCGACAACAGCCACCACATCGCCGAAAGCGGCTTCAAGGCGCTCGCCCGCGCCCTGCGCAACGCCATTGAACTCGACCCCAAGACCCATGGTCACGCCCCGTCGACCAAGGGCGTGCTGTAAAGCGCGCTCAGCAAAAGTGGCCACCGGTTTTGCGTCCGAGCGCGCGACAATGAAGAGGGTTTGAATTCCATGCAGAGCGTCGCCCTGATCGACTACGGGTCGGGCAACCTTCGCTCGGCCGAAAAGGCCCTCGTCCGCGCCGCCGACGGCCGCGCAAACATCGTCGTCACCAGCGACCCTGAAGTCGTGGCCGCCGCCGATCGTGTCATGCTGCCTGGCGTCGGGGCGTTCGCCGCCTGCATGAAGGCCCTGGCTGAGCGTCCTGGTCTGATCGAAGGCATGACTGAAGCGGTGCAGGCCAAGGGCCGTCCGTTCCTTGGCGTCTGCGTCGGCATGCAGCTCCTGGCCTCCCGCGGCCTGGAGTTCGGAGAAACCCCCGGCCTCGGCTGGATCGAAGGCGACGTCCGTCGCGTCGAGCCCGCCGATCCGACCGCCAAGATCCCGCACATGGGCTGGAACAACCTGATCTCGCTCAGCGGTCCGCCGCTGGTCTCCGAGATCCGCGAGGCCCCCATGTACTTCACCCACTCCTTCGCCTTCTACCCAACGGACGAAGGCGATGTGGCGGCCTATGTCGATCACGGCGGAAAGTTTCCCGCCGCGGTCGCCAAGGGCAACGTGGCGGGCGTACAATTTCACCCTGAAAAGTCGCAGAGCGCCGGGCTTGCCCTCCTGGCGCGGTTTCTGGAGTGGCGACCGTGATCCTTTACCCGGCCATCGATCTCAAGGACGGCCAATGCGTGCGCGTCCTGCATGGCGATCTCAGCACCGCAACGGTGTTCAACACCTCGCCCGCCGCCCAGGCCGCCAGCTTCGTGGAGTCCGGCTTCCACTGGGTGCACGTGGTCGACCTGAACGGCGCCGTCCAGGGCAAGGCCATCAATGAGCAGGCCGTTGAGGCCATCCTCCAGGCCGTCTCGATCCCCGTCCAACTGGGCGGCGGCATCCGCAGCCTGAAGGACATCGAGCGTTGGATCGAGGCTGGCGTCAGCCGCGTGATCCTCGGCACCGTCGCCGTGACCGAGCCCGAGATCGTCAAGCAGGCCGCCAAGCTGTGGCCCGAACAGATCGCCGTCTCGGTCGACGTCCGGGCCGGCAAGGTGGCCACCCAGGGCTGGACCGAAAGCTCCGACCTCGACGCCGTCACCGTGGCCAAGCGCTTCGAAGACGCCGGCGTCGGCGCCCTGATCATCACCGACATCGACCGCGACGGCACGGTCATGGGCTTCAATGTCGAGGCTTTCGGCGCCATCGCCGACGCCGTCGCCATTCCGGTCATCGCCGCCGGCGGCCTAGCCACCGTCGACGACATCGTCCGCCTGAAGGCCCGCAAGGGCGTGCCGATCGCCGGCGCCGTGCTTGGCCGGGCGCTCTACAACGGCGCGATCTCGCCGGAAGAAGCCCTGAAAGTCGCCGCCTGATGCTGCGGGTTCGCGTCATTCCCTGCCTGGACGTCAAGGACGGCCGCGTGGTGAAGGGCGTCAATTTCGTCTCGCTGCGCGACGCCGGCGACCCGGTCGAACAGGCCACCGCCTATGACGCCGCCGGCGCCGACGAGCTGATGTTCCTGGACATCACCGCCAGCCACGAGCGGCGCGGGGCCATCCTCGACGTCATCGCCCGCACCGCCGACGTCTGTTTCATGCCGCTCAGCGTGGGCGGCGGCATCCGCCAGGTGGAGGACGCCCGGCGTCTGCTGCTGGCCGGCGCCGACAAGATTTCGGTCAACACCGCCGCCGTCGAGAACCCCGACCTGATCAGCGCCTGCGCCGACGCGTTCGGCTCTCAGGCCGTGGTCGTGGCCATCGACGCCAAGCATGGCGCGACCGTCTCGGGCGGCGGCCGAAACGACGGCTGGCGGGTCTTCACCTATGGCGGCCGCACCGACACAGGCCTCGACGTGGTGGAATATGCGGTCAATGCGGTGAAGCGCGGCGCTGGCGAGATCCTGCTGACCTCGATGGACCGTGACGGCGCCAAGAACGGCTACGATCTTGAACTGCTGAAGGCCGTGACCAGCGCCGTGAACGTGCCGGTCATCGCCTCAGGCGGGGCCGGCAACGCCCAGCACATGGTCGAGGCCGTGACCAAAGGCGGCGCCGACGCAGTGTTGGCCGCCTCGATCTTCCACTTCGGCGAGGTTTCGGTCGCGCAAGCCAAGCGGGCGATGGCGGAGGCCCGTATTCCGGTTCGGGAGCTCGCATGACCCGCTTCACCGAGACGCTTGAGCGCTTGGCCGCCACCATCGAGGCTCGCAAGGGCGCCGATCCGTCCAGTTCCTACACCGCCAAGCTGCTCTCGGACGGCGTCGAGCGCGCCGCCAAGAAGTTCGGCGAGGAAGCCGTCGAAGCGGTGATCGCCGCCGCCCAGGGGGACCAGGACGGCCTGGCCGCGGAGAGCGCCGACCTGATCTATCACTGGCTGGTCCTGCTGGCCCGCGCCGGCGTCAGCCTCGACGACGTCGCCGCCAAGCTCGAGGCCCGAGAGGGAACCTCCGGCCTAGCCGAGAAGGCCTCGCGCGCGCCTTCCTAGGCGGGCGGACGGCCCCCGCCGGCCGGCTTCCACATCATCTTCATGTAGACGTCGCCGTCTTCCAGCTCGTCGAGCATCTGGGCCAGGCGTTTGTGGCGGGTCTCGTCCTTCCGGGCGCGAACGATCCAGCCCAGATAGTCGTTCCGCTGAGACGACGGGCGAGCTTCGTAGGCGGCTGTCAAGTTTCGCTCAGCCAACGCCGCCTTCACAAAGTCGGGCATCGGCGTGATGGCGCGGATCAAGGTCATAAAGGCAAGCTCCACTGTCTCCCTTACAAACGAAGGACCATGGCGAAGGTTCTAGGACGTGCGCCGTGGCGGCCAAAATCTCCGCCAAGACCGCTTGGTCTTGATCTCCGTTCTCACGAGATCAAGAACTTAATCGCCCTATACGGGAGATTTGCGCTTCGACAGCCTCAGTGAGTTGTCGGCGCAACATATTTGACGACGCGGCACGACGAATTTCTGCGTCCGACGCCCGGATGCGGCTAAATGCCCAAGCCGCCGTGGCTCTGCTCCCGCACCACAGATCGTTAAGCCGTGATCGCTCAATTCCCGTTCCTACAGGCCATCACAGAACGCGATCGGCGCTGGTCGCGCATCGCCGCCATGGCCCTGGCGGCGCCGATCGTGTTCTTCATGCTCAGCATCGTCATCGCCTTGACCATGGCGCTGTCGGCGGACGGCGACATCTTCGCGGTGACGGCCGATCCAAAGCTCCAGCGCTCGGCGATCTACGTGCTGCAACTCGGCGCCGGCCTCGGCGGCCTGGCGTTCGGGATCATGCTGGCCGCCCACTACGTCTTCGCCCGCCCATTGAAGAGCTGGCTGACCGCCGCCCCGCAATTTCGCTGGAACCTGGTGCTGTGGGGCGCGGCCCTGACCGTCATCGGCGTCGGCGTGGTCATGACCGTGGACGTGGTCATACTGGACGGTCAGTTCGAATATCCGATCTTCGACCCCACCTACGCCATGAGCCTCAAGCTGGCCTATGTGGCGGCGGTGGTGGTGGGTCTGTTCGTGGCGGCGACCGCCGAGGAAGTGGTGTTCCGCGGCTATCTGCTGCAACAGACCGCCGCCTTGACCAAGCGGACCTGGCTGGTCATCGCCATCAACGCCGCGGTTTTCGCCCTATTCCATCTGGAGTTCGATCCGGTCGCCCTGGCGGCGCGAGCCCTGGCGGGAGCCGCCTTCGCCTGGGCCGCCCTGCGGCTGGGCGGGCTGGAATTCGCGATCGGCGCCCATGTCGCCACGAACCTGATGCTGGCGCTGGTCCAAGGGCCGCTGCTGCCCGAAGATCCCGGTGTCGCTGGCGATGTCGATGACGTCCTGGGCGAGGTCGGGCTGGCGCTCTACATGATCTGGGCGGTGGAGATCACCCGTCGCATGCCGCGGCTGATGGGATCTATTTCTTCTCCAGCATAAGCTGGCCTTCCTTCTTCAGCCGGCCCTTCACCTTGTCGGCGATCATGGCGAAGAACGGCGGCAGGTCGACCTCCATGCGGACCGCCTCCTCCATCACATCCAGCCGCCCCGCCACCGCCTGACCAACGACCTTGGCGGAAAAGCTCAAGCAGTCGCCGTCCCACGCCTTGGTCAGCTTCACGCCGTCGAACTGGTGGCCCATACGGCTGATCCCATCCTCGATCCGCTTGCGGGCTTCGGCCCGGCCGAGTTCGTGCGGGATGGTGACGGTGACAGGCTTAGGCATGGGACGTCCTCCGAATGACCCAAGCATAACGGCTTACGAGCCTAAGCGCTCCCGCCGGTCGCGGCGACCGCGGCGGGACCGGGTCCCTCGGCGTGCCGGGCCACCGCCACCGCGCCCAGGAGGATCAGCACCATCGCCGCGATGCCGAGATTGGCCCAAAGGCCGCGCCGCGCCTCTCGCCGCCAAGCTGGGGCTAGCCGCTCACGCACCGGCCATCTCCCGCCCTCGGGCGGCGTCGAGGAACCGCCGCAGCGCTGGTCGCTCGTTCTCCGGCGACCAGAAGGCGCAATAGGACAGCCAGGCGCTGTCGCTCTCCAATGGCCGGGCGCAGACACCAGGATAGAAGGCCCCCAGAGCCGAGCCCCCGGCGATGGTCACGCCGAACCCCAGCGCCGTCAGGTCGATCAGGTTATCGCGCTGCACCGCGTAGTGAAGGAAGTTCGGCGGGCCGCCGAGCGCGCCGATGATCGCCCGCTGCAAGGCCCGGTCCCCCGCCCCGTTCCCGGCCATCAGGATCGGGGTCTCGCGCAGCGCCGCCGATGGCACGCTGTTGCACGCCGCCAGGGGGTGACCTTCGGCCATGAAGGCCATCAGCGGCTCGCTCCACAGCGGCGTCGAACGCCAGCCCGGCGCGCCTGCGTCGTACAGCGCGATGGCCAGGTCGACGCGCCGGGCCGGAAGGCGTTCGGCCATACCGGTCTCGTCGAGATCCTCGATCATCAGGTCGACCTCCGGCCTTTGCCGACGATAGCGGCCGATCAGGTCCCGCAGTGGCCCCCAGTTCAGCGAGCAGGCGACGCCGAGCGTCAGGCGCTCACGCCGCCGAGGCGTCCGCCAGGCCGAGATCGGGGTCGTATAGGTGCGATAGGAGAGGTCCATGGTCAGGCCGCCTCGCGCAGGTCGCCGACCGACCGGCGCGCCACCAACACATCGCGATGCGCGCCCGACAGTCGGCGAACCACGTTGAACCGGTGAGCCCGGAACACCGCCTCGACAACCCCGTCATTGGCGGCCGAAGCGTGGGCCGTCTGGACGATCATCACCCCGCCTTCACGCACGTGCGGGCCTCGGTCGAGCAGGTCGGCCAGCCATCCGCCGGTCGCGGTATGGGCCACCAGCAACGCCTCGGCGTCGTCGGCGGGAGAGCGGCGGCCAGCCTGCAGGCAACCGACCCTGTCGTAGCCGCGCCGGCAGAGCCAGAGCAGCGCCGATAGGCTGCCGGGGCCGGTGACGCGGATGTTGCTGCCTGGCCGCACGCCGGCTTCGGCGAGCAGTTGGGCCAGGCTGATGCTGGAGCGGGAAGTCTCTTGCGACATGATCGCCTCTATCGAGGAAACGCTGGTCAGCACACGGCTTGACCATCCCCGCCAGCATGGCGGCCCCCGCATAAGGGTTCGATCCGGAAGATCGTCGGCCGGCATAAGGCCGCCATCATGACCGAGGAACAAAGCGCTTCCGCCGACGCTTTAGGGACAGGACCCAGAAAGGCTCCCCGTGTCCCGCTCAAAGCGCATCCTGATCGCACTTGGCCTGTTGCTCGGCGTCGCCCTGGTGGCGACCGAGGCGCAGGCCGGAGTTTGCGGCGGTCAGGCGCCGCCGGTTGGCGCGCAGCTTAAGGGACCCGTGCTTCAGGTCATCGACGGCGGGCATCTGTGCGTCGCGATAGACACCTCGCCCAGCACCTGGGTCGAGGTGCAGGTTCTTGATCCCCGCTTGGTCCGCGCCTCGACCTCTGATGACGCCAGGCGACGTCTGATGGCCGCGGCCTTCGCGCGCGACGCGGTCTGCGTGATTACGGGCAAAACCGGCGACAAGGTTACAGCCGCCTGCATGATCGACGGCGAGCACCTCGGCGCCCGCCTCAATCAGCCGGAAATCGTCAAGGCCGCGCAGATCTGGCGGTGACCACCTCACTACGCGCTGGTGACCCTAGGCCGAGCGCCGGAAGGTGTCAGGCGTCCACAACCGTCGGCGTCCGACGAGAAACCTCGAACGCCTGGGTTTGTGGATGGCCGGGACAAAGCCCGGCCATCACACGCTTGAAGGGGCGGCGCTCGCCCTTCGCTTAAAACTAGGCTTCTTGGATCGCCGAGAGCTTCCAGGCTTGGCCTGGCTGACGCACGAAGGTCCAAAGCTCGGTGGTCTCGGTCACCGCGTTCGGATCGCCCTCAACGACCGCGCCGCTCTCACGGTCGACCATCCAGTCACGGCTCGAATAGCGCAGGGCGGCGGTGGCGTATTCGGCGTCGCCTTCGCGCCAGGCCTCGGCCACGTCACCTTCTAGCATCTGGACGTCGCTAACCTGATTGCGCACGCCGCGGGTGGCGTTCTGGCTGAGCTCTTCGGCCAAGTAGCTCATGATCTCGGGCGTGCTGCGCTCGCGGATCGCGGCGTAGTCTTCGCGGCCAAAGGCTTCCTGAACTTCACGCAGCATGCGCTCGAAGATTTCGCGGTCGGAGGTCTGCACGGCAAAGTCCTCGCCGGCATAGGGCGCGGCGGCGGGGGCGTAGCCGCCGGACGCCGGTTGCTGGACGTCGAAGGGCGAGCGGAAGCTGGTGTTCGCGGCCGACATCGGGCTAGCCGCAGTGGCGGTCGCCGGGCGACGACGATTGGCGAAGAACTTGAAGATCAACATGCCGGCCAAGGCGAGCAAGGCGATCTGCAGGATACCGCCCAAGGCGCCGGCGAGACCCGCGCCGAAGCCGTGACCGAGCAGCATGCCGATCAGGCCGCCGACCATCAGGCCTTGGAAGAGCCGATTGCCAAGGATGCCGCCACGCTTGGGGGCGTTCATCGGATTGGCCGCCTGCGGCCGGGCCGCGGCCGCCGCGCCGGGCTGGCCCGGTTGCGGAGAGGTCATCGAGCGCTCAACCGGGGCGGTCTGGGTCGGAGCGGTCTTGGTGGGCGGCGGGGCGCTATAGGTGCGCGCCCCCCGGCTGCCGAAGCTTCCCCCGCGACGGGCGTCCGCTTCGGACGCGAGCGACAGGCCCATCACGAGCGACAGGCCAAGGACGGCGGCGACTTTAGGCAACTTCAAGACACGTTTCCTTTGATGATTTGGGTCCTATGTCGGGTGCCCAGGCTTAACTTGCCAGGGACAAACGATAATTTGACCTCAGCTATGCGGTTTTAATTTCAGCGCGACATAGAGCGCGCCCTCGCCGCCGTGCCGTTGGTGGGCTTCTGAAACGCCGGCGACGACGCCGCGCAGGGCCGGGGAAGCCAGCCATTCCGGAGTCCGCCTGCGCAGCACCCCGCCGCCGCGCGCGCCCTTGCCAGTGATCACCAGCACGGCCCGGCAGCCATCGTCCCAGGCCCGCAGCACAAAGGCCTCCAGGGCGGCCTGTGCGCGATCCTGATCCAGACCATGCAGGTCGATGCGGGCGCCGATCGGGTCGCGCTCCTTGGCGATGCGGTGCTTGCGGCGCGGCTCGATGTCCCGCTCGCCGCTATTGCGGACCGGCGAACCGGAGCGCGGCGGACCTTTGACCAGTTCGCCGACCGTGAACGGCGCGCCGTCCCACACCGGCGCAGGCGGAGGCGTCAGCTTCTTCGCGGCCGGCGTGGCCGTGAGCGCCGGGGGCGCTGGCACGGGTTCGGGCGGCGGTGCCTTGCGGCCCGGCTTGCGGTGGACGGTGGCGGCGACCATCGACCAGAGCTTCTGCTCCTCAGGCCGGATGGGCCGTTTCACCGCGCCTGGCCGACCTTCGGAACCAGGCGGTGCATCCGCAGGGTATGGCGCACCCGTCCAGCCTCGGCGCCGGCGCTGGCGCCGTGCCCCATATAGAGGTCAGCGCGCACCGCGCCCTTGATAGCGCCGCCCATGTCCAACGCCATCACTGTGCGGCGATAGGTCGGGAAAGCGCCCGATAGGGTAGGGGCCACGCCATCGATAAAGAACACCTCGCCCAGACGGTTGCGGGCCGTGTCGATCGCGATCGCCCGGCCGGGCGGCAACGGGATGCCCGCCGCGCCCACCGGCTGGCGGCCGTCGTCCGGCGCCAGGGTGAAGAACACATAGCGAGGATTTAGACGCATCACCTCATCGGCCCGGGGACCGCGATTGTCGGCGAGCCAGCCACGGATCGCATCGCCGGACGTGTTGTTGGCCGGCAGCAGGCCGCGGTCGCGCATCGGATTGGCGATCCCGACGAAGGTTCGACCGTTGGTCGCGGCGAACACCGCCTTGGTCCGGCGGCCGTTCGGATAGGTCAGTACGCCCGATCCCTGGATCTGCAGGAAGAACAGATCCTCGGGCCGCATCCAGGCCAGGGCCTGGCCGGGGGGTGTGGCCTCGATGGCCGCGCGGTCGGGATAGGCGCTCATCTGGCCGTTAGGGCCACGTCGCAAGGCGTCCTTGCCGGGGATGCCAGACCCCACCAGATCGGCGGGCTTGCCGCGCACCGGGGCGGAGAACTCGGCGCTGGGCCGGTCGCGCGCCTCGTATTCCGGAGAGAAGTAGGCGGTGAGGATGCCGTCCCCGATCAACAGCTCGGGCCGGAAGCTCTCTTCGAAGAAGGCCCGGGCGCGCGGGCCGTCGAGCGGGCCGATGGCGCGGGCCCGGCGGCAGATCTCGCCCATGGCCGGGTCGCGAGCGACGCCGCAGGTGGTGCGGAAGGCTTCATAACCCGCCGCATGGTCGTCCTGCGCCCAGCCCGGCAGCTCGGCGAAACTCTCCGGGCGCGCGGGTGTGGGGATGGGCTGGGTCGGCGTGGGGCGCTGCGGCTGCGGACGGGGCGCCGGCGGAGGCACCGCCTTTGGGGTCGCGCAGGCGGCGATGGCCAGGGTCAGCACCAAGGCCGGCACGAGCCTCAGTTTGCCCAGATGGCCGCCAAGCCCCTGCGTCATGCGTCGAGAAACCAAGATCGCCCCCGGAATTGAATCAGGTCCCGACGTCGTCGGGCTTTGAGATGTTTTCTAGCCTCCCGTTCGGGGCGGGAAAACGGCGGGCCAGCCCTTCTAGGCTTCGGCGGCGTCCACGTGGACGAGAATCCAGTTCGGGTCGCTGCTCTTCAGGCTGCGCTCGAAGGTCCAAAGCTCGGCGGTGCGCTTGTCGTCCACGGCCTCGCCTTCGGGACCCTTGGTGCGGCTGCGGAACTCGGCCAGGAAGCGCACGGTGATCCGCGCGACATCGTCGTGCAGGTCGGCGCGCTCCAAGTCGGCGCGCGGCGGATGCAGGAATTCCACGCTTTCGGTGGCTCCTCGCGCGTCGCGCTCGGCCAGCACGGCTTCAAAACTGGCCAGCACCGGCGGCGCCAGCAAGTTCCTCAGCGTCTCGCGATCGCCGGCGGCGAAGGCGCGAACCACCATCTCGTAGGCGCTCTTGGAGCCAGCCAGGAAGCGCGACAGGTCGAACGACGGGTCGTGGTGCTTGATCGCGGGCAGGCCGGTCAAACCCACGCCGTCGTCGGCGGGATCCACCGCCGGCGTCTGGCGCCCAGCACTAGTAACGGCGTCGGCCGCGGCCGTGTCCTCGGGCTGCCGTCCCACGCGCCGACCCAGCACTGCGTAGAGCTGGTAGAGCACGACCCCGGCCAGGCCGGCGAAAATGATCAGTTCTAGGACTTGCAACTTCTTGGGGCTCGCTGGACGTTGAACATTCAATATAGGGCAGCGACACGCCCTCGTCAGGGGGCGACGTTGCCACGGCTTAGGCCACATGTTAGCAGCCCGCGCCACAACAGGACGTGAATGAGCGTCCAATCAACCGGATTTTCCTGAAAATGACCGATACCGACGCCGCCGGCCCCGAGAGCAACGGAGCGGATGCGCCCGAACCCGGCATCCGCATCCTCGCCCAGTTCGTCCGCGACCTGTCTTTTGAGAATCCCCGCGCGCCGGAAACCCTGCGCGCCCAGAACACCGCCCAGCCGCAAATCGAAATGGGCGTCGAGATGAACGCCCGTGGCCGTGAAGACGGTCTGTTCGAAGTCGATCTGAAGCTCTCGGCCCGCGCCACGCGCGACGACGGCCCGGTCTTCCACGTCGAGCTGCTCTATGGCGGCGTCTTCCAGATCACCGGCGTCAGCCAGGAAGAGCTGGAGCCCGTGCTGCTGGTCGAGTGCCCGCGCTTCATGTTCCCGTTCGCCCGCCAGATCATCGCCGGCGTCACCGCCGACGGCGGCTACCCGCCCTTCATGCTCGACCCGATCGACTTCGGCGGCGTCTACGCCGCGCGCAAGGCGCAGGGTTTGGGCGGCGAAACGATCGGCAACGCCTAGCTAATCCTGTCTTCCCCCGCCCGGCCGAGGGCAGGGCGGGGGAGGCGACTTGGAATCTCGGCCCTTCCCCATGACCGAGCTGCAAACCTCCAGACTCAAGCTTCGGCCCGCACGGCCCAGCGACCTGGCCGCCCTGCACGCGGTGCTCAGCGACGGCCAAGCGATGCGCTTCTGGTCGACGCCGCCACATCAGCACATCGAGACGACCAGCGCCTGGCTCCGAGACATGATCTCGGCCCCGCCCGCGACCAGCCATGACTTCGTGGTCGAGCATCGAGGCGTGGTGATCGGCAAGGCCGGATTCTACCAACTGCCCGAAATCGGCTTCATCCTGCACCCGGACTACTGGGGCCAAGGCCTGGCCCGCGAAGCCCTGCAGGCCGTCATCGCCAGCGTTTTCGCGACCTATCCGATCCCGCAGATCATCGCCGACGTCGATCCGCGCAACGCCGGGTCGCTGGCCGTCCTGACCCGGCTGGGGTTCATGGAAACCGGCCGCGCCGAACGGACTCTGCTGGTCGGCGACACCTGGTGCGACAGCATATATCTGGGCCTGAGCCGCCCCCAGCCGTAACGTCCGACCACCTAGGGTTTCCCCGAATGGGCAAGCCGGCGTCATCTGCGCATCCTCCGATGATCGAGAGAGGCCTTCTTCGCCGGGAGCGCGCCCATGACCAGAGCCAGTCCGCTGGAGGCCGCCCGCGATTGGCTGAGCTCGGAAGGCTTGGTCGCTGTCGGGGGGCGTGTACTGGTCGCTCTCGCTATCGTTGGCGCGACCTATGTCCTGGTCAAGACGATGCAGTTGGGATTGGAGCGCCTGCGCCGGCGCGCCAAGGTCGCCTCGCCGCTGATCTACATCATCGAGAAGGTCGCCACCTACGCCCTGGCTGTCGCCGGCCTGATCGCCGGCCTGGCCACCCTAGGCGTCGACCTCAACTCATTCACGGTGTTCGCGGGCGCCATCGGAGTCGGGGCCGGCCTTGGCCTGCAGGGCGTGGTCAAGGAATTCGTCTCCGGTCTGGTGCTGATCTTTGATCCCGCCATCCAGGTCGGCGACTTCATCGAGCTTGAGAGCGGTCTTCGCGGCGAGGTGATGGAGATCGGCCCGCGAGCCACCCGGCTGCGAACCAACGACGACCTGCATGTGGTCATTCCGAACTCAAAGTTCATGCAGAGCCAGGTGATCAACTGGACCTACGACGACGAGTCCGGCCGTATCCACGTGGCGTTCACAGTCGCGGAGGAAGCCGACAAGGCGGTGGTGCGTGACGTAGTGATCGCCGCCGCCCAGGCCTTGCCCTTCACCGCGCCCGATCGCCCGGACCGCAAGACCCAGGTGTGGATGACCGGCTTCGCCGGAGAAGGCCTCGATTTCGAACTTATCGTCTGGCCGACCTTGGAATCGTCACGCCATCCCTCATCGATGCGCGCGGCCTATACCTGGGCCGTGCATGAGGCGCTGCGCGCGGCCGGGATCAGCAACGCCTCACCACAACTCGATCTGCGGCTTCGCAGCCTCTTCGGCCGGGAAGGCGACCATGCCCTGCGGGCCCTCGACATGGCCGACAGAAGCAAGAGCGTCCCGCGCGAGCCGATCCCTGAGCGCGCGCCCAATGACGCCGCCGCGGCGGTGTTCGACGACGCGGCCCGCAACAGCCGGGCTCGCGACGCCGAACCGCGAAGGCGCGAGACACAGGCCTGAGGCCCAGCCCCGACAAACTCGCGCCATCAATCGCCCTCAAGCTCCGCCGATGAGTTTTGCAAGACCCGCCGTCGCAGCCCTCGCCGCAGCCTTCCTGTCGATCCCCAACCTCGCGGCCGCCCAGCAGGTCGCCGCCTTTTCCCGTGAAAACAATCGCTTCTTCGTCGACTGCATGGTCGATCGAGTGCTGGAGCTCTGCCAGCTCGACACTGGGTCCTACGGCGTGGGCCTGCGCCCCAGGCCAGAGTTCCAGGCCTATCCGGCGCACGGCGTCGGCGGGGTGATGGGGGCCAGCGGCCAGCCGCTACCGACCCGCGAGGTGCGGCTAGGCGCCTTGAGCTTTGGCCAATTCAAGCTGCAGGACGTCGCCGCGGCGGTCTCCGACAGCCCGTTCGACCACAGCATCATCGGCCTGGAATATCTCGAGCGCCTGGGCGCCTTCACCTTCGATTTCCGTCGCAACGAGCTGCGGCGCGGCTGGCCGGCGTCGAGCCGATCCTGCGAGGAACCGTTCGAGTTCACCACCAGGATGATCCGCGTGCCGGTCGATCTGCCTGGCGTTCACGTCAAGGCCGCCTGGGACACCGGGGCCAGCACCACCGTCGGCGACGCCCGCTTCATCGCCGCCCACCCCGAGGTCTTCCGCTTCGTGCGCAAGCTGCCGCCCGGAACCGACGCCACCTCGACCGGCATGCCCGTCAACCTCTATGTCGCCAGCAAGCTCTCGTTCTGCGGCCGCGACTTCCACGACGTGGCCGTGGTCGCCGTCGACATGTCGCGTTCCAAGGCCTTGGTTCCGGACTTTCCCGACCTGACACTCGGGGCCAATCTGATGGTCGGCGACAGCTGGTCCTTCGACTTCGCCGACCGCAGCTGGGCGTTTGGCCGCGGCTCCTAGCCCGAGCCCCCTAGGCGCCGCGCACGAGATGAGGTCATCTGGCGGGGGTTGAGCTTCCCTGGGATACAAGCGCGTGCCTGCTATCGAGGCCCCGCCAGCAAAGGATGCGCAGGCTGCCTCCCAGCTGGCGCAAGTCAGACGTGACGCTGCACTCCACGGCCAAAGAACAGCGCCTGCTGCTAACATCGATGGTGGTTACGGTCGTCCTGGCCCTCGCCAGCATCGGGTTCGGACTGTGGATCAGCTCCAAGTCGGTGATGTTCGACGGCTTCTACGATCTGATCGACGCGGCCATGACCGGCGTGGCCCTGCTGACCGTGCGATTGATCTCGCGGGGCGACGACGACCGCTTCCAATATGGCTACTGGCACCTGGAACCAATGCTGGCCCTGCTGAACGGCCTGGTCCTGGCCTTCGCCTGCATCTACGCCTTCATTGACGGCCTCAACGGTTTGATCGTCGGCGGCCGTGAATTGCAGTTCGGCATCGGCGCGATCTACGCCGGGGTCAGCAGCATCATCAACTTCGCCTTCTTCGCCTACATTCGGCGCTCAGCCCGCCATCTCGGCTCGCAGATGCTGGATGTCGATGCACGCTCCTGGCTGATAGGCGGGGTGCTTAGCGCCGGCCTGTGCCTGAGCTTCATGCTTGGCGGCCTGCTGGCGCAGACCAGCGCCGCGCGGTTCGCGCCCTATGCCGACCCAATGATCCTGGTGATCATCGCTCTTTGCCTCGTCCCATTCCCCTTGATGACCATCTGGAAGGCCGGCCGGGACATTCTGATGATCACGCCGAGCGACCTGGACGAAAAGATCAGTCAGTTGGCCAAGGAGGTCGCCGAGCGGCATGGCTTCGTCGACTACGACTCCCATGTCGTGAAATCGGGCCGCCAGCAGTTCATCGAGATCGGGCTGGTCGCGCCATCAGGCGACACCGAGACAAACTTCGCGCGTCTTGACGCCATCCGGGACGAGATCGCGGCCGCCATGGGCGGGGTGAGCCCAGGCTATTGGCTGACCGTCGACTTCACCGCTGACAGGCGCTGGATCTGAATGGCGGGCGCTAGAGCCCGTGCTTGTTCCAGAGTTCTTCGTTCTTCACGACATCGCGGATGAAGCTGGCGTGCAGTTCGCGCTCGGCTTCGGTCGAGCGGAAGGGCAGGGGACGTGGACGCGCGCCGTAGGACGCCGACTTGGCGTTGGCCACCGCCTGGGCGACCATGGCGTGGTTGGTGAGTTCGAGCGTGAGGGCGCGGCCGCCCTTCAGCTCCAGATAGACACCGGCCAGCAGCCGGGCGTCGATCAAGGCGCCGTGTTTCTCACGGTCGCTGAGCGAGATCTTGAAACGTTTGCAGAGCGCGTCGAGCGAGTTGTGCATCCCCGGAAACTTCTTCCGGGCGATGGCCAGGGTGTCGATCCAGCGCTCTTCGGGTAGCGGCGCCAGGCCCAGCCCCTGTAGCTCGAAGTTTACGAAGGTGCGGTCGAAAGTGGCGTTGTGGGCGATGATCGGAGAGTCGCCGACAAACTCCAGGAAGTCCTGATGGATCTCCTTGTCGCGGAACTTCGGCTTTCCGCGCAGGAAGGTAGCCGACAGGCCGTGGACCTTCTCGGCCTCAGGCGGCATGTCACGTTCAGGGTCGATATAGACGTGGAAACTGCGCCCGGTGGGCAGATAGTCCTCGATCTCCAGGCACGCCAGTTCGACCAGCTTGTGGCCCATCTGCGGCTCGAAGCCCGTGGTTTCGGTGTCTAGAACGATCTCACGCGCCATACGGTCTAGATCGCCTTATTTGGGCTGGTCTTCAAGGGAGGCGAGACGCCGCGGCGGTCTACGCTGTGGATCACGCATGGTGGCGATGATCACGCTCACCTGCTCGCGCGCCGGCTCCAGACCCCGGCCGGTATCGACCACGAAATGAGCCCGAGCGCGCTTCTCGGAGTCATGCATCTGGCGCGACAGGATCGCGTCCAGTCGCTCGGCGGTCATGCCGGGACGAGCCAAAACTCGCTCGCGTTGCTGGCTTTCCGGGGCGGACACCACCACCACAGCGTCCATGTTCGCCTCGCCGCCAGTTTCGTAAATCAGCGGAATGTCCAACACGACCATGTCGGCGCCGGCCTCTTCCGCCGCCTTGAAGAACTGCACCCGATCGGCCCCGACCAGCGGATGGACGATCTTGTTCAACCGTCCCATCGCCTCGTCGTCGCCCAGCACCCGGGTCCGCAGCGCCTCGCGATCAACCGCCCCGTCCTTGGTCACGCCGGGAAAGGCCGCTTCCAGCGGCGCCACGGCCGCGCCGCCCGCCTGATAGAGATCGGCCACGGCGGCGTCGGCGTCATAAACCGGCACCCCGGCCTCGCGAAACATCGCCGCGGTCGTCGACTTGCCCATGCCGATGGAGCCGGTCAGTCCGATGATCAACATCTCAGAGTCCCAGAGCTTTAAGGGCCAGCGTGCGTACATCGACGCCCGCTGGCGGCGCTTGACCGTAGAAAGCTTCAAAAGAAGGAACCGCCTGGCCGATCAGCATCGCCAAGCCGTCGACTGTTTGGCGGCCCAGCCCTTCGGCCTGCGCCAGGAACGGGGTCTTCAGCGGCTTATAGACCATGTCCATGATCACCGCGCCTTGCGGCGTGGCTTCCAGCGGCGCCTCCAGGGCCGGCGAACCGGACAGGCCGGCGGAGGTGGCGTTCACCACCGCGATCGCGCCCTCGAAAGCCTTGGCGGCGTCACTCAAAGCGAAAGCCGTGGCGCCCAGCGGTTCAGCGATTTCCTGGGCCTTGAGCAAGGTTCGATTGACGATCCGCACGTCGCCGCACCCGGCTTCGACAAAGGCCGCCGCCGCGCCGCGCGATCCGCCGCCCGCGCCCAAGATCACCACCGGACCGGCGGCGGGATCAAAACCCGGCGCCTGCTCGGCGAAAGCCCCGAGCATGCCCAGCCCGTCGGTATTGTCGGCCAAGATCGTCCCGTCGTCGCGGAACACCAGAACATTGGCGGCCTGCGCGCCGCGAGCCCGGAACGTCGTTTCATCCGCCAAGGCCAAGGCCTCGCCCTTGAAGGGCAGGGTGACGTTCAATCCCGCCACGGTCCCGCCGCGCAATGAATTCACAAAGGCGACGAACCGCCCTGGCTGCACCGAAAACGGCACATAGACCCCGTCCAATCCCACCGCCGCCAGCCAGGCGTTGTGCAGGATCGGGCTCATGGAATGGCTGATCGGCCGCCCGACCACCCCAGCCACTCGGGTCGCGCCGGAAATGCTCATGCCGTAAGCACCCCGTGGCGGCGGAACAGATCGAGCAGTCCCATCAAGGGCAGGCCGAGAATGGCGAAATAGTCGCCTTCGATTTTCGAGAACAGTTGTGCGCCGGGGCCTTCCAGCCGGTAGCACCCGACCGAGCCCAGGGCCTCCTCGCCTTCAAGCTCCAAGTAGGTCGCCAGGAATTCGTCGGAGAAGTCGCGCATCGTCAGGGTCGCCGAGACAATCTCACGCCAGATCGGAGCCCCATCCTTGGCCACCACCACCGCCGAGTGCAGCTTGTGCGGCTTGCCACGCATGGTCTTCAGCCGCTCGGCGGCGGCTTCCACCGTTTCGGCCTTGTCGTAGAGCTTGCCCTCGAATTCGAGGGTCTGGTCGGACCCGATCACGAAACCCGGCTTGGAGCGCGAGACCTTGATCGCCTTCAATTCGGCCAGGGCGTCGGCCACATCGCGAGGGCTCGCGCCCTCGGCCAGCATGGCGGTCTTCACCGCGTCCTCGTCGACCCCGGCCACCGACACCTCGAACGAGACGCCGGCCCCGGTCAGCACGGCGCGGCGCGCGGCGCTCTTCGACGCCAGGATAATCTGCGTGCTCAACCCAGCACCTCCACCTGTCCATGACCGCCATGCAGCAGGTTCATCACCGCCGCGGCCGTTTCCTCGACGCTACGGCGAGTGACGTCGATCACCGGCCAGCCCTGGCGTTCGTAGAGCCGGCGAGCCTTCACCGTCTCCTCACGCACCGCCTCGATGTCGATATAGGAGGATTCCCGGTCTTCCTTGAGGGTGAGCAGCCGGTTACGCCGGATCTGGATCAGCCGATCGGGAGAGATCGTCAGGCCAACGACCAGGGCGTTTTTCAGTTCGAACAGCTTTTCCGGCGGCGGTCGAGTTGGCACCAGCGGCACATTGGCCGCCCGCACTCCGCGATGGGCCAGATAGATGCAGGTCGGCGTCTTGGAGGTTCGAGAGACACCGACCAGAACCACGTCGGCCTGTTCCAGATCCTGCCCGCCCTGACCGTCATCATGACCGATGGCGTAGTTCAAGGCGTCCATCCGGTTGAAATAGTCGTTGTCCAGCGCGTGCTGCACGCCGACCCGGCGGCTGATCGAGGCGCCCAGATAGCGCTGCAGCGAAGAGACCAACGGATCGAGGGCCGCGATGCAGGGCATGTCCAGCCGCCGCACGCCTTCTTCCAGCGCCGTCCGCAGTTGATCATCGACGATGGTGTGGATGACGACGCCCGGCGCCTCCTCGATGTCGGTCAGGGCCCGCTCGAGCTGCCGGGGCGAGCGCACCAGCGCATAGATGTGTTCGATCGGCAGAACGTTCTCGAACCGGGCGCAGACAGCGCGCGCCATGGCGTTCAGCGTCTCACCGGTCGAATCCGACACCAGGTGGACATGGAAATAGGTCGCGACGCGCGGGGTCGAGGTCATGGGCCTCTTGGGGCTGCAAGGACGAAGTGCGGAATCTGAGCGGGAAAACTGGGGATGAAAGAGTCGATACCTTCTTAACGAAGGTGGACTGCTTTGTGGAATACCCCGCGCCGCGACAGCACCCCTGTGTACGGGCGGGACGAAGTCGGGGTTTCGCCGCACTGTCGTCCACTGAAACGATGGTTAAGATTCCATGAACGCGGGTGTTGGCGACCGGGCCGTGGATGACTCCGGTTCGTCAAAGTTAACTCCCCGTTAACCTACTAACGAAAGGTAAATCCCACTAGGGCTGGCGTAGTTCTCCCCGCAATCCACAGGGGGGTCCGCGGAGGGGTCGTTAACCGTCAATCGCCTTGTTGATAAGGGGTTGCGACGGTATGGCCAGCGGAAGTTGTCCCCGTATGTCCACGGCCCTACCTCTTCCTCAACATCCAATATCTAAATTCTTATTAGGAAGAAGACAGTCGGGAGGCGCCCATGGGCTTGAGCCTGGGGCCTTAAGCCGGTTTAACGGCTCCCATGTCAGAAGGTTCAAAACCGCGCCTCTTGAGGGCGCTCGCCGGTGAAACCCTGGATAGGCCGCCGGTCTGGTTCATGCGTCAGGCCGGAAGGTCGCTTCCGGAGTACCGCGAGCTCCGCACCCGCGCGCCGGATTTCATCGCGTTTTGCCACAATCCGGAGATGGCCGCCGAGGCCACGATGCAGCCGATGCGGCGGTTCCCGCTGGACGCCGCCATTGTGTTCGCCGACATCCTGCTGATCCCGCGTGCGCTCGGCCAGGAAGTCTGGTTCGAAGCCGGCGAAGGCCCCAGGCTTGGAGAACTGCCGTCGATCGAGTCCATGGCCGACCAGATCGAGGCCTCCACCGGTCGGCTCTCGGACATCGGTGAGACCCTTTCGCGGGTTCGGGCGGAGCTGGAGCCTGATCGAGCTTTGATCGGCTTCGCCGGGGCTCCCTGGACCGTGGCGACCTATATGATCGAGGGTAGGGGGTCGGATCGGTCCGGTGCGCGCACCTACGCCTATCAAAACCCCGACAAGCTCGACCGGCTGCTGGACGTGCTGGTGGAGTCGACGGCGCGCTACCTGGTGATGCAGGCCAAGTCGGGCGCCCAGGTTCTGAAGCTTTTCGAGAGCTGGGCTGAAGGCCTGGCCGAGGATGTTTTCGAACGCATCGTCATCAAGCCGCACGCCGCGATCATCGAGAAGGTTCGGGCGGCGGGGATCGATACCCCGTTTATCGGCTTTCCACGTGGGGCCGGCGCCCTGGTCGAGAACTATGCGGCCAAGGTTCCGGTCAGCGCCGTGGCCCTGGACACCCAGGCGTCCGCCGTGCTCGGCCAGAAGATTCAGGCTGGCGGCAAAACCATCCAAGGCGCGCTGGACAATCTATTGCTGCGCGCCGGCGGCCCGGCCCTCGACGCACGGGTCGACGCCCTGATCGAGCAGTGGAACGGCGGCCCCTATATCTTCAACCTCGGTCACGGCGTCCTGCCTGACACCCCGATCGAGCACATCGAACGCACGATCCGACGGGTGACCGGCAAGTGAGCAAGCTCGCCGTTGTCCTGTTCAACCTCGGCGGTCCCGATGGGCCGGACGCCGTGCGTCCGTTCCTGGAGAACCTGTTCAAGGACCCGGCGATCATCAGCCTGCCGGCGATCGCGCGGATCCCGCTGGCCAAGTTCATCGCCGCGCGGCGGGCGAAGATGGCCAGGGCCAATTATGCGATCATGGGCGGCGGCTCTCCCTTGCTGCCCGAGACCCTGAAGCAGGCCCGCGCCCTGGAGACGTCGCTCAACGAGGCGGACCCCTCGCGAGAAACGCGGGTGTTTGTCGCCATGCGTTATTGGAAGCCGTTCGCCGAACAGACCGCGAAGGACGTCGCCGTCTTCGCGCCTGACGAAATCGTGCTGCTGCCGCTCTATCCGCAGTTTTCGACCACGACCACGGGCTCGTCGGTGAAGGACTGGGGCCGGGCCTATGCCGGTCCTGGCCGTACGCACACGGTGTGCTGCTATCCAACCGAGCCTGGCCTTACCGACGCCCACGCCAAGATGATCCGCCAGACCTGGGAACAGGCAGGCAGCCCGGCCAATGTGCGACTACTGTTCTCCGCTCACGGTCTTCCGGAAAAGGTCATCGAGGCGGGCGATCCCTACCAGGCTCAGATTCAGGCCACCGCCCAGGCCGTGGCCATGCGTCTACCCGAGTTCACCGACTGGAACGTCTGTTACCAAAGCCGGGTCGGACGGCTGAAGTGGATTGGCCCGTCTACGGACGATGAGATCCGCCGGGCCGGGGCTGAAGGCAAGGGCGTGCTGATCTGCCCGATCGCCTTCGTCTCCGAGCACGTCGAGACCCTGGTCGAGCTGGATCACGAATATGCGGAGCTGGCCGGGCGGGTTGGCTGCGCGCCCTATTTACGGGCTCCCACTCCGAGCACCGAGCCGGCCTTCATCCGGGCCCTGACTCGGGCGACCAACCAGGCCTTGGCGCGCAATAGCGAGGTTGCTCCGCACGGTGCGTGGCGTTGTCCTGAAACCTATAGCAAATGCGCCTGTCGAAACGGGGCGGGGGGAGTTACGGCGTGAACTACGATCTTTTGAGGGGCCTGCACATCATCGCGGTCATCGCCTGGATGTCGGGGATGATGTACCTGCCTCGGCTCTACGCCTACCACACCGAGACGGCGCCCCCCGGCAGCGAGTTCGACAAGAATTTCCTGGTCTGGGAGCGCAAGCTCCTGAAGATCATCATCAATCCTTCGATGATCCTGGTGTGGATCCTCGGGGTGAGCCTGACCCTGTGGCACGTCTATGCGGCGAAGGAAGGCTGGGCCTTTCTCCATCAGCCCTGGATGATCGTGAAACTTGCCGCGGTGATCTTCATCTCGGGCTGGCACGGCTTCTTGGCCGGCTCGTACAAGAAGTTTCTGGCGGGGCAGCGTCCGAAGTCCGCGAAGTTCTGGCGCGCCACCAACGAGCTCCCGTTCCTGGCCGCTGTCGTGGCGGTCCTCGCGGTCACGCTTCAATTCGGGCAGCGCTGACCACGGCGCGCGGCGGTGCTTTGTTGAGGGGCCGGCTGGTCATCGCATTTTAAAGCCGCCAATCGGCTGACTATCCCCCGGACCAGCCCAGGTTTGGTGAACGACCACGCTTGACCCCGGCGGCCGCATGTGGTTCCGCTCTCCCTACGTATCGACGAATTTCGTAGGTACGCCCCGCCTTTTTCCGTGCGCCGCGCGCTTAACCAGCAGCTGCGGCCCGGCCCTCGAAACAAATCCGGCGTCGCAAAACGCCTCCAACGATTCTCTTCGCGCCCGAGAACTGCTCGGTTGGCGGAGCCTATCTCAGAGTATTTTCATGACTGAAGACACCCCGAACGAAACCCCGGCCGACGAAACCGTGGTCGAAACCGCGGAAGCCGCGGAAAACACGCAAGCTCAGATCGAAGCCGGCGCCGAAGGCGACGACGACGACGATCATTCCGAGGTCGCCGCGGCCATCGCCGCCATGGGCCTGACCCGGATGTCGCTCCAGGAGCTGAAGGACAAGTCGCCCGCCGACCTGCTCTCCTTCGCCGAGACGCTGGAGATCGAGAACGCCAACTCCATGCGCAAGCAGGACATGATGTTCGCGATCCTCAAGGCCTTGGCCGAAGAGGGCGTGCAGATCTCCGGCTCGGGCACTCTGGAAGTGGTGCAGGACGGCTTTGGCTTCCTGCGCAGCCCGGAAGCCAACTACCTGTCCGGACCCGACGACATCTATGTCAGCCCCTCGCAGATCCGTAAGTTCGGTCTACGGACCGGCGACACGGTCGACGGCGCCATCCGCGCGCCGCGCGAGGGCGAGCGCTACTTCGCCCTGGTCAGCGTCGAGCTGATCAACTTCGAGAACCCGGAGAACGTCCGCCACAAGGTCC
>NZ_JAURWM010000231.1 GCF_030654915.1 Phenylobacterium sp. | reverse complement strand
GCGGCTTGGAGTAGTAGCCCCAGTCGAGATTACGCGACCAAAGCCAGTACTGGGCCTCGTCCGTATACAGCTCGAGCGGCGAAGCGAACAGCGTGACCAGCCGCACGACCGTCAGGGCGACGGTGATCAGCAGAACCGCGCGCCAATGGTCGTCGAATCCGTGATCGGACAGTCTGTTGCGGGGCAAGGGCGTCTCCGGTCTCGCGCGGAAACTCGCTCGGCGGAGCGTGTCTGTAAAGCGACAGGCGCCAGCTTATTGAGCTGCTGTTACGTCAAGGGGATCACACGTCACGAATCCGTCACCCAAAGGCGAATTTTCCGAGCTATAGCGCCCTCAAGTTTGGAGCGAAGGCTGGGGAGCCTGTCCCTCCTTGCTCGACGAATGAGGGGATCTCACATGAACAAAATGCTTGCTCGCGCCCTATGCGCGACCACGGCCTTGGCCAGCGGCCTGCTGATCAGCAGCGTCGCCCTGGCGCAATCCAGCGGCACCGCCGCCGTCGAAGAACTGGTCGTCACCGGTTCGCGCGGTCCGGTGGATCTGCGCGGCGCGATCGTCGCCGAATCGGAACCCAAGTCGCGGTCGTCCGTGACGAAGGAGTTCCTCTCCACCCAAACGCCAGGCGCTACGGTCCTTGACCAAATCAACCTGCTGCCGGGCGTGAACTTCACCGCCAACGACGCCTTCGGCTCGGCCGGCGGCGACATCACGCTGCGCGGCTTCGACTCGCAGCGGTTGGCGCTGATCCAGGACGGCATTCCGCTGAACGACAGCGGCAACTACGCGGTCTATCCGAACCAGCAACTCGAATCGGACCTGATCGAGCGCGTCGAGGTCAACCTCGGCACCACCGATGTCGACAGCCCGACGGCCGCGGCGGCCGGCGGCACCATCAACTACATCACCCGTAAGCCGCAGGACGAGCTGGGCGGCCGGTTCGAACTCGGGTTCGGCAGCGAAAACTTTCAGCGCTACTACGGCACGTTCGAAACCGGTCGGGTCGGCCCCTGGGGCACCAAGGCCTGGATTAGCGGCCTCTATACGCGCAACGACATCTTCGACGCGCCGGGCAAGATCGAGAAGACGGCCTTCAACGCGCGGGTCTGGCAGGACATCGGCGACCGCGGCGACTTCGTCAGCCTGACCGCCAACTACAACGAAAACCGCAACAACTTCATCCGCCGTATCACGCTGGCTCAGTTCAACCAGAACGGCGTGACCACCGGCAATCTGCCCGACACGTCGCTGCACTATGACGCGACCTGCGTGCGTCCGACCCCGGTCAACGGCACGGTCCAGAACGAAGCAACCTCGGCCACCGGCTTCACCGCCAGCTGCGCACAGTTCTACGGGAACAACATCAACCCCTCGAACACCGGCAACCTGCGCGGCCAGAGCCTGTTCCACCTGACCGACAACCTGATCTTCACCTTCGACCCATCGTTCCAGTATACCATCGCCAATGGCGGAGGCCGGACGATCTTCTCGGAGACCGATCCTCAGTTCCGTGGTCCGCGTGACTTGAACGGCGACGGCGACACCCTCGACCGCGTGCTCATCTACTGGCCGAACACGACGAACACCCGCCGCTACGGCGTGAACTCGTCGCTGATCTGGAAGTTCAGCGACAGCCAGAGCCTGCGCGCGGCCTATACCTATGACTACGCGCGTCACCGCCAGACCGGCCAAGGCACCTACTTCGACGCCAAGGGCTTCCCGACGGACGTGTTCGGCGGCAAGGACGGCTACGGCCAGGCCATCGACCTGCCGGACGGCAGCATCCTGCGCCGTCGCGACCGTCTGTCCTTGGCGACCCTGAACCAGTTCGCCATCGACTATCGTGGTCGTTTCGTGGACGACAAGCTGCTGGTCAACGCCGGCCTGCGCATGCCGTTCTTCAAGCGTGAGCTGAACCAGTTCTGCTACATGCGCGACACCTTTAACGCCTACTGCACCACGCAGCAGGGCTTCGTTGTCACCGGGACAAACGATGGCTCGGGCACGCCCTTCGTGGTCTTCCCGACCAACAACGCCTCGCAGACCGGGGGCGCCTCGACGACGTCGTTGAACGCCGCTCAGCTCGCGCAATTCCGCGCGATCTACGGACCGACCGCGACGCCCAGCGCCTACTTCGGCCAGCCGCGCAAGTTCGAACGCAAGTATGACAAGGTGCTGCCGAACGTCGGGATCAGCTATGACTTCGACAACGACATGTCGATCTACGCCAGCTACGCCGAGACCATCTCGGTTCCGCGTACCGATGACCTGTACGACCGCAACCTGGTCGATCCGGATCCGGAAACCTCCAAGTCGTTCGATATCGGCTGGCGCTACAGCACCCCGACCGTCATCGCCTCGCTGGCGGCCTTCCACAACAACTTCGACAACCGCATTGAGCGTCAGTTCGACGAAGCCGCGCAGATCTTCTATTCGGTCAACGTCGGCAAGGTCGTGCTGCAGGGCCTCGACGGCCAGATCGGTTGGAAGCCGCAAACCTATCTGAGCACCTACGCCTCGCTGTCGTACGTCGACTCCGAAATCCAATCGAACTTCCCGAACGGCGACGGCAAGGTCCTGCAGACCAAGGGCAAGGAGCTCTACGAGATTCCGAAGCTGCAAGGCGCCGTGCGCGTCGACTGGGACATCACCGATGCGCTCAAGGTCGGCGTCCAGGGCAAGTTCGTCGGCGAGCGTTGGTCCAACCTGACCAACACCGAAAAGGCCCCCGGCTACGCGCTCTGGGATCTCGACGTGCGCTACAAGTTCGACGTTCTGAAGAGCACCTATGTGCAGGTGAACGTTCGCAACCTCTTCGACGAGCGCTACCTCGCCGACATCTCGACCAACACTGACGGCAATGGTCAGTTCCAACCGGGCTATCCCCGCGCGGTGGTGCTGACCCTGCACACCGAGTTCTAGGCCTCACGGCTCTGAACGATCTGGGGCGGCCGCAGCGATGCGGCCGCCCTTTTTCGTGGTGATGCTTGACGGGCGGCGCTGCTCCGCCCATCTGCGCGCGTTCAATAGGTTAAGGTAGGTCATGACCGTTCTCGTTCCCGCCGAGTGGGCTCCGCACCGCGCCATGTGGCTCGGCTTCCCCAGCCATGCCGAAGGCGTGTGGGAAGACGAACTCGCCCAGGCCCAGGTCGAGGTGGCCGCCCTGGCCCGCGCCCTGGCCGGTCCGGGCCGCGAGAACGTGCGCCTGATGACCGGAACCTCGGGTGGCGAAGCCATGGCCCGCCGGCTGGTCGGCGATGTCGCCGGGATCGAGATCGTGCCCGGCCGCTTCGGCGACGTCTGGCTGCGAGACACCGGCCCGATCTTCGCCCAGACGCCGGGCGGCCAGAGCGCGCGCGGCTTCCGCTTCAACGGCTGGGGCGGCAAGTACGACATGGAATTCGACGACGAGGTCGCCGCCCAGATCGCGGAGGCCTCAGGCGTCCCGCTGGCGGCCCAAGACTTTATCCTCGAGGGCGGCGCGGTCGATCACGACGGGATCGGCACCATCCTGACCACCGGTCAATGCGTGCTGAACCCCAACCGCAATCCTGGCTGGACGCAAGCCCTGGCCGAGGCGGCGTTCACGGACGCGCTGGGCGCGCGCAAGGTGATCTGGCTGGGCGAGGGCCTGGCCAACGACCACACCGACGGCCACGTCGACAACCTGGCCCGGTTCGTCGCGCCCGGCGTCGTTGTCTGCCCGGTCGCCTTTGGGCGCGGCGACGTCAACGGCGCGGCCTATGACGACGCCGCCAAGCGTCTGTCGGCCTCCACCGACGCCGACGGCCGCCCTCTGCAAGTGATGCGCATCCCGTCGCCCGGCTGGATCGAAGGCCACGACGGCCGCGCCTCGCCAGCCAGCCATATGAACTTCATCATCGCCAACGGCGCGGTGATCATGCCGACCTATGGCGAGGGCCAGGCCGCCGATCTGGCGTTGCAGGGCCTGCAGAGCCTGTTCCCCGACCGCGCGGTGATCGGTCTGCCGTCGATGGCGATCCTGACCGGCGGCGGGTCGTTCCACTGCATCACCCAGCAGGAGCCCGTCTGATGGCCCGCACGATCAACGTCGCCGCGATCCAGACCTCCTACGGCATGGACCTGGCGGCCAACATTGAGAAGACGAAGGCCTTCATCCGTGAGGCCGCCGCCAAGGGCGCGCAGGTGATCTTGCCGTCCGAGCTGTTCCAGGGGCCGTACTTCTGCGTCACCCAGGAAGAGCATTGGTTCGCCGGCGCCTATCCCTGGCGCGAACATCCGTGCGTGACCGCGCTGGCGCCGCTGGCGGCTGAATTGGGCGTCGTGATCCCGGTCTCGATCTTCGAGCGCGAAGGCCCGCACTACTTCAACAGCCTGGTGATGATCGACGCCGACGGCTCGCTGATGGGCGTCTATCGCAAAAGCCACATCCCGGACGGCCCCGGCTACCAGGAGAAGTATTATTTCCGGCCCGGCGATACCGGCTTCAAGGTCTGGGACACCCGCTTCGGCAAGATCGGCGTTGGGATCTGCTGGGACCAGTGGTACCCGGAGTGCGCCCGCGCCATGGCGCTGCTGGGCGCCGAGATCCTGCTCTATCCGACCGCCATCGGCTCGGAACCGCACGACCCGACCCTGGACACCGCCTTGCCGTGGCGCCGGGCCATGCAGGGCCACGCGGTCTCCAACGTTATTCCGGTGGTCGGCGCGAACCGCATCGGGTTCGAACCGTGGGCGGACTATCCGACCGGCGGCCAGGCGTTCTACGGCTCGTCCTTCATCGCCGACCATCGCGGAGACCTGGTCTCCGAACTGGGTTCGGAAGAGGGCATCGTCCAGGCCAGCTTCGATCTCGACTTCCTGGCGACGCACCGCGCGGCCTGGGGCTTCTTCCGTGACCGTCGCACCGACCTTTACGGCGCCCTGGCCGGTCCGCGTCCGGTCTAGCTCAACCAGCCGTAGATCATGTAACGTCGTTGCATGATCGAAACTGAACGACTTGTCCTTCGCGCCTACCGCGAGGAAGACAGCGACGCTTTCGCTGCGCTGACCGGCGACCCGCGGGTCGGCTACTGGGTGGCCAACGTCAAGGACCGCGCCCAGAGCGACGTCATGATGGACCGGCTGAACGCCCACATCACGGCCCACGGCTACGGCCTTTGGGGCGTGGCGCGGAAGACCGACGACAAGATCATCGGCCTCTGCGGCCTGGACCCGATCGCGGAGGGCGACCTGCCAGTTGGTGCGGGGGTCGAGATGGCCTGGCGGATGATCCCCGAGGTCTGGCGCCAGGGGCTGGCCTCGGAGGCGGCCGCCGCCGCCTTGGGCTGGGGCCTGGCCAATCTGGACGTCCCCGAAATCCTGGCCTTCACCGCCGACACCAATCTGGCGTCTCAGGGGGTGATGCGGCGCATCGGCATGAAGGCTGATCCGGCTCGCGACTTCGACCATCCGCGCCTGGCGGCGGATCACCCGCTGCTGCGCCATGTCGTCTATGCGGCGCGTCGATGATCGAGACCGAGCGGCTGATCCTGCGCTTGTGGCGCGTCGAGGACTTCGAGCCTTTCGCCCAGATGAGCGCTGACCCTGAAGTCATGCAATGGCTGGGTGGCGTTCTGACCCGCCAACAGGTCGAAGCCTACAAGGTCCGGGCCGACACCAGCTTCGCCGAGTTGGGCATGTGCCGAATGGTGATCGAGCGGCGCGCCGACGGGGCCTTCGTCGGCAGTTGCGGGCTGATGCCGGGCCATGAGTCGGTCCCGTTCACGCCCTATACTGACATTGGATGGCGGCTGGCGCGCTCGGCTTGGGGGCAAGGCTACGCCAGCGAGGCCGCGGGGGCGGTGCTGGCCGACGGCTTCACGCGCTTGGGGCTGGAGGAGATCACCGCCATCACCGCGCAGATCAACGTCCGCTCACGCGCGGTGATGGAACGGCTGGGCATGCGGCGCGACGCCGCCCACGACTTCGATCACCCCGCTTTTGAAGCTGGCGATCCGATGCGCCGGACGGTCGTCTACCGGATGGCGCGCTAGGAACAGCCCGCGGGCGCGGTCTTGGCCCTGGCCATCTCGCCGCGCGCCTTGGCGATGTCGCGCTGGAATTGCGGATCGCCGTGCAGCCTGGCGACCATGGCGGCGGCCAGGGTGCGGCCGGCCTCTATGTCGCTGATGTAGTGGACGCCGCAGATCGCGCGGCTGTCGCCCACCGACTTGCCGATCGACAGCATGGCGTCGGCCTTGGCCGGGGCCAGCTCGGCCAGGATCAGCGCCCAGGCCCATCCGGTCATCGAGTGGCCGGATGGATAGGAGGCGTTGGTTTTCATCCAGTCCTCGCGCGGAATGCAGATCGGCTTGTCGTCGCCGATCAACGGGCGCGGGCGGTTGTAGAGATCCTTGGCCGGGGTCCCGATGGTGCGGACATCGAGTTCGATCCGATGCAGCACGCGCAGGGTGGTCGGGGTTTGCTGCTCGTCTATCGAGACGCCGAGCTTGCAGGCGTACTGCTTAAGCGCCCCGCCGCCCCAGAGGTCGTTGTCGGTGATCGCCTGGCTCCAGCGCGGGCTACCAGCCAGTGCGCGGGTTTCTTCGTAGTAGGCCCGGTCAGCCTGGCCGCGCAGGCTGGCCGGCGCGGGCGGCGGGCCCAGCAGGGCTGCGCCATCCAGCGCGTCCGCCGCCAGATATCCGGTGAGATCCGTCGGCGGAGGGTTGAGCGGGGCGGGCTTGCTCGTGTCAGCCAGCGCCGGGGCCTGCGGCGTGGTGGTGGCGGCGCACGCGGCCAGGCCGGCGGCGAACACGGCGCCGACGATCAGGGTGAAGTTACGGGTCATGGGCCGTCTGTAGCCTAGGAGACGGCGGGAAGGGAACGGCCAGATCCTCCCCCAGCGCGCATCGCGGTTTGGGGGAGGTGGCTCGTCGCGTTGCGGCGAGACGGAGGGGGCTTCAGCTCAGAAAAGAGTCAAAGTCCCCTCCGTCGGCTTTGCCGACAGCTCCCTAGAGGGGGAGCACCTAGGGCTTAGCGCAGGACAGTCAGGCCGTTCTTGATCACCGTGACGTTGCGCTCTTTCACGCGGGCTTCGAACGAGATGTTCTTGCCGTCTTTCCAGAGGTCCACGGTGATGGTGTCGCCGGGGAAGACCGGGGCCGAGAACCGCGCCTGGTGCGAATAGATCTGGTCCGGATCAAAGTCGGTGATCGCCTGCAGCACGGCGCGGCAGGTGATGCCGTAGGTGCACAGCCCGTGCAGGATCGGGCGCGGGAAGCCGGCCTTGCGGGCGATGTCGGGATCGGAGTGCAGCGGGTTGCGGTCGCCGTTCAGGCGATAGAGCAGGGCCTGGTCCTCGCGGGTGGTGAAATCCACCGAGATGTCCGGCGCGCGGGTCGGCACCACATGCGGTTCAGGCGCGCCTTCCGACGGGCCGCCGAAGCCGCCGTCGCCGCGGGCGAAGGTGGAGCCGGTCAAGGTGGCGACCTTCTCGCCATTTTCGTCGGTCCACACGGTTTCGTTGATGATGACCGCGCCCTTGCCCTCACCCTTGTCGTAGGCTCCGGCCGTGCGGCCCTGGGCGGTGTAGGTTCCGCCAGCGGTGAGCGGCTTGTGCAGTTCGACCTTCTGCTCGCCATGGACGACCATCAGGAAGTTGATCTGGCTGGGGCGGTGGCCCTCGGGCATCACCGGCGCGGGGCCGCTGTTTGCGCGGCCGCTGCCGGCCAACACGGTGGCGGCGGTTGGAATGACCTTCAGGCCCTTTTCGTAGACGAACGGAAGCTCGGTTTCGTTCATCGGGTCTTGGCCCATGCCGACGCCCAGCGCGTACAGCATGACGTCTTTGTCCCCATAGGTGAATGTGCGGGGCGCGGTCTTCTGATCAAGAATGTCAGGATAAAAGATAGCCAAAATATATCCTCCGGTATGTCGCCTTGGCGGCTTGCTAGTATGAGGCGGATTGAAGCGGTTCGGCCCGGCGGAGGCAAGCGGGCTGCGAGTATGTTTGCTGGCGCCCGCGCGATCGGGTAGAAGCGCGGACTTCGCTGGACGGGCTAGAATCAAAAGCACGGCTCGCCTGCGCAGACACATTAAGCGCCCAGGATCATCGAAGGTATTTCATGGCGACCGCAACTCAGCCCGGCACGGGCCAGATCTCCGGCAACGTGCTGTTCTACTCCAAGCCGGAACCGCTTTCCGTCGACCTGCACAAGACCATGGGCGTCAAGCGCCTGGACGGACCGTTCAAGTTCGCCAAGGAAGGCCACGCCGTCCCGCTGACGGTCACCGAGTTCGGCGTCGCCGCGCTCTCGAGCCCGATCATCTTCGTCGGCGACGAAAAGATCCCGCTGGCGGTGATGGGCCTGAACGCTGGTGAGAACATGTACCTCACTGACGCCGGCTACTTCGAGCCGGGCGTCTACGTGCCGGCCTATATCCGCCGCTATCCGTTCGTCTACGCCAACGACAGCGCCGCCGGTCAAATGATCCTGTGCATCGATCGCGCCGCTGAATTCATCGTGGAAGGCGGCGACCTGCCGTTCTTCGACGCCGAGGGCAAGCCGACCGAGTACACGCAGAACTGCATCAATTTCTGCAACGACTACGAGGCCGAGCGCCAGCGCACCCAGAGCTTCGTTCAACTGCTGACCGACCTGGATCTGTTCGAGACCAAGACCGCCAACTTCGTGCCGACCAACCCGGACGGCACCCCCGGCGAGACGCAGAAGATCGCCGAGTACTTCGGCGTGTCGGAAACCAAGCTCAACGCCTTGCCGATCGAGAAGTACGCCGAGCTGCGCGACAACGGCGCCCTGGGTCAGATCTTCGCCCACCTGATCTCGCTGGCCGGTTGGGACCGTCTTCTGGCCCTGGCCATGATGCGCTCGCAGCAAACGCCGCAAGCCGCGAACGCCTAAACCTAAGGCGACGATCGGACGACATCGAAACGGCGGGTCCGCGAGGGTCCGCCGTTTTTTGTTTCCGTTCGTCATCGGCGGGCTTGTCCCGGCCCGGCTGCGCTGCAGGCGAACCCGCGCGTGCGACGTTTGTGGATGGCTGACACAGAGGTCGGCCATGACGACCTTTAGGTGATGGAGCCGCCCGGCCTTAGCGGGCGAAGACGCTGCGGGTCAGGCAGGAGAAGACCAGCCGGCCGGCCTCGTCGAGCAGGTCGTGCTGGGCGATGACGATGCCCTTGCCTTCGCCGACCGGGTCCTTGCCCATCACCGTCATGCGGCCGCGCAGAACCTCGCCGGCCGGCGGGTTCCGGGCCCAGCGCAGGGCGTCGACGCCCAGGCGCTTGGTCTGCGGCCATTCCAGCGCCGAGGCGGCGTCCAGGCGGCACCACATCGCATAGATCATGGCGTCGGGCGCGCCGCGCTCCAGCGGCCAACCGGGCGCGAAGGCGGCGATGAACGCCTCGAGGGCGGCAGGGTCCACCGGCAGCTCGCCGAGCGAGACCACCTGACCCATTTCGATGTCGTCGAACGACGCGGGCACTTGATACGCACTCCACCGGAAAAACGCTGATTCGCCGATCATCGCGTCAAAGCGTGACAAGTCGAGCTTTTGTGCTGGGTCGGGGTCGATCAGAGGGGCTATGGAGCCTGGATGGGCAGCGGTTGGATGATCGGGGTGATGGTGGAGCTGGCTGGCGAGCCTAAGCCCCTGCGCCATTTTTTCGCGGTCGGCCATGAGGACCGCGCCAAGGCCGAGTGGACCGCCATCGACCGCGCCATGCTGATCGGCGGTGTGGCGGTGAGCCCGGTCGGGGGCTTGGAGCCGGTCCACGCGATCAGCGAACTCACGCCTCAGATCGTCAAGTCTCTGGCCCTGAAGCCGGGCGAGGTTCGGGCTCTCGGCTGGAAATGGCCACGCCGCTGGATCGCGGTCGGGCGATAGAGCGCCCGCGACGTCGCCGTAGCTTTGCGATGGGCCAAGACCGGGCCATATAGCGGGCATGGCTTTGGATGTGAGACGCTTCTTCGCGAAACTGGTGGCGGTCTGCGCCGTGCTGGTCGCGACCCCCGCCCTGGCTGAGCCGGTCGATACCGGTCATCTGGTGGCCGAGTTGGTGGCCCGCGATCAGTCGATCGCGCCGGGCGCCACCACCTACGTCGCCGTGCGTCAGAAAATCGACAAGGGCTGGCACACCTATTGGCGTAATTCCGGCGACAGCGGCGAGGCGACCAGCGTCGTCTGGACCCTGCCGCCCGGCTGGACCGCCGGCGACATCGTCTGGCCCGCCCCGACCCGCCAGCCGACTGGCCCGTTGATGAATTATGGCTATCAGGGCGAGGTGCTGCTGCCGGTGCCGATCACCGCCCCGGCCAGCGCCAAGCCGGGCGAGACCGTGACCTTGAAGGCCGCCGTCTCGTTCCTGGTTTGTGAAGAGATCTGCGTTCCCGAGGACGCGGTGCTGACCTTGTCGCTGCCGGTCGTCGAGGGGCTCGCCGAGCCCAATCCCGCCTGGAGCGGCCCGTTGGCCAAGGCCCTGTCGGACGCCCCGACCCCGGCCAATTTCGCCAGCGTGTTCGCCAAGCAAGGAACCAGCATCGTCCTGGCCGTCACCGGCGAGGGCCTGAAAGGCGCGGATGTTTCTGACGCCTACTTTTTCCCGTTCGACTCCACCGTCATCGATCACGCCAAGCCGCAGGTGATCGAGCGCGGGCCCGAGGGCCTGACCCTGACCTTAACGCCAGGCTACGCCTTCCAGGAGGGCGAGGGGCCCAAGTCCATGGCCGGGGTGCTGTCGATTGGCGGCAAGGCCTATGAGATCGGCGCCAGCCTCGGGACGCCGCCGCCTGGAGCCTCAGGCCTTGGTGCGCCTCCCTCGAAGGCCGTAGGGGGAGGCGGCGGCGCGCTCGGCCTGCCGCTCGCCGCGGCCTTCGCCTTTCTCGGCGGCCTGATCCTCAACCTGATGCCCTGCGTCTTCCCGATCCTGGCGATGAAGGCCGCTTCGCTGGCCGGCCACGCCCATGACCGGCGCACCGCCCAGGGCCAGGGGCTGGCCTTTCTCGCCGGCGTGCTGGCGACTTTCCTGGCGCTCGCCGTCGCCCTGATCGCCGTGCGCGCAGGCGGCGCGGCCGTTGGCTGGGGCTTCCAACTGCAATCGCCGCCGGTGGTGGCGGGCCTGGCCCTGTTGATGCTGGCCGTGGCGCTCAACCTCTCGGGCGTGTTCGAGGTCGGCTCCTCGCTGCAAGGCGTCGGAACCGGCCTGGCGGGCAAGCGCGGCATGGCTGGCGCTTTCTTCACCGGGGCGCTCGCCGTCGTGGTCGCCGCGCCCTGCACCGCGCCGTTCATGGCGCCGGCGCTCGGCTGGGCCCTGACCCAGAGCGCGCCGGCCGCGATCACCGTCTTCCTGGCGCTGGGCCTCGGCTTCGCCGCCCCGTTCGCGCTCGCCGCCTTCGTGCCAGGCCTGCTGACCCGGCTGCCCAAGCCCGGCCCGTGGATGGACGGCTTCAAGAAGCTGCTGGCCTTCCCGATGTATGGGGCCGCCGCTTGGCTGGTCTGGGTGCTGACCATCCAGGCCGGCGAGACGGCCCTGGCCCGCATCTTCGCCGCCGCCGTGATCCTGGCCCTGGCCGCCTGGCTGCTCGGCGTCGCCCAGCGCCGCAGCGCGGCCGGTGAAAGGCCGCTGGTCCTGGCCAGCGTCGGCGGGGTGCTGGTCCTGGCCGCCGCCGTGGCCGCGATCTGGCCGAGCTATGGCGCGCCACAGCCTGGCCCCGTGGCCAGCGCCGGCGGCGTCGCCGCCGTGCCCTATGAAGCCTACAGCCCGGAGAAGCTCGCCGCCGCGCAGGCGGCCGGCAAGCCGGTATTCGTCAACTTCACCGCCGCTTGGTGCGTCACTTGCCAGGTCAATGAAAAGGTCGCCTTGAGCACACAGGGCGTCGCCGACGCCTTCAAGCAGACCGGCGCGGTCTATCTGAAGGCCGACTGGACCTTGAAGGACGCGGTGATCGAGGCCGAGCTCGCCAAGCATGGACGGGCCGGCGTGCCGCTCTATTTGATCTATGGCGCCAAGGGCGGGGACGGCGTTATCCTGCCGCAGATCCTGACCGAGGGCCTGATCGTCCGTGCGTTGAAGGACGCCCAGGGCCGCTGATCCGCCAAGGAGCCTGGTCCATGCTTGACCCTCGACCCTTCGTGCTCGCCGCCGCCCTGACCTTCGCATTGGCCGCGCCCGCTTTGGCCGCCCCCGCCATTGGCCAGCCGGCGCCGGCCTTCACCATCAAGGACGGCGCGGGCAAGACCCGCTCCCTGGCTGAGTTCAAGGGCCAGACCGTGGTCCTGGAATGGACCAACGCCGGCTGTCCCTATGTCCAGAAGCACTACGAGTCCGGCAATATGCAGGGCCTGCAGAAGGCCGCGACCCAGGACGGCGTCGTCTGGCTGACCCTCATCTCCTCGGCGCCCGGCAAGCAGGGCTACGTCTCGCCGGGCGAAGCCAAGACCTGGAGAACGGCGACCGGTGCGGGCGCCACGGCCCTGCTGCTCGATCCCGCGGGCCAGGTCGGACGCACCTATCAAGCCAAGGTCACGCCGCACATGTACGTGGTCAACGCGGCCGGTACGCTGGTCTATATGGGCGGCATCGACGACAAGCCGAGCGCCGATCCCGCCAGCCTCAAGGGCGCCAAGAACTATGTCGCCGCCGCGCTCGCCGACCTGAGCGCCGGGCGTCCCGTCGCCAACACTGTGAGTCGGCCCTACGGCTGCACGATCAAGTACGGATCATAGGAGGCCTCTGGTCCCCGAGCGCGGGGTGTTTCAGTCGATCCGCGCAACCGAACATTGCGGGTGCGCGTTCTTCGTTCAATAGCGGGGCTGAAGGGGCTATATCTTGTCGACGCGCATTCAAGAGCTCGACGGCGTTCTGCGCCGCTCAAAAGTCGTTGGCGCAGCGCCTCTGTCCATCGTCATCGCGATCATGTCGGCGTCGTCGGCCGTGGCGCAGGAGGCCGCTCCTGCCCCTGCATTGTTCGGCTGGACGCTCGACAGTGTCCGCGCCGGCGTCCGCTACGCGCCCGACTACATCGGATCGGACGACTATCGCTCGTGGTTCAGCGGCGCCGTGGTCCTGTCCCGGCGTGACGCGGCCCCCACCCCGTCCGGGGCTCCCGACGACGGTGTCAGTCTTGGGCTGATCGGCAAGGGGCCGCTGACCGCCGGCCTCGCCGGCCGCTGGCGCTCGTCGCGCGACAACGACAAAGACCTTCGCGGCTTCGACAAGATCGACGGGACCGTCGAGGCCGGCGTTTTCGTCAATTGGTGGGCCGCGGACTGGATGCGCCTTCGCGCCGAGGCGCGGCATGGCTTCGGGGGACACGATAGCTGGGTGGGCGACTTCGGCGCCGACGCCATCGTCCGTACAGATCGCTGGATGTTCACGGCCGGCCCACGGCTCGGATGGGGGGACGCCGCGTTCACCCGCAAGTATTTCGAGGTCACGCCGCTGGAGGCGTCCCGCAGCCCGCTCGGCCTGCAGCCCTACTCGCCCTCCGGCGCCTCGTGGTCTCCCGGCGCGCTCGTGAGCGCCGAGTATCAGGTGAATCCCAGCTGGAGCCTCGAGACCGTTGGCGGCTATCGGCGCGTGACGGGCGATGCGGCCGATAGTCCAATCGTCGCCGGCCTGGGCTCAAGAGACCAGTTCAGCGCCAGCCTGAGCGTTCGCTACCTCTTCGGACGTTGACGCCTCGCGCGCGCCAAGCGCGCCAAAGACCTGCAATGGTGGGTAGCGGGCTGTAGCCTATGCGCTAGGCTGTGCGACGTTGATCGAAGGGAACTGCATGTCGGACCTCGCCGCTGCCTGGACCAAGCTGGAAACCGCCGCCCAGGGAGCCCGCGACCGCCCAATAGCCAGCCTCTTCGACGCCGAGCCCGACCGCCTGGCGCGGCTGACGCTTGAGGCGCCCGAACTTTTCCTGGACCTGTCGAAACAACCTTGGTCGTCGGCCGACCTGGATATCGCCCTCGACCTCGCGCGGGCCGGCGGCGTCGAGGCGGCGCGCGGGCGGCTGTTCGCCGGGGAGGTGGTCAATCCATCCGAGGATCGCGCCGCCCTGCACACCGCCCTGCGCGCGGCCAAGGGCGCCGACCTCAAGGCCAAGGGCGAGCCAGTTTCGGCCGAGATCGACGCCACTCGTGCGGCCATCGCCGCCCTGGCCGGCGCCGTGCGCTCGGGCGCCAAGCGCGGCGCCACCGGCCAAACCTTCCGCGCCATCGTGCACATCGGCATCGGCGGCTCCGACTTCGGCCCGCGCCTGGTCTGGGAGGCGCTGCGCCCGGTCGACCCGCCGATCGAGCTGCGCTTCGCCGCCAATGTCGATCCGACCGACATGGCCTGGGCCCTGGCCGGGCTCGACCCCGCCGAGACCCTGGTGGTCGTGGTCTCCAAGACCTTCACCACCCAGGAGACCATCACCAACGCCCAGGTCGCTCGCGCCTGGCTGCGGGCCGCCCTGGGGCAAGCCGGCGACGCCCATCTGCTGGCGGTGTCGGCCGCGCCGGACGTGGCCCAGGCCTTTGGCGTCCCGGCCGATCAGGTGTTCGGCTTCCGCGACTGGGTCGGCGGCCGCTATTCGGTGTGGTCGGCGGTCGGCCTCTCCTGCGCCATCGCGTTGGGCGCCGAGGTGTTCGAGGATTTCCTGGCCGGCGGCCGGGCCATGGATGAGCATTTTCTGAGGGCCCCGCTGGCGCGCAACGCCCCGGTGCTGTTGGCCCTGGCCCACATCTACAATCGCAACGGCCTTGGTCGTCCGATCCGCGCGGTGGTGCCCTACGCCCAGCGTCTGCGGCTGCTGCCCAACTTCCTGCAGCAGCTGGAGATGGAATCGAACGGCAAGCAGACCGATTCTCACGGCGCCCCGGTGACGCGCGGCACGGCGGCGACGGTGTTCGGCGACGCCGGCACCAATGTGCAGCACGCCTTCTTCCAGTTGATGCACCAGGGGACCGACATCATCCCGGTCGACATCCTGGCCGTGGCCCACGCCGCCGAGGGCGAGCCCGCCAGCCAGGCCAAGCTGCTGGCCAACGCGATCGCCCAGGCCGAGGCCCTTATGGTTGGCAAATCGCAGGCCGCGGTCCGCGCTGAACTGGCCGGCCAGCCCCAGGCCCTGATCGACGAACTGGCCCCGCAAAAGACCTTCCACGGCAACCGGCCCTCCAGCTTCATTCTGCTAGAGCGCCTGACGCCCCGGGCGCTGGGCGCCCTGATCGCGCTCTATGAGCACAAGACCTTCGTCGAGGGGGTGCTCTGGGGGATTAACAGCTTCGACCAATGGGGCGTGGAGTTGGGCAAGACTCTCGCCGTCGCCATCCTATCGGAACTGGAAGGCGGCGCGGCGGGCGTGCATGATCCCTCCACGACGAGCCTGGTGACCCGCCTGAAGGTCTAGCCGTCCAAAAAAAGAACAACGGGGGGAGGAGCGCCATGCGCGACCTGACGGGAAAGACTGCTTTCATCACGGGCGGAGCCAGCGGCCTTGGCCTGGCCATGGCCCACGCCTTCGGCGGCGCCGGCATGAACGTGATGCTGGCCGATATCGAGGAAGCCCCGCTGGCCGCCGCGCGCGCCGAGCTTGAGGCCCGCCAGATCAAGACCGCCAGCGTGCTCTGCGACGTCGCCGACCGGGCCGCCCTGGTCGCGGCCGCCGAGGCCACCCTCGGGGCCTTCGGCAAGGTCCATGTGGTTTGCAACAACGCCGGCGTCGGGGCCGGCGGTCCGATCGATCAGGTGAAGCCCGGCGACTGGGACTGGATCTTGGCGGTCAACCTGATGGGCGTCGTATACGGCATGGAGGTGTTCACGCCCCATGTCCGCGCGCACGGAGAGGGCGGCTGCTTCGTCAACACCGCCTCGATGGCCGGGATGATCTCGGTGCCGGGCATGGAGCCCTACACCGCCACCAAATACGCCGTGGTCGGGATGTCCGAGGGCTGGGCCGGGCAACTCGCCCCCGATAACATCAATGTCGCCGTGCTCTGCCCGGGTTTTGTCAAGACCAAGATCAACCAGTCGGGCCGCACCCGGCAGTCGCAATACGGCGGTCCGGTCCCGAACAATTCCGTGGTCGGCCAGTCCCATGTCGACAACGGCATTGACCCCGAGTTCGTCGGCCGCCGCGTGCTGGAAGCCGTCCAGAACGATGAGCGCTACATCTTCACCCATCCCGACATGCGCGGCCTGGTCGAGCAGCGGTTTAGCCGCATCATGGCCGGCTTCGACGCCGCCGCGGCCAGCCCGGCCCTGGCCGACCTGGACTACGTGACCCCGGCCCTGTCGGCATGAGCATCCTGATCACCGGCGGCACCAAGGGTATCGGCCTGGTCATCGCCCGCCGCCTGGCCCCGATCCACGGCCGGGTCGTGCTCGCCTATCACAGCGACGAAGCGGCGGCGCAGGCCGCCAAGGCGCAGATCGCCGCCACCGGCGCGGCGGTCGAGATCGTGCGTGGCGACGTCGGCGACATTGACGGCGCCGCCGCCCTGATCGCGGAGGTCGAGGCTCAGGGCCACGGCCTGGCCCACATCGTCCATTCCGCGGCGATGATCTATCCGACCACCCTGCTGGGGGCCGACCTGGTTCACTTCCGCCAGGCCATGGAGACCAACGGGTTGTCGCTGCTCTATCTGGTCCACGCCGCGCAGAACCTGCTGGGCGAGGGCTCAAGCGTGGTCTTCATCACCAGCGGCGGGGCGCGCATTCCGCTGGCTAACTATGGCGCCCTGGGCGTCGGCAAGGCGATGTCGGAAGCCATCATCCGCTATCTGGTGGCCGAGTTGGCGCCGCGCGGCGTGCGGATCAACGCTGTCGCTCCGGGCCTGGTGCACACCACCTCCGTCGCCGCCATGGTTGGCGGGGAAGCGACCGCCGCCGCCGTCGTCGAGCGCTCGGCCCGGTCCAATCCCTCCGGCCGCGCCAGCCGCGACAGCGACTACGCGTCCCTAGTCGAATACCTGCTGTCGCCGGACGCCGCCTTCATCCAGGGCCAGGTGATCGCCGCCAACGGCGGAGCCAGCGTGATCGGCTGACTCGCGTTCTTCACATTTCCCCGCTATAGCGCCTGCGTCATGACACGCTTCGCGCATCATCACGGGCATCACCATCCGACCTCGCTTGCGGGATCGGCCCAGGATCGCTTGGCCTAAAAGCGACCTTCGCCCGAGCCCCCGCACCAGCGGATGGGGCTCGTGTTGACCAGCTCCATCCGTAGAACCTTACGCTTCAAGGAACCCGACGATGGACTTCTCCAGCTTTTCTCCATGCAGCCTGCGCCTTGCCGCGCAGCGCCTGAGCCGGTAGGCGAGCGGCATGACCGACGCACCCCGCCCCGAGGCCCGCGCTCCGCGCGGTTTCAATGATCGCCGCGCCCGTGACCTGGCTGCTGAGCGCCAGATCCTGGCCAAGGTCTCCGCTGTCTACGAACGCTACGGGTTCGAGGCCTTCGACACCGGCGCCTTCGAATATGCTGACGCGCTCGGCAAGTTCCTGCCCGACGCCGACCGTCCCAATGAAGGCGTCTTCGCGCTGCAGGACGACGACGAGCAGTGGATGGCTCTGCGCTACGACCTGACCGCGCCGCTGGCGAGGTTCGTGGCTGAGACCAAGGAGGGCTTGCCCAAGCCGTTCCGCCGCTATGCCTTCGGCACGGTCTGGCGCAACGAGAAGCCTGGCCCTGGCCGGTTCCGCGAGTTCACCCAGTGCGACGCCGACACCGTCGGTTCGGCCCGGCCCGAGGCCGACGCCGAGATCATCGCCATGGCGGTCGAGGGCCTGGAGGCCGCCGGCCTGCCGACCGGATCGGCGATCATCAAGATCAATAACCGCAAGCTCCTGAACGGCCTGCTGACCACGGCCGGCGTCAAGGACGACGGCCAGAAGCTGGCCGTGCTGCGCGCCGTCGACAAGCTCGACCGCCTGGGTCCGGAGGGCGTGCGCCTGCTGCTCGGCGAAGGTCGCAAGGACGAGTCCGGCGCCTTCACCAAGGGCGCGGGCCTGAACACGGCCGGCGCCGAGGCCGTCCTGGCCTTCACCGCCGCCGGCGCGGGCGGCCGCACCGAGACCCTGGATCAGATCGCGGGCATCATCGGCGGTTCGGCCGAGGGCGACGCGGGCCTGGCCGAACTGGCGGCGATCGACCAGGCTCTCAAGAGCCTGGGCGTGGGCGTCGAGCGGGCGGCCTTCGACCCATCCATCGTGCGCGGCCTGGAATACTATACCGGCGCGGTGTTCGAGGCCGAGCTGCTGCTGAAGACCAAGGACGAGAAGGGCCGAGGCGTCCGCTTCGGTTCCATCGGCGGCGGCGGGCGCTATGACGACCTGGTCGCCCGCTTCACCGGCGAGCAGGTTCCGGCCACCGGCTTCTCGTTCGGCGTCTCGCGGCTGATCTCGGCCCTGCGCGCCGCCGGCCGCGACCTGGGCGGCCAGGTCCGTGGCCCGGTGGTGGTGATCGCCTTCACCCCCGACGACATGGCCCACTACTTCTCGGTGGTCGGCGTACTGC
>NZ_JAURWM010000219.1 GCF_030654915.1 Phenylobacterium sp. | reverse complement strand
TCGGCGGCGATCTCCGAGCGAGTGCCGAGCGAGCCGGTCCCGATCCAGCCGCGCGACAGCGCCTCGGACACCACGCACATCGCCACCTTGCCCAGCCCTGAGCCGCCATAGGCCTCTGGCGCGGTGAGACCAAAGACACCAAGCTCGGCCAACTCCTCGATGAGCGGCAGGGGAATGAGCTCGTCGCGCAGGTGCCATCCATGGGCGTGCGGTGTGATCTTTTCGTTGGTGAAGGCGTGGAACTGATCGCGGACCTGTTCCAGCGTCGCGTCAAGGCCGCTGGCCTCCAGCGACGGGCGCCCTCGGGCGGCCTCCAGCAGTACGACGATCCTGGCCTTGACCGCCTGGGAGGCGCCGGGGCGCAGCCGCTCGATGGCGGGCGCAAGGTCGCCGGCATCCAGGCCAAGATCGCCGGGGCGGAAGGTTTCGCCCTGGTTCATCGGCAAGCCGCCCGCCAGCTGGTTCAGATACTCGAAGGCCAGCAGTTGCGCAGGCAGGGCCTCGGCCTCGCCGAGCCGACCTTCGGCTTCCAGCGCTCCGGCCCAGACCGCCGTCTGGCGCAGGGTCTCGGCATAGGACGCCGCCCAGGCCAGGCCGTGGGCGACATGCTGCTCGGCGTCCAGGGCGCGCCGGTCGAGGCGGCCGCCCGGGCTGACACGGGCGGCGGTCGCCTGCCTTATCCGAGTGACGAGGGCTTCAGCGGCGTCGGCGGCTTCGGCGAGACGGGCGGGCAGGTCCTGCAAGATCATCGGCCAACTATAGGCGAAGCTTGTCGCCCGTCACGCCGGCCTGTACGCGTCAAGAACAGAGATTTGGGAGCAGGCTATGATCGTCGTTCATCACCTCAACGACTCGCGCTCGCAGCGCATCCTATGGCTGCTTGAGGAATTGAGGCTTCCCTACGAGATCAAGACCTATCAGCGCGACGCGACCACGCGTCTGGCGCCGCCGGAACTGAAGGCCGTTCATCCGCTCGGCAAGTCGCCGGTGGTCACCGAGGGCGCGGCGACGATCATCGAGTCCGGGGCGATCATCGACTACGTCCTGCGCCATCACGGCGCCGGCAAGCTGGCCCCGGCCGCTGACACGCCCGAATACGACACCTACCAGCAGTGGCTGCACTATGCTGAGGGCTCGGCCATGCTGCCGCTGATGCTGTTCATGTATGTCGGCCGGCTGGGCGAGGCCGGCGCGCCGCTGCATCCGCGCATCGAGAGCGAGATCGCCAACCACCTCGGCTATGTCGAGGGCGTGCTTGAAGGCCGCGACTACCTGATGGGCGACGAGCTGTCGGCGGCCGATATCCAGATGAGTTTCGTCGGCGAGATCGTCGGCGCCTTTGGCCGCTACGCCGCCTATCCGAACATCGCCGCCTGGGTGAAGCGCTTCCAGGACCGGCCCGCCTATCGCACGGCGCTCGCCAAGGGCGGCCCCTACAACATGGGTCCGAAGGACTAAGGATGCAGGGGCGGATGCGCCGTTGCGCGCCGCCCCGTCACCTAACCTCTCCCGAGGGAGAGGGACTCTCCCTTTGAGGCGTCGCTACCGCGCCCAGGGATCGTCCAGCACCCCGTCGATGAAGTCGAACACCGCGGCCTTGGTCAGGGCGTGGGGGATGGCCGAGAAGTGATCGCAGCCGGGGACGATCACGCCGTGGCCGTGGGCGAACGCCTTGGCCAGGACTTCCGGATCGCCATTGGATTCCCGCTGGCCGGCCACCACGAGCACCTGCATCGGCAGTGTCGCGAACCCGTCGGTGTCGAGCGGCGGGTTCTCCGCATTGGTGAAGGCGGCCAGGGCCTGACGGTCCTCGCCCTGTTCGTCGGCGAACTGGCGGAAGCTACGCAGGAAGGGCTCGGTGATGCTTTCGGGATCGTCCGTCAGCATCGCCTGGGCCATCACGTCGCCGCGCGCCGACGGGCGTTCGGTCAGCATCTTGTCGCCGACCCCGCCAAGGATGAGGTTGGAAAACCTGTCAGGGGCGGCGAGCGCCGCGGCCGAGGCGACCCGCGCGCCCATGGAATAGCCGAATAGATCGACGCGGTTGATCCCCAGGTGGTCGATCAACTCCACCACGTCGCGGGCCAGGTTCCCACGTCGATAGGCTTCCGGCTCATGCGGCTTTGCGCTCTGGCCGTGGCCGCGTTGGTCCAGTGCGATGACGCGGAACCGCCGCCGCTCCAGCGCCGCGTACCATCCGGTGCGCTTCCAGCCTTCGTTGCGGTTCGACGCAAAGCCGTGGACCAGCAGGATCGCTCGCTCATAGCCCTCCGGCGCGATGTCGTCATAGCTGACCGAGAGGCCGTCGCTGGTCGTGAAGTCCATGGTGTCCCCGCCTAGCTGCGCCAACGCAGGGTGGCGGCTTCCACCGGATTTGCAAAGGCCCGGCTGGCCTGGCGGCTGGCGGTCCATTCGCGCTTGAGCTGTTGGTACCACTTGGCCTGGCGGTCAGCGTCGTCGATCCACAGCAGGGCTGGATCGTAGCGTAGGCCCTCGTTCTGCAGGTTCACCATGTCGCCGTCCTGGCGCAGGAAGGCCCGCGCGCCGGCTGCGATGAACGGCTTCAGGACCAGGAACGCCGGGTGATCGGACCAGACGATCTGGGTGATCTTGGTCTTGGACTCGTTAATGGGGGTCAGGCAGGTCAGCGACAGCACCTGGCGCTTTCCGACCGTCACATGCTCCCAGCGCATGCCCGGAATGCGGAAGGTGATCTCGGTCAGCGGTTCGCCGCCGAGGATGGCGTAGGCGCGGCTGTTCTTCGAGGGCTCATGGCGGACCATGGCGAAGCCCTGCTCGCGCGGCTCGAACTTCTTGGCCTTCTCATGCTGGCTCTTGGCCGAGCGCCACCACCATTGCTGATGCACATAGGGGCCGTGGGCCGGGTCCATCAGGCCGACCACGGCGTGGTCGATGTGGGCGTCGAACTCCATGCGGTCGACCAGCTTGGGTCCGCCGCCGACCACGCCCGGAAACACCGCTGGCGGTTCGGACGGCTGGCCGGTGACTCGGGGATCGGAACTGATCCAGACGAACACCAGGCCCTGACTCTCGGCGGCGGGATAGTTTCGCACCCGGATGCGACTGACATCCATGGCCTGGTCGTCGACCAGCGACGGGATCGCCGCGCAGGCGCCGTCGGTGCGGAACCGCCATCCGTGATAGGGGCACTCGACGCTCTCGGTCCCGTCGGGCTCGGAGGTCAGCTTGCCGGCCGACAACGGCGCGGCGCGGTGCGGGCAGATGTCCCTCAGCGCATAGACCTTGCCAGCCCGGTCGCGGCCTAGCAGCACCGGCTCGCCCAATAGCTCATAGCGTTGCAGCTTGCCGGTCTTCAGGTCGCTTGAGAGCGCCGCGAAGTACCAGATGTCGTGCAGGAACCCGCGGCCGAACTTGATGTCAGCAGGGGGCGTGCGGGCTTGCTTTGTGTCGCCGTCGGCCATGGTCGCCCTTGTAGCGCGTCAGGCCAGCCGCAGGAACCGGGCGGCGTGCGGCCCCAGGTGCAGGGCTGCGCCGTCGAGTCTCGCCTCGCCGGTCGAGGGCGCGAGGAGCTCGCCGCCGGCCAGTCGTTCGTCGCCGAAGATCGCGGGGGCGGCGCTCATATTGAAAACGCAGGCGATGGCCTCGTCGCCCTCGTAGCGGATGAAAGCCAGCACCGGCTCGGGCGTGGTGATCATCTCGATCTCGCCGGTGGTGAGCGCGCGCGTGGCCTTGCGCAGGGCGATCATCGCCCGGGAAAACGCCAGGGTGGAGTTCGGATCGGAGCCTTGCGTCGCCGCTGACAGGCCGGCGTGCTCCGGCGCGGCCGGCAGCCACGGCGTGGCGGTCGAGAACCCGAGATTGGCGCCCTCGGTCCAGGGCATCGGCGTGCGCGAGCCGTCACGGCCCTTGGAGATCGGCCAATAGAGGTCGCCGACCGGGTCGCGGATCTCCTCGCGGGTCATGCTGCGGGCCTCGGGCAGGCCCAGCTCCTCGCCCTGATAGAGCAGGGTGGTGCCCTTGAGGCTGAGCAGCAGGGCCAGCATCAGGCGGGCCACCGCCTCGCCGCCGCCGAACCGGCTGGCGGTGCGGGGGATGTCGTGGTTGCAGAACGAGATGCAGGGCCAGTGGTCGGGGAAGCGTCCGAGCGTCTCGTAGTGTTCGCGGAAGACCTGGGCCGCCAGTTTGCGCGCGTGCAGCAGCACGAAGGTGTAGGCCGAGTGCAGGCCGTCCTGCGGCGTGCAATAGGCCCCGCAGCGTTCCTCCTCCTCGGAGAACTCGCCGAACACGAACCGCTCGCCGTGGCCGTCGCTGTTGTGCGCGTCGACCCGGCGGCGGATCACGTCCAGCAGCGGGATGTTTTCGGCCAAGTTGGAGTCGTGCAGGTGGCGCTGCATCTCGCTGGCGTGGGACCAGTGATGGCGCGTGCGCTCGCCCGGCGGCACGGCCGGATTGTCGGCCAGGGCGTCGTCGTGGAGGAAGGTGCCGGCGACGTCGAGCCGGAAGCCGTCGATCCCCTTGGCCAGCCAGAAGTCCAGCACCTTCAGCGCCGCCTCCTGGGCGTCCGGCTGGCGCCAGTTCAGCTTCGGCTGCTGGCGCAGGAACTTGTGATGATAGTGCTGGCGGCGCGCCGGCTGGTAGGCCCAGGCTGGGCCGCCGAACACCGACAGCCAATTGTTGGGCGCGGTTCCGTCTTGCGCCGGATCGGCCCAGACGTACCAGTCGGCCTTGTCGCCATCGGCGCCGCCATCGCGGCTCTGCGCGAACCAAGCGTGTTCGTCGGAGGTGTGGGCCAGCACTTCGTCCAGCATGACCTTGAGGCCGCGCGCATGGGCCGCGGCGGTCAGGGCCTCGAGGTCGTCCATCGTCCCGTAGTCGGGATGGACGCCCTCATAGTCGGAGATGTCGTATCCCCAGTCGCGGTTGGGCGAGGGGTGGACAGGCGAGAGCCAGATGGCGTCGACGCCTAGGCTCTCGATGTAGTCCAGTTTGGCCAGGACGCCCTTCAGGTCGCCGTGGCCGTCGCCGTCCGAGTCGAAGAAGCTGCGGACATAGACGTGGTAGACGACCGCGCCCTTCCACCAGGGCGCGGCCATCACCTTAGGCCTCGGTGGCGTTGTTGATGATCTTGGAGACCAGGCCGTACTCGACGGCGGCCTCGGCCCCCATCCAGAAGTTACGCTGGGTGTCCTTGACGATCTTGTCGTAGGGCTGGCCGGTTTCCTTGGCGATCATGCGGTTGACGCGCTCGCGCATCTTCACGATCTCCTCGGCCTCGATCTGGATATCCGAGGCTTGGCCGCGCACGCCGCCCATGGGCTGATGCAACAGGAAGCGGGTGTTGGGCAGGCAGAAGCGGTTTTCCTTCTGGGCGCCCAGGAAGATCGAGGCGCCGGCGCTGGCGACCCAGCCGGTCCCGATCACCTTCACCTGCGGACCGCAGTAGCGGATCATGTCGTGGATAGTGTCGCCGCTCTCGACGTGGCCGCCGGGGGAGTTGATGACAACCTTGATCGGTTTGTCGCTCTCGGCCGACAGCGCCAGCAGCTGGGCGGTGACCCGCTCGGCCAGGCGCATGTCGATCTCGCCGAACACCAGCACGGTGCGCGACTTGAACAACGCATTCTGGACAGGCCCAGACGTCATCGGCATGTCGGGCTTGCGGGCGTTCTCGTCGCCGTCGTCGTCTTCGTCCAGGCGCCAGTTACGCATAGGGGAGGTCTCCAATTCGATAGGATTGGAACGTGCGTCGCCGCGCGTCCATTCGCAAGGCCCCGAGCGCTATGCGCAGGCGGTTATTGCTAAAGCTTGCCGGGTTTCGGTGAATTTCTTTGATCTGGCGACCTAGCGCGGCTTCAGAGTCAGGACGACCTTCAGCATGAAGACGACGTTCGGCGTAGTGAGGTGAGCGGGGGATTTCCATCAATCGGCGGCGGCTGTCGATCAGGCAAGGGCGAGCGGCGATGAACCGAAGGGGCGTCTGATCGTTCGGTGCGCGTGGCCAAGGTTCCTGTCTCCTCCCCGCAATACGTCTGGTTAGGCGCAGTCTGGGCCACCCTGCTGGACGCCGCGCTCGTGGCGATCGCGGTGCTTTGGTGGATCGACGCCGCTGCGCCGCCCCAGGACTTGCCGTGGAAGCCGCTGAAATTGGAGGATCCGCCGGGTCTGGCGACCGCCGCCAAGTTCGCGGGCGCCGCGCAGGACCGGCGCCTGTGCCGCGCCATCCTGCGCGAGGGGGGCGTGCGATTCACCGAAGTCGCGGAGCAGGTCGATGGCTCCTGCGCACAACTCAACGCGGTCCGGCTGACCGCTGGGGTGACGCGCCTGTCGCCGGCCGCCCCGGCGATGACCTGCCCGGAGGCGCTGAGCTACGCCTTTTGGGACCGGCACGGATTGCAGCCAGCCGCGCGCCGCATCCTGAGCCAGCCGGTGACCCAGGTCGATCACCTGGGGACCTATGCGTGCCGGAACATCTACAACCAGGCCGAAGGCCGGCGCAGCGAGCATGCGTTCGCGAACGCCCTGGACGTGGCCGGCTTTCGGCTGGCGGACGGCCGCCGGTTGACCGTGCTTGGGGACTTCGAACGCGAAGACGAGCGCGGTCGTTTCTTGCGCGCCGCGAGGGACGGCGCATGCGACTGGTTTCGCGCGACGCTCAGCCCCGACTACAACGCCGCCCACCGCGATCACCTGCACCTGGACTTCGGTCGCTACAAAGCCTGCCGCTAGAAGCGGCTAGAGCGAGGCGAGCCAGGGCAGCAGCCGGGCGTTGACCTCTTCCGGGCGCTCCTGCTGGGTCCAGTGGCCGCAGCCGGGCAGGATGTCGGCGCCGCGCAGGTCTGTCATCTCCGCGCCCATGATCGCCACCAGGTCGCCGCGTCCGAGCATGCTGAGCACCAGGTCGCGCTCGCCGCCGATGAACAGCGATGGTTGCTCGATCTTCCGGCCTTCGAATTGGGAGAGATATTCGAAGTCGCGCTGGTGGTTGCGATAGCGGTTCACCGGGCCGCGAAACCCCGAGCCTTCGAACTCGGCGACGTAGTAGTCGAGGTCAGCGTCGGTCAGCCAGGCGGGGAAGGGATTAGGATCGACCAAGCCCTCCAGCAGGGTCGCGCCATGCGGCTTGTCGTTCGGCCAGGTCCCGTCAGGCGCGTCGCCGCTGATGGCGTAGTAGAACTTGCGCAGCGAGGCGCGCGGATCGGCTTCCAGCTCGGCCTCGGCGGGGCCCACGTTCTGGAACCAGGCCTGGTAGAAGAACTTGCCGCGGCTGGTGAAGACGCTCTCGATCAGATCGGTGAACGGCCGCTTGGGGACGCCCGTATAGGGCACCGACAGGCCGGCGACCGCGCGCACCCGATCGGGGCGGATCAGGGCGGTGTTCCAGACGATCGGCGCGCCCCAGTCGTGGCCGACCAGAACAGCCGGCGCGTCGGGGCTCAGGGCTTCGATGACGCCAGCCACGTCGGCGACCATGTGCTCCATGTCATAGGCTTCGATCGCCTCTGGACGTGAGGAGCCGCCATAGCCCCGGACGTCGAGGGCGCAGACCTTGAAGCCGGCCTGAGCCACCGGGCCCATCTGGTGACGCCAGCTGTACCAACTCTCCGGAAAGCCGTGGACCATCACCACCAGAGGGCCTTCGCCCTCGACAGCCGCCCGAAGGCTGACGTCGGGCAGGTCGATCATTTGGAAATTCGGCATCGCGGCTCCCCAGAGGCCAAGCTTGACCCAACGTCGCCCTGTGCGGCAAATGACGACACACAAAATCAAACACGTGTTTAGAGGGAACGCCATGGGCGAGTTGTTCGATCTGACCGGTAAGGTCGCCGTCATCACCGGGTCGTCGCGCGGGATCGGCAAGGCCATCGCCCAGCGCATGGCCGAACACGGCGCCAAGGTCGTCATCTCGTCGCGTAAGGCCGGCCCTTGCGACGAGGTCGCCGCCGAGATCAACGCCAAGCACCCGGGCGCCGCCATCGCGGTGCCGGCCAGCATCTCGTCGAAGGAAGACCTGCAGCGCCTGGTCGACGAAACCGTCAAGGCGTTCGGCAAGATCGACATCGTGGTCTGCAACGCCGCGACCAACCCGTTCTTCGGTCCGATGTCGCAGATCAATGACGATCAGTTCCGCAAGATCCTCGACAACAACATCATCGCCAACAACTGGCTGATCCAGATGGCTGCGCCGCAGATGCGCGAGCGTCGTGAAGGCTCGGTGATCATCATCTCGTCGATCGGCGGCCTGCGCGGCTCGACCGGTATTGGCGCCTACAACATCTCCAAGGCGGCCGACTTCCAGCTGGCGCGCAACCTGGCGGTCGAGCTTGGCCCCGACAACATCCGCGTCAACTGCATTGCGCCTGGCCTGGTGAAGACCGACTTCGCTAAGGCGCTGTGGGACACCCCGGAAGCCGAGAAGCGCTCCAGCGCCAACACGCCGCTGCGCCGCCTGGGCGAGCCGGACGACATCGCCGGGGCGGCGGTGTTCCTGGGCTCCAAGGCCGGTTCCTGGATGACCGGCCAAGCCATCGTCGTCGACGGCGGCTCGACCTGCTGATCGGCGCTCGCCCATCACATTAGTCGTCATGGCCGGCCTCTTGTGCCGGCCATCCATAGACGCCGACCTCGGAGATTTGCCTGGGGCGCTGGTGTCTATGGATCCCCGGGACAAGCCCGGGGACGACGAAGTTGAGAAGGGCTGCGCCTAGGCCCTCCGCGACAGGTCCCGCGCCTTGGCCAGGCGCTCGACCCCCGCGTCGAGCGTTGCGTCCTTCTTGGCCAGGCAGAGCCGCAGGATCGTCGTCACATGGTCCTCTTCGTAGAGGGCCGAGACGGGAATACTCGCCACGCCGGCCTCCGTGACCGCGCGCAGGGCGAAGGCCCGGTCGCCCTCGGTGACGCCCGAGGCGGCGAGATCGACATTGAGGAAGTAGTTGCCCTGGCTCGGCAGGACCGCGAAGCCTTCTCGCTTCAGCCCCTCCGCCAGTCGGTCGCGTGAGCGCTGCAGCGCCTTGGGCATGGCCTCGAACCAGTCGCCGCTGTTCTCCAACCCGAACGCCACCGCGGCCTGCAGGTTCGGCGGGGTGGTGAAGGTCAGGAACTGGTGGGTGCGCGACAGCACATGGGTCAGGGCCGAAGCGGCGCAGAGGAAGCCGACCTTCCAGCCGGTCAGGCCGAACATCTTGCCGGCCGAGCCGATTTTCACCGTCCGCTCGCGCATGCCTGGGTAGCCGATCAGCGGGCGATGGACGGCCCCATCGAACACCACCTGCTCCCAGACCTCGTCGCAGATCGCGATGGTGTCATGTCGGACGCAGAACTCGGCCAGCAGCGCCAGATCGCTGTCGGGTAGGACCGCTCCGGCCGGATTGATCGGATTGTTCAGCACCACGAAGCGGGTCTTCGCCGTGAACGCCGCCTCCAGCATGGCGCGGTCGAAGCGCCAGTGGGGCGGCGACAGCTTCACCAAGCGGGGCACACCGCCGGCGCGGCGGATCAGCGGCAGATAGGCGTCGTAGAGCGGCTGGAAGACCACCACTTCGTCGCCGGGCTGGATCAGGCCGAAGAAGGCCGCGGCCAACGCCTCGGTCGCGCCGGACGTTACGGTCACCTCGCTTTGCCAGTCGAGGTCCAGCCCCTGGCTCCTGGCGTAGTGGCCGGCGACCGCTGCGCGCAGCTCCGGCAGGCCGGCCATCGGCGGATATTGGTTGTAGCCGTTCATCACCCCATCGGCGGCCTTGGCGCGGATCGCCTCGGGGCCGGGGTCATCTGGAAAGCCTTGGCCCAGATTGATCGCACCGTATTGGCGGGCCAGACCCGACATCTCCTCGAAGACGGTGGTGGGCAGGTTTGCGAAGATCGGATTGGCCATGATGGTTGCCTAGCATAGCTGGGCGCGGGATATTTCGCCTATGCGGATCATAGGTTTCGAACCCCGTCACGCACATGCTTGGCGCACCCTGAACGAGGCTTGGATCTCCAAGCACTTCGCCATCGAGGCGAAGGACCGCGCCGTCCTGGACGATCCCCAGGGCAAGATCCTCCACCATGGCGGCCATATCTTCATGGCCGAGCGCGATGGCGAGGTGATCGGATGCGTGGCCATGATCGCCATGGCCGATGGCGGCTACGAGGTCGCCAAGATGACCGTGACGGAGGCCGCGCGCGGCACGGGGCTTGGGCGATTGCTGATGCAGGCCTGCATCGACAAGGCCCAGGCGGACCGCGCGCCACGGCTCTATCTCGAGACCAATTCTAGCCTCGGGCCGGCGCTGGGCCTCTACCGCGCCATGGGGTTTGTCGATCTCGATCCGGCCATGCGGCCGCCGAGCGACTATGCGCGCTGTGATGTCTGGATGGAGCGCCCGGTCTAGCCTGGACGGGCCTGCGGGGGCGGCGCCCCTAGTGGCAGGTCGCGCCGCGCAGGGCTTCGCCGAGCGTGCGGCGGGTCAGCGGCTTGCCGAGGAAGCCGACGGGGTTGATCCCGGCCATCGCCAGACGGAAATCGTCGGTGATCGAGCCCGAGACGAACAGCGAGCGCACGCCCAACTGGTCATAGAGCTTGCGGGCAAGCTTGCCGCCGTCGGTGTTCTTGGCCAGGCGAATATCGACGAGGGCTAGGTCGGGCAAGCCGTCCTCGGCCAGTTCCCAGGCGGTCACGGCGTCCGCGGCCTCGGCCACCACTTCATGGCCCATGTCTTCCAACAGGCTTACAATGTCCAAGGCGATCAACGCGTCGTCCTCAACAACCATAATGCGCATCGACGCTACTGACCCCTGGGGAAGAGCACTGCGAAGGCAGCGCCAACTTCCGGTCGCTCAATTTGGAAACGCCCGCCCAGTTGTCGTGAGAGCGCCTCTATAGCTCTCATTCCCAAGCTCTTTTTGGCGTGTGGCGTGAAGCCCTCCTGCAGGCCGTCGCCATCGTCTGAAACAGACAAGCGATAGTCGTCGCCTTCGGTTCCAAAGGTGACCCTAATCCGCGCGGGCCTATCGGTCGGGCAGCCATATTTCAAGGCATTGGTGATCAACTCATTGAGGATCAGCGCCAGCGGCACCGCTTGGCGAACGTCGAGCACCGCCGGCTGGATATCGGTCTCCAGGACGATGTCTTCGCGTCCCAGCGACTCGACCAGGTCGTGGGCCAGCGCCTTGGCGTAGCGCCCGGCGTCGAAAGCCCCGATCTCGTCTCCGCCCTTGTAGAGCTGCTCATGGACCCGTCCGACCGCGATGATCCGGTCCAAGGTCTTTTCCAGCGCCTCGCGGGAGTCGGCGTGCTCCACGGTCCGCGACTGCAGGCGCACCACGCTGGCGATCTGCTGCAGCGAGTTCTTTACCCGGTGGTTCACTTCATCGAGCAGCAAGGTGCGGTCGGCCAACAGGGCGCGCAGCCGCTCGGCGGTGTCGGCCTCGACTTCCCGGTCTAGGCTGATGTCGCGCAGGGCCTTGAAGAACAGCATGGCCAGCAGGGCCGCGAACATCAGCGTGGCGGCGATCAGCATGGCGCGAACGGCGGCGACCTGCTTGGAGCGAAGAGCTTCGAGCCGGGTTTCCTCGCGTTCCAACTCGGCGGCGATGCGGCGCACGCCGTCCATCGCCGCGATGCCCTCGCCACGGGCGATAATCTGGATGGCCGCGCCGGCGGTGCCTTGGCGGCGGGCGTTCATGGTCTGGTCGATGATCGCCAGCCGTGTCGCCATCAGGCCGCGCAGCTCGTCAATACGGCGCTGCTGGAGCGGGTTGTCGAGGGTCAGCTGGTCAAGGGTGTCGATCTGGCGATGAGCGATCTTGCGACCAGTCTCGACGCGTTCGGCGAATTGGCTGTCGCCGGTCAGGATGAAGGCCCGCTGTGCGGATTCCGCGTCGGTTAGGGCCTGGCGAAGGCCATCGATACCAGTGCGAACTTCATGGGTATGTGTAACAGCGGCGGCGGCGCGATCGTACCAGACGAAGGCGCCGCCGAGCGCCGCAAAGGCTAGGAACAGGGCGGTGACGGTAAGCGCGAGCAGGCGAAACGCCCGCTCGCGCGCGAGTTGTCGGTTAGATCCCGATACCTCGGCCGGAACGCCCCGCGCCACTACTCCTCCTTGACGCGACGCTTGCGGAAGGAGGGGTTCAGAACCTGCTTGCGCAGGCGGATCGACTTCGGCGTCACCTCGACCAGCTCGTCTTCCTCGATATAGGCGATGGCCTGTTCGAGGGTCATACGGCGGGGCGGGGTCAGGCGCACCGCTTCGTCCTTGCCGGAGGCGCGGACGTTGGTGAGCTGCTTGGCCTTCATCGGGTTGACGTCGAGATCGTCGGCGCGGCTGTTCTCGCCGATGATCATGCCCTGGTAGGTCTTCTCGCCGGCGCCCACGAACATGGTGCCGCGATCTTCCAGGTTCCACAGCGCGAACGCCGCGGTTTCACCGTCGGAGTTCGAGACCAGCACGCCCTTACGGCCGGCGTCGATCGCGCCCTTGTAGGGTTCGTAGTGGCTGAACACGCGGTTCAGCACGCCCGAACCGCGGGTGTCGGTGAGGAACTCGCCCTGGTAGCCGATCAGCGAGCGGGAAGGCGACATCAGGCTGATGCGCGTCTTGCCGGCGCCCGACGGCCCCATGTCCTTCAGCTCGGCCTTACGCGCCGACAGCTTCTCGATCACGATGCCGGAGAACTCGTCGTCGACGTCGATCATGACGTCTTCGATGGGCTCAAGGCGCTGTCCGGTTTCCGGGTCGGTTTGGAAGACCACCCGCGGACGGCTGATGGAAACTTCGAAGCCTTCACGGCGCATGCCTTCGATCAGCACGCCCAGTTGCAGTTCGCCGCGGCCGGCGACTTCATAGGCGTCCTTATCCGGCGTCTCGGTGACCCGAATGGCGACGTTGGATTGGGCTTCTTTCAACAGGCGGTCGCGGATGACGCGGCTTTGGACCTTGTCGCCTTCGCGGCCGGCCAGCGGGCTGTCGTTCACCGAGACCGTCATCGAGATGGTCGGCGGGTCGATCGGCTGCGCGGGCAGCGGATCGGTGACTTCCATGGCGCAGAGCGTGTCGGCCACGGTGGCCTTGGCCAGACCGGCGATGGCGACGATGTCGCCAGCTTCGGCGTCTTCAATCGGCTGACGCTTCAGGCCGCGGAACGCCAGGACCTTGGTGATCCGGCCGCGTTCAACTTCCTTGCCGTCGATGCCGAGGGCGTGGATCGCCAAGCCGGGGATCGCCTTGCCGCTTTCGATGCGGCCGGTCAGCAGACGGCCCAGGAAGGGGTCGTTTTCGATCAGGACCGACAGCATCTTGAACGGCTCGTCCTTGCGGGCGACGGCCGCGGGCTCTGGCACGTGGTCGACGATCAGGTCGAACAGCGGGGCCAGATTGTCGTTGGGCTGGGCCAGGTCCATCGTCGCCCAACCGTTCTTGCCCGACGCATAGATGTGCGGGAAGTCGAGTTGTTCATCCGTCGCGCCCATGGCCGCGAACAGGTCGAAGGCGTCGTTGAGAACTCGGTCCGGATCGGCGTGAGCCCGGTCGATCTTGTTGAGGCAGAGGATGGGGCGCAGGCCCATCTTCAAGGCCTTGCCCAGCACGAACTTGGTCTGGGGCATGACGCCTTCCTCGGCGTCGACCAGGAGGACGCAGCCGTCCACCATGCCAAGGATCCGTTCGACCTCGCCGCCGAAGTCGGCGTGGCCTGGGGTGTCGATGATGTTGATGCGGGTTTCACCCGCCTTGCCGTGCCAGAGGACGCTGGTGCACTTCGCGAGGATGGTGATCCCGCGTTCGCGTTCCTGGTCGTTCGAGTCCATGGCGCGCTCTACCGTCGCCTCGTTGGCTCGGAAAATGCCCGATTGGGCGAGCAGCTGATCCACGAGCGTCGTCTTGCCGTGGTCGACGTGGGCGATGATGGCGATGTTGCGAAGCGACATTGATTTGGCTTTTGAACGCCCTATTTGGGGAAGCGCGCGCTTTTAGGCGACGATTGGCCAATTAGCCAGCACCTTCTCGCCGCAGCGCCGAACATTGCTATTTGCCGATGGTGCGGTGCAGCATTCCAAGGGCGCGACTTGGCGGCTTAAATCACACTGATTTGTAACGTGATTTTTCAGGGTTTGCGAAAAACGTGATCGCGAAACGACAAAAGTGCTTGGCGTTTTGTGCGTCGCACTCTATAACTCGAATTGTGAGGCGTCGCTGACGCCTCTGCCCTTCCTGGGCGTTTCCTCCCTAATGAACTGCCGGGCCCTCGGGTCCGGCTTTTTTTTGGCCTGCGCCCTTAGCGCATCGCGCAGGCGCTCGCTAGCTCGATCGCGCGACTCCGATTATAGAACGGAGCATGAACTTCGACTTCGTGCTCATCGCCCTTATCGCCGCCCTTGTCGCGGCCGCGCCCGCGATCGCCTGGGCCCTGATGGAGCGAGGCCGCGCCAACCGGGCCGAGGGCCGAGCCTGGGACCTGCAAGACGCCGCCGCCCGCTTGCGGATGATGGAGGAGCAGAGCGCCAAGAACTCCGCCTTCCTCCAGGCCGAGGCCGCCGCCACCATCGCCGAGCAGGTGATGAAGCGCGCCGACGAAACTTTCCATAATAGGGAGCAGCTCGCCCAGGCCCGCCTGGAAGCGCAGCTCAAGCCCGTCGCCGACACCCTGGCCAAGTTCCAGGAACAGGTCGTCGCCGTCGAAAAGACCCGCGCCGAAGAGAACGGCGGCCTGAAGGAGCAGATCAACCAGCTGCTCACCGCCTCGATCGCCACCCAGACCGAAGCTCGTAAGCTGTCTGCGGCGTTGCGTCGCGGGGCGGGCGTCCAGGGGCGCTGGGGTGAACAGACCCTGCGCAATGTGCTGGAGGCCGCTGGCCTCCATAACCGCTACGACTTCGATGAGCAGACCTCCACCGACACCGAGGAGGGCCGCCGCCGTCCCGATGTCACCGTGCGCCTGCCGGGCGGGGCGGTGTTCGTGATCGACGCCAAGTGCTCGCTCAACGCTTTCCTCGACGCCCAGGACGCGGTGGACGAGGCGACGCGCGAGGCCTGCTATGTCCGCCACGCCCAGAGCGTGCGGGCCCACATGCTGGGCCTGTCGGCCAAGACCTACTGGGACCAATTCAACCAGGGCTCGCCCGATTTCGTGGCGATGTTCATTCCGGGCGACAGTTTCCTGGCCGCGGCGCTGGAGCGCGCGCCCGAATTGATGACCGAGGCGATGGACCGCCGGGTGCTGGTGGTGACGCCGACCACCCTGTTCGCGCTCTGCAAGGCGGTGGTCTACGGCTGGCGGGTCGAGGAGCAGGCGGCCAACGCCCAGGAGATCTCCAAGCTCGGCCGCGAGCTCTACAAGCGCCTGTCGGTCATGGGCGGCCACGCCGCCTCGGTCGGGAAGGCGCTGGAGGCCGCCGTCGGCCGCTACAACCAGTTCGTCGGCTCGCTGGAGACCCAGGTCATGACCCAGGCCCGCCGCTTCGAGGACCTCAAGGTCGATCACGAGGGCAAGGAAATCCCCGAACTCGCGCCGGTCGAGACCGGGATCCGCCCGCTGACCAAGCTCGCGGCCGATGACGGTGAAGCGGTCTCCGGACACCTCGCCGCCTTGACGGCAAAGGGTCGCTGACCTACCTGCGTTCGTATGGCCATACGTGAAATCCTCGTCGTTCCCGATCCCGTCCTGAAGCTGGTTTCCGAGCCGGTCGAGAAGGTCGATGACGATCTGCGCGCGCTGATGGATGACATGCTCGAGACCATGTACGACGCCCCCGGCATCGGCCTGGCCGCCATCCAGATCGGGGTGCCCAAGCGGGTCATCGTCATGGACATCGCCGGCCCCGACGATCCCAAGGCGCCGCGCTATTACGTGAACCCGGAAATCGTCTGGGCCTCGGACGAAACCGCGCCCTACGAAGAGGGCTGCCTCTCGATACCCGACATCTATGACGAGGTCGAGCGCCCGGCCCGAGTGAAGCTGAAGTACCTGAACTATCAGGGCGAGGAAGTGGTCGAGGACGCCGAGGGCCTGTTCGCCGTCTGCATCCAGCATGAGATGGACCACCTCGAAGGCGTGCTCTTCATCGACCACCTCTCGCGCCTGAAGCGCGAACGCGCGGTCGCCAAGGTCAAGAAGCAGTTCCGCGCAGCCTAAGGCCGCGAGTTCATCGCCACCCATTCGAGGATCGCGGTGGCCGATTCCTCGGCGGACAGATCTGTGCAATCGAGTCTGAGCAGCGCATCGCCGCCGTCTTCCAGTAGACTCCAGTTTCGCCGATAGGCCTCCAGGGCCAGCGGGTCGGTCATCTTGCCGCCGCTGCGTCCTTCGGAGCTAAGCCGCCGGGCGTTTTCCTCGGGCGCGCAGTTCATCGAGATGACCAGGAACCTTGAGCCGCGGCGCGCCGCGAGACTGAGCATCGCTTGCCACATCTCCCGGCCCCAGTCGGAATCGCTGCAGGCGTTCGTCGTGACGACCGGAACCTGCGGCGGCAATGCCTCGACGCCGGCGAAGGCGACATCGCGCACACCTCGAGCCAGGCTGTCCCAGGCGGCCGATCGAAAGTCGGCAAGGGCGAAGGCCACATCGTAGATGGTGTGGTTGTCCAGCAGCCGACCGCCCAGGCGCTGAGCCATAAGGCGCCCTACGGTCAGCTTCCCCACGCCCGGATATCCGTTGAGGTGGATCATCATGCTCGCCACTCCGAAGCTTCGCCGTGACAGTGCGGGCGGCGCTAGTCGGCCGCAAGGATCGCGTCGCCGAGGTCCACCGCGCCGGCCAATGACAGGTTGGAATGCGGCTGCTATTGTCGGGCTTGGCGCGGCCTCCTCGGCGCCGCTGAGCAATGGGGAGATTTCCCATGCCGGAATTTGTCATTGAGCGGAACATGCCCGGCGTCGGGGCGCTGGGGCCAGATGACCTGAAGAGCGCTTCTCGGACCTCGTGCCTGGTGTTGAACGAGCTGGGGCCCGCCATCCAATGGGTCCAGAGCTACGTCACCGCCGACAAGATTTACTGCATCTATCGCGCGCCGAGCGAAGACCTGCTGCGCGAACATGCCCAGAAGGCCGGATTTCCCGCCAACGCCATTTCCCAGGTCCAGACGATCATCAGCCCGACCACGGCCGAATAGGGTTCGGCGGCGGCAATGGTGTCGCTCGCCGAGCCGATCCTCGCTAGCGTCATGTGATGGACCTTGATCTCGCCCTTGCCCGTTTCGACGCCGAAGTCCGCGCCCATCCCGCGCCGCCGGCCGGGATCGTCGTGGAGCGTCGGGGCGGGTTGGTGCTGCTGACCGGCGGCTTCAACTATGTCTCGGCCTGGGACCTGACGACGCAGACCATGGGCGCCATCGTCGCCGAACAGGCGGCGTGGTTCCGGGCGCGGGGCCGGGAGTTGATGTGGCGCATCTATGATCATGACGGTCCGCCGGGCCTGGCCGCCTGCTTGTCGGAGGCTGGCTTCGAGCCCGACCCGCCGGGCACATTGATGTTCTTCGATCTGGCTCAGGAACTCGGCGCGGCCCCGGTTGACGGGGGCATGGTGCGAAGGGTGCGGACGTCGAGCGACCTTGATGGCTTTCTCAGCGCCGCCGGCCTGGCCTTCGGCCAGGAGGAGCCCTGGCAACGCGAAGCGTTCGCCAAGCAATTGGACGATCCCGACATGGCGCTGTTCGTGGCCTGGATCGACGGGCGGGCGGTCGCGTCGGCGCGGCTGGAGATGGCGGCGGGCAGGTCGTTCGGGTTGCTGTTCGGGGGCGGCGTCGCGCCCGCGCATCGAGGCAAGGGCCTCTATCGCGCGCTGGTGGCCGCGCGGGTCCTGGAGGCGAGGGCGCGAGGCTTGGCCTATCTCAGCATAGAGGCGCGCGACACCAGCCGGCCTATTCTAGAACGGCTCGGCTTCGTCCCGGCTGGCCGGGAAACGACCTGGACGCTACGCGCCTAGCGCGGAGCGGTCCCTCTGGGAGCTGTTCCCAGGAGGGGCGCCTGGGCGGGGTTAGTTCGTCGGCGCGTCCGGGGCCGGGGTGGGGGCGGTCGCGTCGTGGATCGCGGCCTTGGTGTCACGTGCGGCTGCGCGAGCCGCGCCCTTGGCCTGCACGGCGGCGCCCTTGGCTTGGACCGCCGCGCCCTGGGCGGCGGTCACGACCCGTTCACGCGTTTGCTGCGCCGCCGGACCCGTCGCAGCGGCCCTGGTTTCAGCCGCGACGTTCGATGCGGCGGCCTTGGCCTCGACGGCGGCCTTTTCTGCGGTGGCCTTGGCTTCGGCGGCGGCGCGGTCCGCGGTGGCCTTGGCTTGCTCCTGCTTGGCCTCGGAACAGGCCGAAAGGCCCAAACCGGCGACGGCGAGGCTGATGATCATGAGGTTGCGCATTGAGGTTCTCCCTACCCGAACTTGCAGTTGAACGGCCAAGCTTGCGTGTGGTTCCTAAAATCGTCCTTCACGTCTAAACCGAATGCAATGCGTATCGCCTTTCTTGGAACTCCCGATTTCGCCGTCGCGACTCTCGATGTCTTGGTTCAAGCCGGGCACGATGTCGCCTGCGTCTATTCCCAGCCGCCGGCCCCCCGAGGGCGCGGCCAAGCGCTGAAACCTTCGCCTGTCCAGGCCTATGCGCAGGAGCGCGGTATCCCGGTGCGCACGCCGGTCTCGATGCGCGATCCCGATGAGATCGAAGCCTTCGCGGCCCTGAACCTCGACGCCGGCGTGGTGGTGGCGTTCGGCCAGATCCTGCCGGCGGCGGTGCTGGACGCTCCGAAACTGGGCTGCTTCAACCTGCACGCCTCGCTGCTGCCGCGCTGGCGGGGCGCCGCGCCGATCCAACGGGCGATCATGGCCGGCGACAAGGTGACGGGCGTCGAGGTCATGCAGATGACCGTGGGCCTGGACGAAGGCCCCGTGCTGTCGTCGGAAAGCGTCAGCATCGAGGCCCTGGAGACGGCCGGGACGCTGCATGACCGGCTGGCGGAGGTGGGCGCCGGCCTGCTGGCGCGCACCATGGCCGCCGTCGAGCGCGGGCAGACCAGCGCCACGCCGCAGCCGCAAGAGGGCGAGACCTACGCCAAGAAAATCCGCCCTAAGGAGGCGAGGATCCGCTGGGCCAAACCGGCGCCCGAGGTGGATTTCAAGATCCGCGGGCTCTCGCCCTTTCCCGGCGCTTGGTTCGAACTGCCGACTGAGAAGGGTCCGTTGCGCGTGAAGGCGCTGTTGTCACGTCTCGAGGACGGCGCGGGCGCGCCTGGCGTGACGTTGGACGACGCGCTCTTGATCGCCTGCGGCGAGGGGGCCGTGCGCCTGCTGCGCGTGCAGCGCGAGGGGCGTGGACCGCAGGACGCCGAAACCTTTCTGCGCGGCCTGGCCGTGCCTGCTGGGACCCAGCTCGACTGATGCCGCGTTACCGCCTCACGATCGAATATGACGGCCAACCCTATAAGGGCTTCCAGGCGCAGGAGAGCCTGCCCTCGGTGCAGGGCTCCATCGAGCGCGCGGTGAAGGCCTTCAGCGGCCAGACCTTGCGCCTGCAAGCGGCCGGCCGCACCGACACCGGCGTCCATGCGGCGGGTCAGGTCATCCATATCGACCTCGAACGCGACTGGCGCCCTGAAGTCGTGCGCGACGCGCTGAACGCCTATCTGTCGCCCGAACCTATCGCGGTGATCGACGCCGTGGTCGCCGAGGGCGACTGGCACGCCCGGTTCTCGGCGACCGAGCGGCGCTACATCTACCGCATCCTCAACCGCAAGAGCCCGGCCGCCCTGGACCGGGGCAAGGTCTGGCACGTGAAGAAGCCGCTGGACGCCGAGGCGATGCACGTCGCGGCCCAGGCGCTGATCGGCAACCACGACTTCACCACCTTCCGCCACATGCAATGCCAGGCCAAGTCACCGGTCAAGACCATGGACGTGGCCCGGGTCTGGCGCGAGGGCGAGCAGGTGCTGCTGGAGTTCGCCTCGCGCTCCTTCCTGCATCGCCAAGTCCGCTCGATGACCGGAACCCTGGCCGAGGTTGGGATCGGACGTTGGAGCGCCAGCGACGTGAAGGCCGCGCTTGAGGCCCGGGACCGCAAGGCCTGCGGTCCGGTGGCGCCCGCTGACGGGCTCTATCTGATGGGCGTGAAGTACTGAGTGACGAGGGGGCTTAGCTGAAGGCGGCGAAGTAGCGTTCGATCACGCGCTCATAGACCCGCTGCAGATCGCGGATTTCCTCGACCGGCGCGCGTTCGTCGATGGCGTGCATGGTCTTGCCGACCAGGCCTAGCTCGACCACGGGGCACAGGTCGCGGATGAAGCGGGCGTCGGAGGTGCCGCCAGTGGTGGAAAGCTCGGGCGCGGCGCCTGAGACGTCCTGGACGGCGGCGGCCACGAGGTCGGTGAAGGCGCCCGGTTCGGTCAGGAAGGCCTCGCCGCTGATCACGGGCTCGACCTTGATAGTTCCGGCGAAGCCCTCGGCGGCCTTGGCGGCTTCGGCCTCGATCCAGGCGGCCAGTTCGGCGCCCTTGTGGGATGGGTTGAAGCGGATGTTGAGGCGGGCCTTGGCCTGGGCCGGAATGACGTTGGTGGCGCCGTTCGCCACGTCGACCGTGGTGACCTCCAGGTTCGAGGGCTGGAAGCCGGTATAGCCCTCGTCCAGCACATGGTTCTGCAGCTTGGCCAGCAGGTCGATCAGCACCGGGATCGGATTGGCGGCGCGGTGCGGATAGGCGACATGGCCCTGGCGGCCGTCGACCGTGATCCAGGTGTTGATCGAGCCGCGCCGGCCGATCTTGATCATGTCGCCGAAGGTCTCGGCGCTGGAAGGTTCGCCGACGATGCAGTGGTCGAGGATCTCGCCCTCCGCCTTCAGCGCCTCGACGACCATCTTGGTGCCGTGGGTGGCCACGCCCTCTTCGTCGCCGGTGATCAGGAAGGACAGCGAGCCCTTGACCTGGCCCGCCGCGATGGCCTTGCCGGCGGCGGCGGCGAAGGCGGCCACCGCGCTCTTCATATCGACCGAGCCACGGCCGATCAGCATGCCGTCGACGATCTCGGCGGCGAAGGCCTCGCGGCTCCAGGCCTGGGCGTCGCCCACCGGCACCACGTCGGTGTGACCGGCGAAGCAGAGGTTGGGCCGTGCGGTCCCGTAGCGGGCGTAAAGATTCTCGATCTCACCAAAGCGCATCCGCCGGCAGGTGAAGCCCAGCCCCTCCAGGGTGCGCTGGACGATGTCCATGGCGCCTTCGTCGGCGGGGGTCACCGACGGGCGGCGGATCAGTTCCTGGGTCAGGGCGATGGGGTCGAGATCGGACATGGGATGCTGGTAACCGGGGGCGCGGCGCGGAGCAATGGGGCGAGCCTGGCGGCATGCGGGGCGCAACGCTCGGAATGGGTAGGGGAGGGGCTTCTGGCAGCCCGAAATGGGAAGCAACAGTCTCGACCCGGCACGGTGGATGCCGGACTACTCATCGCCGTCGGGGCCGAAGTCATGTTGATGTTATTTCGCAAAAGTATCGCGCCGCCACCGCCGCAACGGATCGAGAGCATCTCTGATCTTCTCGCCTGGTGCGGGGCGGGCCGCCGCAGCGAGACCTTTGTGCGTGATGGCGTTCGCAAGCCGCCGCCCCAGGTTTCGGCCAGCGACCATCTCTACTTCGCCGCCCGCCTGGTCGCCGCTGATGGACGCCAGCAGGTGATGCAGTACGCCTTCGTGGACGATCGCGGGAACGTCGCGTTCAGCGCCTTCGTTCGTTCAACCAGCCCGGTGATGATGTACGGGGGCGCGGCCAGCGAGGACCTGCTGGTCGAGCCGATCAGCGACGCGTTGTTCGGAGAGCTGGCGGTCAGGCTGTGCGCGGGGGCGACCCTGGTCGGCTTCCACCGGGTGCTGCAGGCCGGCATGTTGCCCGACCAGGCCGTGGCCGGCGCGGCCGGCGCAGAGTGCGCCTGGCGACGCTTCCAGGCGGTCGCCCGTCAGCGCGGTATCGGGCTGTCGCGTCGCGAACCGCTGACGCTGAACGATTGCCTGGAGAAGCTGGGGCTCGCGCCCCTGGAGTCCGAGGACGCCGCGCTGCGCGCCCTCGCCATCCGCGCCTTGTGGCGCAAGCTCGACGGGGTCGACTAACGGCGGCTATTTCTCGACCAGCGCCGTGTCGCCCAGCAGGGGCTTCAGGTCGTCGAAGAACTGGCTGGCGTCATAGGCGTCGCCGAGCGTGAAGAGACCGTCGCCCTCGCGGACGAGGTAGCCCCGTTCAACCAAGGCCAGCAGCTTGCGACGCGCGGTTTCACGCGGGATCTGAGTGATTTCGGCCAGGCTGAGCGCGTTCAGGCCGCGACGGCGGCGGAAGGTCTGCGGCGGACGCGGTCCGCGCGGCATCGCCTCTGAAAGCTCGGCCAGCAGGAAGATCAGGTAGAGCAGGCACTGGTCCAGGTCGCCGTCGAACTTCGAGCGGATGCGGACCAGCGCGGTCGAGAGGTGGCCGCCCCAGCGGTAGTAGGACCGCATGGTCTCCACATCGAGCGAGTTGGACGAGGCCTCGTCGGCGGCTTGCTCGCCGCGGGGCTTGGATGAGGCTACGACTTTGAGCGAAGGCGCTGGATTCATGGTGCGGGCCTTGCATTAAAGTTAATTCGAGTTAACCGTGTTGTCAGCAACAGTCATTCTCTCGCTCAAAGCAGCAGAGACTTCCCAGCCAGGAGTTCTGCTATTTCAAACGGTAGCTTGGTTACGCTGCGTAGTGCGGTGTTCAGTGGGTAAGTTACTGATTCGCCTGTTGGGCGAGAAGCGATTGCTATGGTAAACGCTCGTCGAGAGTCGGGTTGTGGGTGTTTTCCTGTGGATGACTTGTCTCCGGAGGCGCTAGGCGGTCGCCGGAACCCCCTCAAAATCAAGGCGCATACGAAAACAGGCCCGCGAGCGGGCCTGTTAGCGAATCAGTTGATGGTCTGTGGAGGACGCGGGGACGCGTCCCGCGCGATCAGTCGCGCAGCAGCTCGTTGATCGAGGTCTTGGACCGGGTGCGTTCGTCCACGGTCTTGACGATGACCGCGCAGTTGATCGAGGGCAGGCCCTCGCCGAACGGGCTGGGCATCGAACCCGGCATGATCACCGAATAGGGCGGCACTTCGCCCATGAAAACTTCGCCGGTCTTGCGATCGACGATGCGCGTGGTCGAGGTGATGAAGGTGCCCATCGACAGCACGCTGCCCTCGCGAACGATCACGCCCTCGGCGACTTCCGAACGCGCGCCGATGAAGCAGTTGTCCTCGATGATGGTCGGGTTGGCCTGCAGCGGCTCCAGCACGCCGCCGATGCCGGCGCCGCCCGAGAGGTGCACGTTCTTGCCGATCTGGGCGCAGGAGCCGACCGTGGCCCAGGTATCGACCATGGTCCCCTCATCGACATAGGCGCCGATGTTGACGAACGACGGCATCAGCACGGTGTTGCGAGCGATGAAGGAGCCGCGGCGGGCCACGACGCCGGGTACGGCGCGGAAGCCGGCGGCTTCGAACCGGGCGGCGTCCCAGCCGGCGAACTTCGAGGGGACCTTGTCCCAGTAAGGACCGGGGGCCGGAGCGTCCATCAGCATGTTCGGGATCAGGCGGAAGGACAGCAGGATCGCCTGCTTGGCCCACTGGTGGGTGGTCCAGACGCCGTCGTCGCCGCGAGTGGCGACGCGTAGGGTCCCGGCGTCCAATTGGCTCAGGGTCTCTTCGACGGCTTCGCGAACGGCGCCTTGGGTTCCGGTGTTGATATCGGCCCGAGCTTCCCAGGCGGCTTCGATCACGGACTTCAGGTCGTCGGACATCAGTTGGCTTCCTTGAGGCGCGCCGCCGTCAGGAACGGCGTCAGCTTATCGGTGCGGTGGTGGACGAAAGGTGCGGTGGAGGCGAGCGCGGTCGGTCCGACCAGGACGGTGGTCATGCCCAGGTCGGCCGCCGGTTTCAGATTGCGCTCGGAATCCTCGAAGAACGAGGTGGTGGCCGGGTCCAGGCCGTGGGCGTCGATCATGCGCTGGAAGCCAAGCGGATCGGGCTTGGGCGTGAAGCCGAACGAATTGATGTGGAAGACGTCGTCGAACAGGTCGCGCAGGCCCAGGTGAGCCAAGACCCGCTCAGCATGAGTGTCGCCAGCGTTGGTGAACACGAACCTGCGGCCCGGCAGCTTGGTCAGGACGGCCAGGAGTTCGGGATCCTCGGCCAGGGCTTCCAGCGAGAGGTCGTGGTGCAGCGCGAAGAAATCGGCCGGGTCGGCCCCATGATTACGCATCATGCCGATCAGGGTCAGGCCGTGCTCGGCGTAGTATTTCTTCTGCAGCGCATAGGCCTGATCGCGCGGCAGGCCGGTGACGTTCTCCACGAAGTCGGTCATGCGGCTCTCGACCTGGCGCATGAACCCGGATTCCTCTGGGTAGAGGGTGTTGTCCAGGTCGAAGAGCCAGGTGTCGATGTGCGAGAGGTCGGGCCTCATGCGCTGATGAGCGTTCCCGAGCCGTGCTGGGTGAAGAGCTCGGTCAGCATGGCGTGCGGGCGACGGCCGTCCAGGATGACCACGGCCTCGACGCCGGATTCCACCGCCGCGATGGCGGTCTCCAGCTTCGGGATCATGCCGCCGGTGGCCACGCCCGAGGTGATCGCCTGCCGAGCCTCGGTCACCGTCATCTGGCGGATCAGTTCGCCATTGGCGTCCAGCACGCCGCGCACGTCGGTGAGCAGCAGCATGCGCTTGGCGCGCAGGGCGCCGGCCAGGGCGCCGGCCACGGTGTCGGCGTTGATGTTGTAGGTCTGGCCCTCTTCGGAGACGCCGATCGGCGCCACGACGGGGATGTAGTCCTGGTCGGCGTAGATCAGCGCCTCGATCAGCTTCGGATCGATGGCGGTGGGCTCACCGACAAAGCCGAGATCGACGGCCTGTTCGATCTGGCTGTCAGGGTCTTTCTTGGTGCGGACCGCCTTCTCGACGGTGATCAGCCGGGCGTCCTTGCCCGACAGGCCCACGCCGCGCACGTCGGCTTCGGAGCCGGCCAGGGTGATCCAGTTGGCGATCTCTTTGTTGATCGCGCCCGACAGCACCATCTCGGCGACTTCCATGGTCGCTTCGTCGGTCACCCGCAGGCCGTCGATGAAGGTCGACTTCACCCCGGCCTTGTCGAGCATCCGCGAGATCTGCGGGCCGCCGCCGTGCACCACCACGGGGTGGCAGCCCAGCATCTTCAGCAACACGGCGTCGGCGGCGAACAGCCGCGCGACGGTCTCCTCGCCCATGGCGTGGCCGCCGTATTTGATCACCACGACCTCGCGGTCATAGATCTGGATATAGGGCAGGGCCGTGGCCAGGGTCTTCGCGGTGGCCCAGCCCTGTTCTTCGGCGTCGTCGGTCAAGGCTTACGGCCCTCCAAGAGCCTCTCGCGGCTCCAAATCGAAGAGTTAGGACGCGCCAGCCGCCGAACTCGGCGTCCAGGTTCGGCCATCGCGCCCTAGTCGGAGCGCTCCGATAGCGGACCCTGGCCCGCCTGTCACCGCCTCGACGCGTCATGAAGGGCAGCGAGGTGTTGAAGCGGCCCTAGAAGGCGGCGATCAAAGGGCCACTTCGGGCAGCAGCAGTTCGAAGTGATCTTCCACCGCACGGTAGCATTCGCATGCCGCGCGCTCGAGGCCGCGCCGGTCTATGACCTCGACCCGCCCGCGTTGGCGGCGCAGAAGGCCCTTGGCCTCCAGGTTCTGGATCACGGCCGTGACCGTCGTGCGCTGGACGCCGAGCATTTCCGCCAGGGCTTCCTGGGTGAGCTGGATGATCTGGTCTCCAGCCCTATCGTGGGTGGCCAGCAGCCAGCGACAGCAGCGTTCCTCGACCGAGTGCAGGGCGTTGCAGGCTACAGACTGCATCATCTGCGCCAACAAGGCGTCGGCGTAACGGGCGAACAGTTCGCCGAACCGCGGCGAGGCGTCCTTCACGTTTTCCAAGGTCGCAGTCGGAACGGCGAGCGCCGCGCCGGCGATCTGGACGACCGCGCGGCCAAAGGCGGGCTTGTTGCCGGCGCTGACGATGCCGCCCACCGCGCCCTCACGGCCGATGGTGGCCGCCTCGATCTCATGGCCGTCACGAGTGATGATCAGCAGCGAGACCATCGTCTTGTGGGCGGGGAAGTAGGTGGTGGTGACGTCGTCGCCCGGCTCGAACAAGACTTGCCCACGATTGAGCATGACCACCTCGAGATGTCCGCTGAGCAGATCGAAGTCCGCTCCGCGCATGGCGGCGAGCAGCCGGTTGGCGACCCGCGGTTGGATGGCCAATGGCTTCCGCTCCGAAGGCGGATCGACGGCGCTGATGCTCATGCTTTGACCTCTTACCCGACCATACGCCGCAGACGGGCCGGCGCATACAACGGGCCGCGCAGCTTCACCGTCGGGTTCACGACGCTGTTTGCCGGGCATCAGATCGAGCGGGCCACGACCTCCTTCATGATCTCGGATGTGCCGCCGTAGATGCGCTGCACGCGGGCGTCGCGCCACAGCCGGGCGATGGGGTACTCGTTCATGTAGCCGGCGCCGCCATGCAGTTGCAGGGCGATGTCGCAGGCCTCCCATTGCAGTTCGGTGTGGAACAGTTTGGCGGCCGAGGCCTCGGACGCGGTCAGCTCGCCGGCCACGTGGCGGGTGATCGCCCAGTCGAGGTGAGCCCAGCCGACTTGCAGCTTGGTCTTCAGGGCCGCGAGGGTGAAGCGGGTGTTCTGGAAGTCGAAGATAGACTGTCCGAAGGCCTTGCGCTCCTTGGTGAACTTCACCGCCTCGTCGAAGGCTCGTTGAGCACCGGCCTGACCGGCGACGGCGATCTGCAAGCGCTCCTGCGGCAGTTGGCCCATCAGGTAGGCGAAGCCCCGGCCTTCCTCGCCCAGGCAATTGGTGATCGGCACTCGGACGTCATTGAAGAACAGTTCGGAGGTGTCGGCCGAGTGCTGCCCGACCTTGTCCAGGTTGCGGCCGCGCTCGAAACCTTCGGCGCCGCGCTCGACCAGGATCAGCGAGATGCCCTTGGAGCCGAGCGTGGGATCGGTCTTGGCGACCACGATCACCACGTCGGCGTTCTGGCCGTTGGTGATGTAGGTCTTGGAGCCGTTGACGACGTAGTGGTTGCCGTCGCGCCGGGCGGTGGTCTGCACGCCTTGCAGGTCCGAACCCGTGCCCGGCTCGGTCATGGCGATGGCGGTGATGATCTCGCCGGAGATCATGCCGGGGAGGAAGCGCTTCTTCTGCTCCTGCGAGCCATAGTTGATCAGGTAGTCGACGGTGATGTCGGACTGCAGGGTGACGCCAGCCGAGGAGCCGGCGTAGGCGAGCTCCTCGCCGATCACCGCGTTGAAGCGGTAGTCCAGCTCCAGGCCGCCATATTCCGATGGGACCTGCGGGCAAAGCAGGCCTGCCGCGCCATAGGCCTTCCAGAACTCACGATCGACGATGCCCTCGGCCTCCCACCGATCGAGGTGGGGATAGAGCTCCTTGTCGAAGAACTTCCGGACCTGGTCGCGGAACAGCTCGAGATCGGCGTCATAGGCCGTGCGGCCGGCGGTGGAGAGCATGGTGACTGGCCCTGTGGTTAGACTGGGCCAGTTGTTCCACGCGGGGCGTTCAGCGCAAAGCGTGACCCCGCGTCAGATGTCGCCAGAAGTCTAAGGGTGGACCGCGCAGGCGGTCATGATCTCGGCCCGTAGTTCGGCCAGGCCGTCGCCTTTTTCCGAGGACGTGGCGAGCACGCGCGGGAAGGCGGCTGGGCGCTTGGCGATCGCGGCCTCGGCCTTGATGCGCGCCGCCTCGACCTCGTGCGGCTTCATCTTGTCGGCCTTGGTCAGGATGATCTGATAGGAGACCGCCGCCTTGTCAAAGGCGTCCATCGGCTCCTTGTCGACTTCCTTCAGGCCGTGACGGGCGTCGATCAGCAGATAGGCCCGCTTCAGGTTCGCCCGGCCGCGCAGGAAGTCGCGGCCCAGGTTCTGGAATTTCTTCACCGTGACCTTGGAGGCCTTGGCCCAGCCGTAGCCGGGAAGGTCGACCAGCCGCAGCTTGTCGTCGAGCACGAAGAAGTTCAGCTCGCGGGTGCGGCCCGGCTCGTTGGAGGCGCGCGCCAAGCCCTTGTGGCCCACCAGTCCGTTGATCAGCGAGGACTTGCCCACGTTGGAGCGGCCGGCGAAGGCCACTTCTGGCAGGTCGCCCGGCGGCAGGCCGTCGATGGCGACGGCCCCCATCATGAAGGTGGCCTGGCGTGCGAACAGCACGCGGGCCTCCTCCAGCTGTTCGTCGGTGAAGAGCGGGTCTTCGTTCACTAGGCGGCCTTCGACTTGTTGCCGCTGAGCTTGGCGATGATCTGGTCGATAGGATTGTCCACCTTGAAGCGGCGCATGATCACGTACTGCTGCAGCACCGTGAGAACGTTCGACCAGGTCCAGTAGATCAGCAGGCCGACCGCGAACGGGGCCATGATGAACGTGAACATGATCGGCATGAGCTGGAATATCTTCTGCTGCATGGGGTCGGCCTGCGGCGGGTTCATGGCCGTCGAGAGGTACATGGTCATGCCGTAGAGCAGGGCTAGCGGGCCCAGGTGCAGAAGGTCGGAGTTCAGGAAGCCGCCGATGACTGGGATCGTCGCCGGATTGTAAGGCAGCAGCCCGAACAGGTTCCAGATGGTCAGCGGGTCGCGGGCCGAGAGGTCCTGGATCCAGCCGAAGAACGGCGCATGCCGCATTTCGATGGTGACCGTCAGCACCTTGTAGAGGCCGTAGAAGACCGGGATCTGCACCAGCATGGGCAGGCAGCCCGTCAGAGGATTGATCTTTTCTTTCTGATAGAGCGCCATCAGCTCTTGTTGCTGCTTGGCCGGGTCCTCCTTGAGGCGCTTGCGCAGCTCTTCGACCTGCGGCTGCACCTTCTTCATCTTGGTGAGCGACTCGTAGCTCTTGTTGGCCAGCGGGAAGAAGATGAGCTTCACCGCGACGGTCAGCAGCAGGATCGCGATCCCGAAGTTGCCGACGTGGCGATAGATGAAGTCGAGGAAGGCGAACATCGGCCGAGTGATGAACCAGAAGTTCCCCCAATCGACGGCCATGTCGAAGTGCGGCACACCCAGCTTGGTTTCGTAGTCCTTCAGCACCGGAACCGTCTTGGCGCCGGCGAACAGGCGGGTGGTTTCGGTGATCTGGCGGCCGGCGGGAATGACCCGCGGCTGGCCGATATAGTTGGCCTCGAAAATGTCGGTCTCGCCGGCCCGGGTCATCCGGTACTGGCTTTGGATGCGTTCCTTTTGATCGGGGATCATGGCCGCGAGCCAGTACTTGTCGGTGATGCCGGTCCAGCCGCCCGTGGAGGCGATGGTCGGGCCGCCGCCGTCCTTGAGCCACTTGGCGTACTTCACCTGGCGCAGTTCGTCGCCGAGCCAGCCGATCGCGCCTTCATGGACGATGTGGATCTTGCCCAGGCCCGCCGGGATGCCCTGGCGTTGGACAGAGCCGTAGGGGGCGAGCGTCACCGAGCCTGCACCGGTGTTGGCCACGGTGTCGGTCACCGTGAACATGAAGCGGTCGTCCACCTCGATCTTACGGGTGAAGGTCAGGCCCTGGCCGTTGCTGGTGCGCAGGGTCACCGGCTGGCCGGGCGCGAGGGTCGAACCCTCGACCACGTTCCAGACCGTGTCGGCGGTCGGCAGGCCAGGCAGATTGGCGCCGGTCCAGCCGAATTCGGCGAAGTAGGCGTAGCGCGAGCCCTCGGGGCGCAGCAGTTCCACCGGCGGCGAGGTCTTCTCGACCGTCTGGCGGTAGTTCTTCAGGAACAGATCGTCGATCCGCGCGCCGCGCAGGGAGATCGAACCGGCGAGGGCCGGCGTGGCGACCGGGATACGGGCGCTGGCCGCGGCGGCTTGCTCACGCGAGACGACCACCGTTCCCGGTGTCGCGGCGGGCAGCGCGCCAGGCTTCTGAGCCTCCACGGCGGCGGCCTTGTGACGGACCATGTCGGCGTTGCGCCGCTTGGTCGCGGGGTCAACGACCAGGAACTGGTAGGCGATCAGGATCAGAACCGCGCTGACCACGAAGATGATCGTATTGCGGTTGTTGTTCTCTTGCATAAGGACGCGCGCTCAGGCGGAGGGGGAAGGAGGGGGGCGCGGCGAGGCGCGGGACGGGCTGTCGCTATCGGCCGCGAGGCTTATCAGCGCGCTTTTCACATCGTCAAGCAAACGCGGCCACGGGCGCGTCGGCGCGCCGTTGCGGGCGATCAATACATAGTCAAAGCCAGGCTTGGCGAGTTGCGGCAAAAGCAGCCTGGCGGCTTCACGCATGCGCCGCTTGGCGCGATTGCGGACCACCGCCCCCCCGACCTTACGGGTGGCCGTGAAGCCAACTCTGATCAAGGGGGTGTCGTCGGCCCGATTGCGGGCCTGCAGAACAACCGCGCCTTTGGCGCACGAAACAGCGCGCGCCGCGGCGAGGAAATCAGGGCGCTTTTGTAAGCGCTCGATTTTTGGGGGGGCGTCGGTCATGACCGACACCTAAGCCGTCAAGACGTAACGTCTTAGGCGGTCAGGCGCTTGCGGCCCTTGGCGCGACGGCGAGCCACAATCTTGGCGCCGTTCTTCGTCGCCATACGGCTGCGGAAACCGTGACGACGAGCGCGCACCAGTCGGGACGGTTGGAAAGTCCGCTTCACGTGATTAGCTCCGGCTCGAAAACAAGGCGCGCTTCCTAGGTTAGGCGGCCGGACGTGTCAACCGTCGCGACCTCCAACACGCGCTATTCCGCATGCTTTGAGCGTTCGAAGCAGCATTAATGTGATCCGCGACGCTCGTCACCCCTCTCGGAGCGGTCAGGCGAGGGTCAGAATCACCGGCCCGCGTTTCGTCGCCACCAAGGTGTGTTCGTACTGCACGGTGGGCTCGCCGCCGGGCGGGGTGAGCGTCCAACCGTCGTCCAACTCCTCGACCCAGTCCGCGCCCAGCGACAGGAAGGGTTCGATGGTGAAGACCAGGCCCTCGTGAATGCGGCGGCGATCGCCGGGCTCCCACCAGGTCGGGATTTCACCCGGATCGTCATGCAGCGAGCGGCCGACGCCATGGCTGGCGAGGTTCTTGACCAGACTGTAGCCGTGCTTGTCGGCGAAGGTCTCGATGGCCTTGCCGATCTCGTTAAGCTTGCCGCCAGGACGCACGGCGCGGATGCCGCTCCACATCGCGCGGCGGCCGTCGCGGCACAGACGCTCGATCTTCTGTGTCACCGGCGGGACGGCGAAGCTGGCGCCGGTGTCCCCGAAGAACCCGTTCAACTCGGCCGAGACGTCGATATTGACTAGGTCGCCGGCGGCGATCTTGCGATCGTCGGGAATGCCGTGAGCGCAGTCGGGGCCGACGGAAATGCAGGTCGCCCCGGGGAATTTGGAGGTTAGTTCCGGGGCCGAGCGGGCGCCCTCCAGCTCCAGCATCTGGCGGCCCAACTGATCAAGCTCGCGGGTGGTGATGCCGGGCTCCAGGGCCTTGCCCATCGCCTCCAGCGTCCGCGCCACCAATCGGCCAGCGGCCTTCAGGCCTTCGAGTTCTTCTTCTTTTTCAATGGTCATCTTGAACTCTGTTCCTACAGATCGGGCCGCACGATGGTCTTGCCGACCACCTTGCGGGTCGCCAGCGAATCGAAGGCGGCACGCCATTCGCTGAGCGGATATTCGTGGTCGACGCGGGGCTTCATCT
>NZ_JAURWM010000214.1 GCF_030654915.1 Phenylobacterium sp. | reverse complement strand
GGCGTCCACTCGCGGGCGTCAATCCTATGCTCGGATCCGCCTTCCAATCATATTTGTTGCTCCTTAAAAGCCGGCTCGGCCGGTTCTGCACGGCAATTTGCGGTGACGTTGACGTAAGCGTCATCTTCACATCGTCATCTTTGCCGTCTATGGTCCGCGTCAACAAAATACGCTGTAAATGCTCGCGCCAGGGAGCCCCTCCATGAACCTTGATTTTTCGCCCGAAGACGCCGCTTTCCGCGAGGAGGCTCGCACCTTCATCGCGCAGAACTATCCGCAGGAACTCCGCGATAAACAGAATCGCGGTGAGGATCTCGGCCGTGAGGACTATCTGTCCTGGCACCGCATCCTGGCCAAGAAGGGTTGGTCGGCTCCGTCGTGGCCGAAGGAATTCGGCGGCACCGACTGGACGCCCACCCAGAAGTACATCTGGTCCGAGGAACAGGCGCGCGCCGACACCATCGGCATCCTGCCGTTCGGCGTCGCGATGCTGGCGCCGGTGATCTACACCTTCGGCACCCAGGAGCAGAAAGAGAAGTTCCTGCCGGGCATCCGTGACGGCCAGGTGTGGTGGTGCCAGGGCTACTCGGAGCCGGGCGCTGGTTCCGACCTCGCCTCGCTGAAGTGCAAGGCCGAGCGCGTCACCGGCGACGACGGCAAAGAGTACTACATCGTCAACGGTCAAAAGACGTGGACGACCCTTGGCCAGCACGCCGACTGGGGCTTCTTCCTGGTCCGCACCGACCCGAATTCGAAGCCGCAGGCCGGGATCTCCTTCCTGCTGATCGACATGAAGACGCCGGGTATCGAGGTGCGCCGCATCACGACGCTGGAAGGCGGCCATGAGGTCAACGACGTCTTCCTCGACAACGTGAAGGTGCCGGTCGAGAACCGCGTCTTCCACGAGAACCAAGGCTGGACCTGCGCCAAGGCGCTGCTGGCCCATGAGCGGTCGGGCATCGCCGGCGTCGCGCGGTCGAAGCGCGGCCTGGAGCGAGTTCGCGAGATCGCCACCACTGAGCGTTCGGACGCCGGCGGCCCGCTGCTGGCCGACCCGTTCTTCAAGCGCAAGGTCGCCGAGCTCGAGATCGACCTGACGGCGCTTGAGTTCACCGAGCTGCGCACCTTGGCCGGCGAAAGCAGCGGCAAGGGACCTGGCACGGAAAGCTCGATCCTCAAGATCAAGGGCACCGAGATCCAACAGCGCCTGCATGAGCTCGCCCTGGAGGCCGTCGGCCACTACGGCGCGCCTTATCTGCGCGACCTGGGTCACAACGCCAACATCGGCCCCGACTACGCCGAAGGCCTGGCTGGCGACTACTTCAACGGCCGCAAGACCTCGATCTATGGCGGGTCGAACGAGATCCAGCGCAACATCATCGCCAAGATGGTGCTGGGCCTCTAGTCGTCGATCGTCTTAATTCACAACAAGCCTAAAGCCCGCCCTCGGCCGATGCGCCGGGGCGGGGTGTCGCACGGGGAACCCAGATGGATTTCAGCTTCACCGAAGAACAGTCGATGCTGCGCGATACGGTCGCGAGCTATCTGGCCGACAACTATAGCTTTGAGCAGCGCCGCGATGCGCTGAAGGCCGAGCCGGGCTGGCGTCCGGCGGTCTGGAAGGCCTTCGCCGAAGAGCTCGGCATCCTGGGCGCGCCGTTCTCGGAAGAGCTTGGCGGCCTCGGCGGCGGTTCGACCGACAACATGGTCATCATGGAAGAGCTGGGCAAGTCCCTGGTGGTCGAGCCTTATCTCGGCACCGTGGTGATCGGCGGCGGCTTCCTGAAGCACTCTGGTTACGCCGGCGCGGCCGACATGATCGCCAGCATCATCGGCGGCGAGACGATCATCGCCTTCGCCTATGCCGAACCACAGGCCCGCTACACTTGGCAGGACCTGAAGACCACCGCCAAGAAGGACGGCGCGGGCTACGTGCTGAACGGCCACAAGGCGGTCGTCATCGGCGCGCCCTACGCCACGCACCTGATCGTCACCGCCCGCACCGGCGGCGGCCAGCGCGACGGGGAGGGCGTCTCGGTGTTCATCGTGCCGAAGAACGCCAAGGGCGTGACGACGCGCGACTACCCGACGGTCGACGGCTTCCGCGCCTCGGAAGTCACCTTCGAGAACGTGGCGCTCGGCGCCGACGCCCTGATCGGTTCTGAGGGCGCCGCCCTGCCGCTGGTCGAGAAGGTGATCGACGAAGCCATCGTCGCCA
>NZ_JAURWM010000207.1 GCF_030654915.1 Phenylobacterium sp. | reverse complement strand
AGATGACGCCCACGCGGCCGGATCGGCTCTAGCCGCCGCGCCGCCGACTTGTTCATGGGAAAATGGTGCCGCTTACAGGACTCGAACCTGTGACCCCCTCATTACGAATGAGGTGCTCTACCAGCTGAGCTAAAGCGGCCTGGTGCGCGTTCGTGGGGCGATTGGCCCCGCGAAGGAGGGCCTACTTAGCGACTCTCGGGCCGCTCGCCAAGCGCCGCCTTGCTTGAGCGCGCCGCCAACCAGCATGCCGGGCCGGTGGAACGGGCGGTTCCTCCTCCTCACAGAGGCCTTCCCCGACCGAACAGCGCGGCGCCGAGGCCTTTCCCGCCCATAGGTAAGCCACTGAGATTGCGCAGGAAACCTGCAGTTTCGGCAATTCGCCCGTGGTCGGCTCGCGCCGTTCGTGGCGCGGATGAATCAGCTCCCCGTTTTCGACGAAACTCGTCACCAGACGCACCCGATCAGCGGCCTTCTCGACGAAAATACGGCTCTCTAGATCGAGATCTGACCAATTGGGCTCGTGTCGGCCTTCCAGACCCGCGCCTCGCACGGCTGGTCACCCTCACACCCTAACGGTCTATCAAGTTCAGCAAGGCCGCTTCGAGGGGAAAGGGCGCGAAGGTCTTCTGCGAAACCTCGGCGCGAGCCAAGGGCTTGAGCACCGCCTTGGAAAGGCCGAGCACGCGCAGGTGCGGCTGAGGATGGTTCTTGAGGATGACGGCCAGGGCCGCGGCCGCCTTGGCCGAGTGGACCAGGGCGATGTCCACGTCCGCCAATTGCTCGATCTGACGAGGCTCAAACCGGGTCGGCAAGGTGTCGTAGAGCGTCAGGGCCCGCACCTCGACGCGCGCCTGCTCCAGGGCGCCGGCCAGGTCGCCGGCCAACTCGGCCGCGCCGGGATGCAGGACCGCCCCGCCGATCTCCGCCCGCCGCGAAGCTATACCCCTAGCCAGGGCCGCGACGTCGCCATCCGCCGACAGCACCTGCTTGAAACCCGCCTGACGCGCGGCCTGGGCCGTGGCCGCGCCGACGGCAAAGACCCTCAACGAGCGATCAGCGCTAAGCCGAGCGAAGGCCCGCAGTCCATTGGCGCTGGTGAAGGCCAACGCCCCAACGCCGGTCAAGTCGACCTCGACGTTCTCCAGCATCTCGACCGCCAGCAGCGGCGCCACAAGGGTGGCGTGGCCCAGCACATGGACCCGCGCGGCGGTCGCGTCCGCCCCCGGCTGCGCGCGGGTGATCCAGATCTTCAAGGGTCGGGCGGCGTTCATCGCAGGTGGAAAAGACCTATATCGCCCGAGACCCTGGAGGGGGACGGCCGCGGAATCAATCCACGGTTCGGATCATTCCGGCAGCAGGATGAGATCGCCGCCCTCTTCGCGCACCGCCGCGCCAAGGGAGAGGCCCAGCGCGCGGGCCGCATCCAACGGGTCCTGGGCCGACGAGAGCTCGGCCGAACCCTCGCGGCGGAAACGGTGGACGCCGTCCGCAGACAGCGCCTCGACGATCAGATGCAGGCCGCCGCCGGCCAGCCGCGCATGCGCCCCGACAGCGGTCTTGCAGGAACCTTCCAGGGCGGTCAGGGCGCCGCGTTCGGCGGCCACGGCCACGGCGGTCGGGGCGTGACGCACCGCTTCCAGCCAGGGCGCGCCAATGTCGGAAATGCGAGTCTCAATGGCCAGGGCGCCCTGGCCAGGCGCGGGCGGGCACTCGACGGGGTCGATCAGGCTCTGGGGCAGATGGCCAAGGCCCAGACGGATCAGACCCGACATCGCCAGCAGGATGGCGTCGGCGTCTCCGGCCGCCAGCTTGGCCAGGCGCGTATCGACATTGCCGCGCAGCATCTGGACGTCGAGATCGCGGCGGCGGTGGAGCGACTGGGCCTGACGGCGCAGCGAGGCGGTGCCGAGGATCGCGCCCTGCGGCAAATCCTCCAGGCGAGCGACCTTGTGGCTGAGGAAGGCGTCGCGAGGATCCTCGCGCTCAGGGATGGCGGCGATGCACAGGCCCTCCGGCAACAGGGCCGGCATGTCCTTCATCGAGTGAATCGCGCAGTCGATGGAGCCGTCGAGCAGCGCCTCCTCGATTTCCTTGGTGAACAGGCCCTTACCGCCAATTTCCATCAGGCGACGGTCCTGGATACGGTCCCCGCTGGTGGTGATGACGATCAGAGGCGCGCGCGCCTCCACCTGCGCAGGGTCGCTCGGATCGGCTCCGAGCGCCGCTGCGATACGGCGTTGCATGATGCCGGCCTGGGCCAGCGAAAGCTTGGAGCCGCGGGCTCCGATCCGGACGGGCGGTTGCGTGGGCACGACGCGCAGTCTACCTCGGCGTTTCAAAGGAGGTCCCGGCCTATAGGACGGGACCGCAAGTCGCAACCACCGGGAGACCGAGTGATCGAGCCGCTGACCGTCCTGGGCCTGGAAACCAGCTGCGATGAGACCGCCGCGGCGGTGGTGCGCCTGGATGTTTCCGGCGGGGTTGAAGTGCTGTCCTCGATCGTCGGCACCCAGATCGCGGCCCACGCCCCCTATGGCGGCGTCGTGCCCGAAATCGCCGCCCGCGCCCACGTCGAGACCATCGACGCCATCGTCGCCGAGGCGATGCGCACCGCCGGCGTCAGCTACAGCGATCTCACCGGGGTGGCGGCGACAGCCGGTCCCGGCCTGGTCGGCGGCGTGATGGTGGGCCTGTCGTTCGGCAAAGCCGTCGCCTTGGCGCGCGGCCTGCCGCTGGTCGCGGTGAACCATCTGGAGGGCCACGCGGTCTCCGCGCGGCTGGCCGCCGACATCCCCTATCCGTTCCTGCTGCTGCTGGTGTCCGGCGGCCACTGCCAGATTCTGGCCGTTGAGGGGGTGGGCGCCTGCCGTCGCCTGGGCTCGACCATCGACGACGCCGCGGGCGAGGCCTTCGACAAGATCGCCAAGAGCATGGGCCTGCCCTATCCCGGCGGCCCAGCCCTGGAGAAGCTCGCCGAGGGCGGCGATCCCAGCGGCTACGCCCTGCCCCGCGCCCTGCTGGGGCGTGAAGGGTTCGATTTCTCGTTCTCCGGGCTGAAGACCGCCGCCTCGCGCATGGCCGCCACGGTCAATACCGACATCGAGCGCAAGAACCTGGCGGCCGCCGTCCAGACCGCCATCGCCCGCCAGCTGTCCGACCGCACCGACAAGGCGATGGTCGCCTATGCCCGCGAGCACGAGGGCGCTCCCTTGCGTTTCGTCGTCGCCGGCGGGGTCGCGGCCAACACGGCTGTGCGCACCAAACTCCAGGACATCGCGACCGCGCGAGGCTTCTCGTTCGACGCCCCGCCGCTCGCCTATTGCACCGACAACGCCGCGATGATCGCCCTGGCCGGAGCTGAGCGGCTGGCCCTGGGGATCACCGACCCGCTGGATGCGCCGGCCCGGCCGCGCTGGCCGCTGGACGAGGCCGCCGCCCTGGCCAACCCAACCCACGTTCCCGGCCGTAAAGGAGCCAAGGCATGAAGACTGCTGGCGTTATCGGCGGCGGAGCCTGGGGCACCGCCCTGGCCCTGGTCTGCGCCCGCGCGGGCCTCGCCACCACGCTCTATGCACGCGAGCCTGAGGTGGTCAGCGCCATCAACGAGGCGCGCGAGAACAAGACCTTCCTGCCTGGCGTGGTGTTCGATGCGCCGGTCCGGGCCACGAGCGACCTCGCCGAACTCGGCGAGACAGACTTCGTCTTGAACGTCACCCCGGCCCAGCACCTGCGCGGCAGCCTAGACGCCTTCCGGCCCTACGCCCGCGCCGGCGTGCCGATGGTGCTCTGCTCCAAGGGCGTCGAGCAGGGCTCGCTCAAGCTGATGACCGAGGTGCTCAACGAGGGCCTGCCGCAAGCCTCACCGGCGGTGCTGTCGGGACCAAGCTTCGCCATCGACGTGGCCAAGGGCTTGCCGACCGCCGTCACCCTGGCTTGCCCGGACGAGGAGATGGGCTTCCAACTCGCCGCGGCGCTGAGCCTGCCGACTTTCCGCCCCTACCTCGCCACCGACATGATCGGCGCCGAGATCGGCGGCTCGGTGAAGAACGTCCTGGCCATCGCCTGCGGCGTGGTCGAGGGTCGGGGCCTGGGCCGCAGCGCCCACGCCGCCCTGATCACCCGCGGCTTCGCCGAGATGACCCGCATGGCCGTGGCGTTGGGCGGTGAGGCCGAGACCGTCGCGGGCCTCTGCGGGCTCGGCGACCTGGTGCTCACCTGCTCCAGCCCGCAGTCGCGCAATATGAGCGTCGGCCTGGCGCTGGGCGCCGGCCAGACCCTGGAACAGGCCCTGGCCGGAAAGGTCTCTGTCGCCGAAGGCGTCGCCTCGGCCCCCGCCGTCCTGGCGCTGGCGAACAAGCTGGGCGTCGAAACCCCGATCTGCGCCGCCGTCGCGGCCATCCTGGCCGGCGAGGCCAAGGTTGACGAGGCCATCGCCGCCCTGCTCGCCCGCCCGATCACCACCGAACGCTAAGAGGACCGCCGCCTTGACCATCTTCGCCATCTACTGCGTCGACAAGCCGAACTCCCTGGAACTGCGCATGGCCACGCGCGAGGCCCACCTGGCCTATGTCGGCGGCTTCCGCGACCAACTGCGGCTGGGCGGTCCGATGCTGAACGAGAATGGCGACATGGCCGGATCGATCATCATGGTGGAGATGGAGACCCTCGCCGAAGCCCAGGCCCTCGCGGCCGGCGACCCCTACAACCAGGCGGGCTTGTTCGAGCGCGTCGACATCACCGCCTTCCGCCCGTCGCTCGGAAAGCTCGGTTGACGCGCGATAGCTCCGACAATCCAGCCCGGCCGCCGGCCGGCGTCGCGCTCTGCGCGGTGGCCGACTTGGCCGATCCCGGATCGAAGGGCTTCCGGTTTCGCGCAGACAGCAAGATGTTCGCCGGCTTCGTCGTGCGGCTGGGCGAGGAGATCCGCGGCTATGTGGATTCCTGTCCTCACGCCGGCTGGCCGCTAGCCGCCTGGGACGACCGCTACCTGACCCGCGAGGGCGACCTGATCCTCTGCGGGGGCCACGCGGCCCTGTTCCGACCGCTGGACGGTGTCTGCATCGCCGGCCCCTGCGCCGATGAGCGCCTGACGCCCTGGCCGCTCACAGTCGTGAACGGCCAGATCGTCACCGCCTAGCTCTAGCCCCGCGCCGGAAACACCTCGGCCGAGAAGTCCGCCACGTCGGCGATCAAACCCTCGGCGGCCAGGGCCACCAGTTCGCCGCCCTTTTCCGGCGTGGCCAGGCCCGGATCGGACCCCATTCGGCCGTCGGGATAGCGGGCGCGGAAATCGAGCGCCTCGCGGATCGGACCGGTGGGCGCGATCTGCGGCGCGTAGTTGGCGGTCTTGATGGCGTCCGGATAGGCCCACTGGGTGACGGCGATTTCCGAGGGCGTCGCATGGCTGCCGTGGCCGACCGGGAATTGCCGATGGGCCAGGGCGTTGACGCCGCGCAGCTCCCACCAGTTCTTGAGCTTGCAGGCGAACCCGCGCTCGGTCCGGCCAAAGCTGGCCTCGGCGTACAGCTCAGAGAACGCCGCTTCGATGGTGGCGACATTGCCGCCGTGACCGTTCAGGAAATAGATCTTCTCGAACCCGTGCCCGGCCAGCGAGCGGCACCAATCGCCGATGGCGGCGATAAAGGTCGAGGGTCGCAGCGAGATGGTGCCGGGGAAGCCCAGGTGATGCTGAGCCATGCCGATGTTGAAGGTTGGAGCGATCAACAGATCGGAACTTTTCTGCGCCTCGTGGGCGATGATCTCAGGGCAGAGCCAGTCGGTGCCCAGCAGGCCGGTCGGCCCGTGCTGTTCATTGGAGCCGATCGGCACGATCACCGTCTTGGAGCGTTCCAGATAGGCTTCGACTTCTTGCCAGGTGGAGAGGTGGAGCAGCATCTAAATTCCTAATCCAGCACAGTGCGTCCGGGGTCCGGGCATCTTACCGTTCGCCAGGGCCGACAATCCAACCGCGCGAAGGAGGCCTCTAGATGGCGCTGCGGTTGAACGATGTCGCCCCCTACTTCGCACAGGTCCGATTTCCTTCCATCGGGTGGGCGGACGGAGAGGGCTCTTCCTCCCCAATCTACTCGTCATGGCCGGCCTCTTGAGCCGGCCATCCATGCCTCCGAGGTCGACGGCTTACCTGGCCGGTCTGCGTGTATGGATCCCCGAGACAAGAGCCCGGGGAGCGTTCCGGCTCGCCCCCTACTTCGCAAACCGCTTGAAGAAGCTGTCGTCCTTCCAGGTGGGACGCTCGGGGGCGTCGGCGGCCTGCATGGCGACCTGCGCCATGAAGGCGTTGAACTTCACCGCGTCGGCGCGCTCGACCGGCTGGGTCAGGTCGTCGGCTAGCCCGTGATAGCGCTCGGCGCGCCAGGTCTTTTCGATCTGCGCCTCCGGTGTGCCGGCCTTGAAGCCGAACTTGAAGGCCAGGGCCGGCACGCCAGCGCGAATGAAGCTGTACTGATCGGAGCGGATGAACGAGTTGCGATCCGGATAGGGGTCGGCGACCACCTCCAAGCCTTGGGCGACGGCCGCGGCCCGGGCGGCGTCGCCCAGCGTGCTTTCGTCGACGCCGAGGACGATCACCGACTTCAGCGGCCACAGCGGCAGCGCCATGTCCATGTTCAGATTGCCGACCACCGAGCGGACCGGCACGCTGGGACGCTCGGCGAAATACTTCGAGCCCAGCAGGCCCTTTTCCTCACCCGTCACCAGCACGAACAGGATCGAGCGCTTCGGCTTGGCTTTGGACTCGCTGAGCGTCCGGGCGATCTCCAGCACCGAGGCGACGCCCGAGGCGTTGTCCATGGCCCCGGCATAATAGGGCGCACCCTGGCCCGTGGTGTTGAGCCCGAGGTGATCGAGGTGGGCGGTGATCACCACGTGCTCGGCCTTCAACTTGGGATCGGTCCCCGGCAGTTTCGCCACGACGTTAGACGAGGCGACCTCGGTGACGTCGGCGGCGACCTGGGCCTTAAGCCCGATCTTCAGGTCGAAGCCCTTGATCGGCTTGGAGGCGTCGGCCAGCGCTAACACCTCGGCGAAGCTGTGACCCGAACGCGCGAACAGCTTCTCGGCCTGGGCAGGATTGAAGCTGGCCGAGAACCGCTCGCCCTTCACTTCACGCAAGGCCAGATCGGCCGGATACATGCCGGGCTGGCTGGAATTGGCGATCTGCCGTTCCCACGGCACGTCCATCGATTTCGGGGTCGGCAGGGCGATCAGGCCGACGGCGCCGGCCGCCTGGGCCGCGCGCCAGGTCTCGGAGCCGCGCGAGTGGGACTTCAGCGCCGCCGAGATATCGGACGGCCCGCCGTTCACATAGACCGCGATCTTGCCCTTCAGGTCCTGGCCGGAAAAGTCGTCATAGCCGATCTCCGGCAGATGCAGGCCGTAGCCGATGAAGACCAGCGGCGCCTCGATGGCCTTGGGCTGAGGCAGACGCGAACCCAGGAGGATGTCAGGGCCCACCTGCAGGGGCTGGACCTGGCCGTCCACCACCAGGGCCGCGATCGAGCGGTCTGCGAGGACGCGCTGGACGGTGAATTTCATCGGCTGCAGGTAGCCGTCCGTTCCGGCCGGCAGCAGGCCATAGGCCTTGAAACGGTCGGCCGCATAGGCCGCGGCCTTGTCGTAGCCGGGGCTGCCGGTCAGCCGGCCTTCGAACTGCGGACCGGCCAAGGTCTCGACATGCGACCACCACCGCGCGCCATCGGCTTCAGCGGCCAGCGCCGGCGATGTGATCAGGGCGGCGAGCGCGAGAGCGAGGATGGGACGCATGCGGCGGGTCTCCAATGGCCAAGCCGCCACACATCTCCGATCCCGCCGGCCGCGACAAGGCGCGCGGGCGCCGCAGCCACGCGAAACGCAAGTTCGCGCGGCTCGGCAGTTGCGCCGAGCGCCGCAACCCGCATAACTCCCCAAAAGTTTGAAATGGGAGTGCGCAGCGTGAGCGACGGCGAAGTCTTTCCGGTTCCGAAATCCTGGGCTGAACGCGCGCATATGGACGCCGCGGGCTATGCCGCCGCCGTCGCAGAGGTCGGAACCAACCCTGACGCCTACTGGACCAAGGTCGCCGAACGGCTGGATTGGATCACCCCCTTCAGCGTGGTCAAGGACGTCTCCTTCAACCGCGAAGACTTCCGTATCCGCTGGTTCGCCGACGGCGTCCTGAACGTCTCGGTCAACTGCCTGGACCGGCACCTGGCCAC
>NZ_JAURWM010000177.1 GCF_030654915.1 Phenylobacterium sp. | reverse complement strand
CGGCCGGAATTGATCCCCACCAGGGGCACGGCGCCCGATAGCCGGCCCCAGAACTCGAAGCCCCGGGTGAAGCCGCCGCCCTCGGTGTCGCCGGGCCGCCCGCCACCACCCTCGGTGAAGAACACGGTGGGCACCCGCCAGCGCAGGGCGATCTCGCTCATCCGGTCGAGCTTCTCGTGGTTGTGCGCTCCCTGGGTCCCGGCCAGCACCGTGTAGTCATAGGCCATCACCGCGACCCGGGACTTCTCCTCGGCGAAGCGGTCGCCGTTGACCGAGCCCAGCCCCATCACCATGCCGTCGGCCGGCGTCTGGGCGATCAGCTCGTCCAGGGTGTTGCGCCGCCGCCGAGCGGCCAGGGTCAGGGCGCCATACTCGGTGAAGCTACCCTCGTCGCAGAGGTCCTCAATGTTCTCGCGAGTGGTCCGCTGACCAGTCTTGCGCCGCCGCGCCGTCGCCTCCGGCCTCGCTGCGTCCGTGGTCAACCGGTGACGCTCCAGCACCTCGGCGAGATCGGGGCGGATGTGGTCGAGGTCGATCTCCTCTTCCTGCGCCACCACGCCGCCGGCGACATCGGCCTCCTCGATGAAGGCCAACGGATGCTCCTCGAAGACGGTATCGCCCTCGGCCACCGCGATCTGCCGCACCACGCCGGAGAAACTGGCGGCGATCACGTGCTCCATCTTCATGGCTTCCATGACGAACAGCGGCTGGCCCTCGCGAACCTCATCACCCACTTTCGCGAGGAGACCGATGAGGGTGCCCTGCAACGGCGCGCGCAGGGGCCTGGCCCCCTCCGGCCCCTCCAGCTCGTCATCTTCCTCAGCGGCGCTCGGCGCCTTGCCATGATGCAGGACGGCCAGCGGGTCTGAGGCGTCGATATGCGCGCCGGCGCGCCTAACTGGCGCGGCGCCCGTCGTTTCGAAGTAGAGCTTCGGCGCCTCAGCGCTGCCGCTCAGCTCCTCCATTCGCTCCTCTATGAAGCGGGTGTGGACCTCCCCCTTGGCCACCGCCGGATGGGCCAGCAGGCTTTGCAGGAAGCCGATATTGGTCGCCGATCCAGCAATGCGGAATTCCGACAGCGCGCGGCGGGCCTTGGCGCTCGCCGTGGGCAGGTCGACCGAATGGACGATCAGCTTAGCCAGCAAACTGTCGAAGCGGGCGCTGGTGCGATAGCCGGCGTAGCCAAAGCCGTCGACCCGCACGCCAGGACCGGACGGCGGCTCATAGGCCGACAGCACCCCGCCCGACGGCTTGGCCGACCCGTCGGCGCTCATGGTCTCCAAGTTAATCCTGGCCTGCACGGCACTGCCGCGCGGGCTAGGCACCTGACTTTGGGTCAGACCGAGATCGGCGAGCGAGCGGCCTCGCGCCACCTCAATCTGTATGCGGACGAGGTCCAGCCCCGTCACCGCCTCGGTCACCGTATGCTCGACCTGCAGACGCGGATTAGCCTCGATGAACACTACGCTCTCGCCATCGACCAGAAATTCAACGGTGCCGAGATTTCGATAATGGGCGGCGCGGCCAAGAGCGACAGCGGCTTCGAACAGTCGCTCGCGAGTCTCAAGCGGCAGGCTGTCGGCCGGCGCGATCTCCACCACCTTCTGGCGCTGCCGCTGTAAGCTGCATTCGCGGTCCCAGAGGTGCGAAACCACCTGGCCGTCGCCGACGATCTGCACCTCCACATGCCGGGCGTGGGGCAGAAACTGTTCAACATAGAGCGAGCCGTCGCCGAACGCGGCCTGGGCCTCGGAGGCGCAGCGCTCGAAGGCGTCGGTGAGCTCGCCCAACGCGCGGACCGGCCGCATGCCGCGACCGCCGCCGCCGGCCACCGCCTTGACCATCACCGCCCCACCGGCGCCCAGCCCTTCCATGAAAGCGCGCGCTGAAGCCAGGGTTGTTCCGCCCTGCGTTCCCGCCAGGATCGGGACGTCGCATTGTGCGGCCAGGGCTCGGGCGCGGCCCTTGTCGCCGAACAACTCCAGGGTCTCGGCCGATGGCCCGACGAAGATGACGCCCGCCTCGGCGCAAGCCCGCGCAAAGGCCGCGTTCTCCGACAGAAAGCCGTAGCCCGGATGGATGGCGTCGCAGCCAAGCGCCTTGGCCGCCGCCAGGATCTGCGCGCCATCGAGATAGGCCGCCGGGCCAGAGCCCGTCAGGGCGTGGGCGGCGTCGGTCTTGCGGGTGTGAAGCGAAGCGGCGTCGTCGCTGGAATAGACGGCGAGCGTCTCGATCCCCATTTCGGCGGCGGTACGCGCGATACGGACGGCGATCTCGCCGCGATTGGCGATCAGCAGTTTCTTCACTTGGCGTCCCCCAGGGCGTTTTCTTTCACTCTGCCCGGCGGGAACGCCCGCGCCTAGTCGGGACGCGGCGAGAGCAGGCCCTCGAAGAACGGCCGGACATAGAGCTCCGTGGCTTCCTGAGGCGTCACATCGCTAGCCCAGTGATGAAGCTCGGCGGCGGCGTTGATCATCGCGGTCAGCATCTGGGCGGCGATGTTGGTGTCCACCGCCCGCACCGATCCATCGGCGACGCCGTCGGAGATCAGCGAGGCGAAGCGGTCCGATAGGCGGTCGAACTTCGCCAGCAGCTGCGGCTGGATCGATTCCGGGGCCGAGGTCAGGGCCGAGGCGCGCAGCAACGGCGCGTTGCCCGACATCTGGTAGGAGACCAGCGCCGCGGCCACGGTCGTCAGGGTTTGAAGCCCGCTGCCAGATAGTTCTTCGGCCTGCCGGATCGCCCGGCGCATCACCTCGAAGGTGCGCTCGAAACAGGCGACGACCAGCTCATCCTTGTTCTCGTTGTGATGATAGAAAGCGCCCTTGGTGACGTTGAGCCGGGCCGAGATCTTCTCGACCGACGCGCCGAGATAGCCCTCTTCGTTGATCAACTGGGTGGCCGCGCGCAGGAACAGTTCGCTCGACGCTTCGGGCCCGGCGGTCGGCTCGGCGATCAGGGTCGGCAAGGCCAGCGGCGCCCAAGCCGCGCCAGGCGCTCCGAGGCCATCAGCGGTGATCGCCAGCACTCGCTTGGAGACCCGCCCATAGTCCTCGACGTCATGACGCCGCAGCCAGACCACCGCCCAGAAAGCCTCTGAAATCAGCAGGTGGGCGCGGGCGTTCATGCCGGCCCGCGACAGGCCTTGGGTCTCTGGTCCCTGGAGGAGCCCGCGCACCTTGCGGAACATCTCCAAATAGGCCGCATTGACCGGCGCACTATTCAGCGCGCGCACGTCGTTGAAGACCGCGATCGGCTCGGCCTCGCCCAGAACCACGCGCCCCTTGTAGTCAAAATAGGCGTCCAGGAAGAGCGCCAGACGTTCGCAGACGCTCGTGCCCGCCTCGCCGGCGGCCGAGAGATCATTGAAAAGCTCGATGCCGTGCAGGAAGCAGGCGCTGGCCAGGTCTTCCTTGTTCTTGAAATAGTAGATCACCCCGGTTGGCACGAGGTTCAGCCGCAGCGCGACATCGGCCAGGGTCATGCCCCGAACGCCCTTGCGGTTGATCACCTCGACAGCGGAACTGACGATGGCGCTCTTGCGCTGCTCGTAGCGTTTCGTCGGCGGCCGGCTGGTTGTCATGGCGTCATTATCTTTGAAGGCGTCGCCGCCTCGGGCCAACGTCATACCGCGCCTTCAGTTTTCTCGATAGCGGGTCATGGCCCGGACGCTCAAAAGCGTCCGGGTTCTGACGATTTGGCCACAATACCTAGACGGTCTTGAGCATCTCCGTATCGACGGGCAGTTGCCGGATACGCTTGCCGGTGGCGGCGAAGATCGCGTTGCACAGGGCTGGGAGGATCGGCGGCAGAGCCGGTTCACCCAGGCCGGTCGGGGAATTGTCCGACTTGATGAAGTGCGTCTCGATCGGCGGCGCCTCATTGATCCGCATCAGGGCGTAGTCGGTGAAGTTGCTCTCCACCGCCGCACCGTTCTCGATGGTGATCTTCTGGTGCAGGGCCGCCGACAGGCCATCCAGCACCGAACCCTCGATCTGGTTCAACGCCCCGAAGGGATTGATCACGTGCCGGCCAACATCGGCCGCCACCCAGACCTTCACCAGCTTCACCGCCCCGCCAGGCGCGACCGCGACCTCGACCACCTCGGCGAAATAGCCCAGGTGGCTGTAATGGAAGGCGACGCCCAGGCCCGAGCCCTTGGGCAACTTGCGGCCCCAGCCTGATTTCTCCGCCGCCAACTTCACCACCGCGGCCATGCGGCCTGCCGCGTAGCCCGAGGGCGGCTCGCCCACCATCGGCTTGTCGCCGAGCAGCTTGAGGCGGAAGGCCACCGGGTCGGCGTCTGCCGCATGGGCCAGTTCGTCAATGAACGATTGGACGACGAAGGCGATGGCGTTCGAGCCGGGCGCCCGCAGCGGCCCGGTCGGGACGCCAGACGGCATCATCGACACGTCGTAGCGATAGTTGGTCAGGAACCGCGCCGGGAACTCAGTCGGCGACATGCCCGCGCTGCGTCCCGCCACGCCGTTCTCGCCGAAGGTCACGAAGTGATCGTGCCAGCCGACGATGTCGCCAGCCGCGTTCACGCCGCCCTTCAGGAAGTGCCAGCCGGCCGGGCGGTAGAAGTCGTGACGCATGTCGTCTTCGCGCGACCACAGCAGCTTCACCGGCGCGCCGACCTGCCTGGAGATCCAGGCGGCCTCGACCATGTAATCGTTCATCAGCCGCCGGCCGAAGCCGCCGCCGCCACGGATGATGTGGATGGTGATGTCGCCCGGCGCGACGCCCAGCGTCTTGGCGACCAGTTGGCGGCCCGGCTCGGGGTTCTGGGTCGGGGCCCAGATCTCGATCTTTCCGTCCTTGAAGTGCGCCGTGCAGTTCTGCGGCTCAAGATTGGCGTGCGAGATGAACGGATAGGCGTAGGCCGCCTCCACCGTCTTGCTCGCGCCCTTCAGGGCGGCGGCCACATCGCCGTCATTGCGCTCGGTCTTCTGTGGCGCTGTCTTGGAAAGTTCGACGGCGCGTGCGGCGAAGCCGGCGCTCGACTGCTTGCCGGTCGGGTGGTCGGCCCAGCGGGTGTTCAACTGGTCGCGGCCCTTCTTGGCCGCCCACCAGCTGTCGGCCACGACCGCCACGCCGGGCAGCAAGCCGTCCAATTCCTTCCCGCCCTCGACCACGAAGGCGTCACGAACGCCCTTCACGCCCTTGGCGGCGGCCAGGTCCGCACCGGCGACCTTCGCGCCGAACACCGCCCCCTTCTCATAGGTGGCGAACAGCATGCCCGGCACTGTCACGTCGATGCCGAACAGCGGCTTGCCGGTGACAATGGCGGCCGTGTCGACCTGGACCTTCGGCTGGCCGATGATCTTGTAGTCCTTGGGGTCCTTCAGCGGCACGGTCTTCAGGTCCGGCACAGGAACGCCGGCCGCCTTGCCCGCCAGCGAGCCATAGGTCGCCTTGCGGTTCGAGCCCTTGTGGTGGACGACGCCCGAGGCGGTCGTGCAATCGCTGGCCGGGACGCCCCAGCCCTGCGCCGCGGCGGCGATCAGCATCACCCGCGCCGCCGCGCCGACCCGGCGTAGTTCGTCCCAATGCAGCGGCGTGGCCATGCTGCCGCCAGCGAACTGACGGCCATACACTGTAGGGTCGTTCATCGCCTGTTCGGTACGGACGCTGCCCCAATCGACGTCCAGTTCCTCGGCGATCAGCATCGGCAGCATCGTCTTGACGCCCTGGCCGACCTCCGGGTTCTTGGCGACGATGGTCACGATCCCGTCGGGCGCGACACGGACATAGGCGTTCAGCGTCGAGGTCGCGCCGCCGGCCTCGGCGGCTCCAGCCTTGCCCGCGACCGTGAAGGACAGCAGCAGGCCGCCGCCGGCCAGGACGTCGCGGCGCGAGGCCACGATGGGGTGGGATCCGTCAGCCATGGCCTCAAGCCTCCGTCTTCTGGCCGGACGCCAGCTTTATCGCCGCCCGGATGCGGGTGTAGGTGGTGCAGCGGAAGATGTTGCCGCTCATGGCCTCGTCGATATCGGCGTCGGTCGGCTTGGCGTTGGCGCTGAGCAGCGCGGTGGCCGACATGATCTGTCCAGCCTGGCAGTAGCCGCATTGGGCGACGTCGAGCTCGGTCCAGGCCGCCTGCACCTTCTTGCCGACAGCGCCCGCGCCGATCCCCTCGATGGTGACGATCTTCGAAGCGCCCAGGCTGTCGACCGGCAGCGAGCAGGAGCGCACCGGCGCGCCGTCGACATGCACCGTGCAGGCGCCGCACTGGGCGACCCCGCAGCCGTACTTCGGGCCAAGAATACCGAGCGTGTCGCGCAGCACCCAGAGCAGTGGCGTATCGCCGTCGACATCCGCCGAGAGGGCCTTGCCGTTGACGTTCAGCTTGAAGGCCATGCAGCGCCCTCCCCTTGTTGATTGCCTGGAATCCTAAGGGTTCGAGGGGCCAACCCGCAAGCGAAGGAAATCTATCAACGGCACGCCACCGCCGGCGCTTGATTACAGAATAGAAAGAATGAAGCGCATGTAATATTTCAGATTAACTTCCCGTAACTCTCTTAAATATGTGTCATTACGCCGCATTAACAAGACTTCGCGAGCAACATTGCGCTATCTCCAATTCATCGGCGGCCCAGACGGGCGCCCCAACAACTACAGATGAAATGGGAGATTTCAGATGTTCAAGATCAGCAGCACCCTCGCCGGCGTCGCCACCCTCGCCCTCGCCACCGTTCCGATGCTGGCCATCGCCAGCGGCGCCCACGCCGCCCCGGTGGTCGTGAAGATTTCCGATATCGACACCTCGAGCGCCGAGGGCGCGAAGATCCTGAACGAGCGCATCGACGTCGCCGCCCACAAGCTCTGCAGCCAAGTGCGGCCCGGCGCCATTTCCCGCCTGACCGACAGCGCTTGCATCAAGGGTGTGCGTACCGAAGCCGCCGAGAACCTCGCCCATCGCGACGCCATGATGGCTCAGGCTCGCAACGCCGAACTCGCGCAACGCTAGACATCAGGCCCAGCCTGAGACGCAAAGCCCGCCCCTCGTGGCGGGCTTTTTCGCATCAGGAGAACGCCTAGTGAGCGCCGGCCGCCTGCATGATCCTGTCGGACGAAGGGCGGCCAGCCAGGCCGTCGTCGGGCGAGACGGTGATCCGCATCTCGCTCCCATGCAGCGCGACGGCCGGCTTCTTGCCCTCGACCAGCTTCACCTTCCGCAGCCGACCGAGCAGATTGCGGCCGTCGGGATCGCGCGAGAGGCGCACCACCGCCTCGGCTGTCACGATCGCGGCGTCCGCCACCACGGCCGAGGAGGCGGGCGAGGCGTCGGCCTCGAACGGGATCAGCCTGCGCGCCGCGCGGGTCGCCTTGGCGCTGGCCTGGGCCAGGCGCTCCAGCAGCACCTGCGGACTGAGCGGCGCGAGGCGCAGCGCATTGCCCCCGCCGGCGAAGGCGGCGGGGGACCCGCCCGGACGCTGCGAGGTGAACAGGGTCAGACCGCCCAGCCGCGTGGCGCGCAGCATCGGCTCACCCAGATCGTTCTTGTAGATGACGTCGCCGCGCGGGGCCGGATGAGGGCGCAGCACCCAAACCTCGGGGCTGCCTTCGAACTTCATGAAGGCGCGTGTCTGGCTGCGATCCAGGATGAAGGCATCGCCCTCCTGGCTGACGTAGCGGGCGACAGGCGGCGTGGCGCGCCGCCCCGGCGCCGGACGGTCGCCGAACAGGCCGTCCCGCAACGTCTGGGGCCCAGCATAGGCCGGCAGCGCGCAGCCGACACTCATCGCCACGGCGAGCGCCGCGGCGATGTAAGGTCGTGACGCTGACGCCGGTCTTTCGCTTATCATCAAGATAGGCAGATGCCCTTTGACTGGGGCGCTTTTTGGACCCCCAACAAGCTTAGCCGGCCATGTACTGGCCACCGTTCAGCGACAATGTCGACCCGGTGACATAGCCCGCGTGCTCGCCGGCGAGGAAGGCGACCATGTCGGCGATCTCTTCGCCCTTGCCCAGGCGGCCAACGGGAATCTGGCCGATGATCGCGGCCAGCACGCTTTCCGGCACCGCTTGCACCATTTCGGTGTCGATGTAGCCGGGCGCGATACAGTTGACCGTCACGCCCTTGCGCGCGTTCTCCAGCGCCAGCGCCTTGGTGAAGCCGATGACCCCGGCCTTGGCGGCCGAGTAATTGGTCTGGCCCATCTGGCCCTTCTGGCCGTTGATTGACGAAATATTGATCACCCGCCCCCAGGAGCGGTCGCGCATGCCCTCGATCACATGGCGTGTCATGTTGAAGACCGAGTCCATATTGACCCGAATAACCTCGGACCACTGCTCGGGCGTCATCTTGTGGAACACGCCGTCACGGGTGATGCCGGCGTTGTTGACCAGGACCTCGATGGGTCCGAGTTCGGCGGTGACCGCCTCGACGGCGCGGCCGCAGTCTTCGAAGCTGCCGACATTGCCCTTCACGACCATGACGCCCAATTCGGCGGCGCAGGCCTTGGCGGCGTCTTCATTGCCGGAATAACCGGCCGCGACCTTGAAGCCGTCGTTCTTCAATCGTTCGCAGATCGCCCGGCCGATGCCGCGCGTCCCACCCGTCACGAACGCTACTCTGCCCATGGGGCCGCCTCCCGGTTAAAAATAGGGACGCCAGTTGATCCGGCGCTCCCAGCTTAAGATGGTCAGACTGCTTCGACGCACATGGCAACGCCCATGCCGCCACCGACGCAAAGCGTCGCCAGGCCCTTCTTAGCGCCCGAACGTTTCATTTCGTGCACGAGAGTGGTCAGGATGCGGGCGCCCGAGGCCCCGATCGGGTGGCCGATGGCGATGGCGCCGCCATTGACGTTCACCTTGGCCGGATCGAGGCCAAGATCGCGAACCACGCAGATCGACTGGGCGGCGAAAGCTTCGTTGGACTCGACGAGGTCCAGGTCCTCCACGCTCCAGCCGGCCTTTTCCAGCGCCTTGCGGCTGGCCGGGATCGGACCGGTGCCCATGATTTCCGGATCCACCCCGGCATTGGCCCAGGAGACGATGCGGGCCAGGGGCTTAAGGCCGCGCTGGGCGGCTTCGTCGGCGCTCATCAGCACCAAGGCCGCGGCGCCGTCATTGAGGCCGGACGCATTGGCCGCGGTGACCGAGCCGTCCTTGGCGAAGGCCGGGCGCAGACCCGAGACGCTGTCGAGCGTCGCGCCGTGGCGGATGTATTCATCCTGGTCGACCACGGTGTCGCCCTTGCGGCCCTTGATGGTCACCGGCGCGATCTCGCCGGCGAACTTGCCAGCCTTCTGGGCGGCTTCGGCCTTATTCTGGCTGGCGACGGCGAAGACGTCCTGGTCCTCGCGGGTGATCTGCCAGCGGTTGGCGATGTTCTCGGCGGTCTGGCCCATGTGGTAGCCGTGGAAGGCGTCCCACAGCCCGTCCTTGATCATGGTGTCGACCAGGGCGAGATCGCCCATCTTCTGGCCGCCACGCAGGTTCTGAGCGTGGGGCGACTGGCTCATGCTCTCCTGGCCGCCGGCGATCACCACATTGGCCGAGCCGTCCGCGATCTGCTGGGCGCCGAGCGCGACCGCGCGCAAGCCCGACCCGCAAAGTTGGTTGAGGCTCCACGCCGGGCTCTCGACCGGGATGCCGGCATTGACCGCCGCCTGACGGGCGGGACCCTGGCCCGCGCCGGCCTGCAGGACCTGGCCCATGATCACCTCGCCGACATCGGCGGCGCTGATGCCGGCGCGCTCAATGGCGGCCAGAATGGCGATCTTGCCGAGCTCGTGGGCGGGCAGGCTAGAGAGCGCCCCGTTGAACGATCCAACCGGGGTGCGGGCGGCGGAGACAATGACGACGTCGCTCATGGCGGGCTCCTGAACTTCAAGGCTTTCATCTATCGATAAACCCCAGAGCTTGGGCAAGGGGGTGCAACCAACTCGCCTGATCGGAACACCTGCTTTCCGAACGCCCTCGCATCCGCGATACTGCGGTGCAAGAGTAGGGGTCCGCCGCGGGGAGCGGACCTAATAAGGGATTGTGGGATGGCCGAGACCCAGGGATCCGGCGACGTACGCGTCGTCATCAAAAAGTATGCGAACCGGCGGCTCTACAACACCGCCTCGTCGTCCTACGTCACGCTCGAACACCTTTCCGACATGGTGAAGCAAGGCGTCGACTTCGTGGTCTATGACGCCAAGACCAACGACGACATCACGCGGACCGTCCTCACCCAGATTATTTTCGAGGAGGAAAGCCGCGAGGGGCAGAACCTCTTGCCGATCCAGTTCCTGCGACAGCTGATCGGGTTCTACGGGAACTCGATGCAGGCCTTCCTGCCGAGCTATCTGGAACTGTCGCTCGCCACCTTCGCTGAACAACAGGAGCGGATGCGGACCCAGTTCGCGACGCTCGGCACCGGCGGCGGGCTCGGCAGCGGCTACGAGGAGCAGATTCGTCAGAACCTGGCCATGTTCGACCGGGCCATGAAGATGTTCTCGCCCTTCGCCTATGCCCGCACCGACGAAGGCGCCGCGCCGCAGAAATCCGCCGAGCCGGCGCCCGCGCCCAGTACGGCTGGCGACGAGACACTGAACGTCCTGAAAAAGCAGATGGAAGAGATGCAGGCGCAGATCGCCAAGCTCGCCAAACGCTAGATTAACCTGCCCGAGGCTAGGGTCCCGCCTCCATGAGTTCCCCGATCGACCCCATTCGCAGGGCCAACCAGGCTCGACGTGTCCGACGCTCGAAAGGCGGCGGGGCTAGCGGCGCGGCGAACATCGAGGACCGCAGCGTGCCCGCGCTCTACGAGGCCCCGCCCCCGCCGGCGCCCGTGAAGACGCCTGGCCCCGCCGCGGTCTTCGCCGCCCAGGTGTTGGGGCAGGACGGCCAGAGGCGCGGCCTGCGCGGCGGCAAGGAAACGCTGGACGCCGCCCGCACGCTCTACAATCAGACCGAATATTCCGGAGCCGCCGACCGGCGGGCTCGAAAGGGCGCCGCGGCCAAGACCGAGGTCTGATAGGCTCGCCCGCATGAAGGGTTTCGTCGCAGTCTGACCCGCGCCTGCAGCGCGGACGTCACCGGATAGAACCGGCCACCGGGACGCACGTCCCGGCGCGACGCCGCATGAGCTATCCCTCATGGCCGCTCCACGCGGCGCACCGATTGCGGACAACATCATGAAACTCTCGATCCACCGGGCCGCCGCGCCCGA
>NZ_JAURWM010000171.1 GCF_030654915.1 Phenylobacterium sp. | reverse complement strand
TCGCCCTCGGGCGACAGGGTCGCCTTGGCGAATGGGAACTTCAGCGCGTCGTCGGACATGACGACCGAGTACATGAACTTGCCCTCGGCCAGCTTGCCAGCCGCCGTCGCCCGTTCCAGGGCGTCACGCGAGGTCTGGTCAAGTTCGCCGAGCTTCGTCTCGTGGGCGGAGACCCTGGTGTCGACCACACCCACCTGTTCGTTGACGTACTTCTTGGTGGCGCAGCCCCCGAGGCCGAGCGCCCCCAGAGCCAGCGCACTCAACAAAATCCCCCGAGTTTTCGTACCAATCATTTTCGCGACCTCTCCCGTCGTCAAAATTCACAAATGATCCACGCAGCGCCCACCACTTTTTCGGGGGTCGCCACGCGGTTCAGTTGCAGGCTTCGTCGGGCAAAACGGCCGTTTAGTGGCGGGCTTTTGGCGGCGAAACGACCAAGCTCCACCTTGGAGATTTCGGGAATTTCCCTTGAAACCTATTGCCTTCTTGCGCGTTCAGACGTCACTAATAACCGGCCAGTCAGTTATTAGATGAGTTTGCGATGCTCCCGATGGGCCAGCCGAAATTCAAGCGACGTAAAGCCGATCGTCCCGATGAAATCGTCGCGGCGGCTCTGGAGGTGTTTGCCGAAAAGGGCTTCGCCGCGGCGCGCCTGGAAGACATCGCCGCGCGCGCCGGCGTCTCGAAGGGCGCGATCTATCTGTACTTCGCCACCAAGCAGGACATCTTCCGCGCGGTCGTCGAACAAGGAATCGCGCCCAACCTCGACATGGTCCGCGCCAGCCTGGCGGCGCCCACCGGGAACTTCGCGGATCTGTTGCGAGGCTTGGTGAAAACGCTGTCGAGCGTGGTCGCCGCCACCTCGGTCGGCGGGATCGTGAAGATGGTGATCGGCGAGTCCCGCAACTTTCCGGAACTGGCCCAGGCCTGGCACGACAAGCTGGTCCACCCGGCGCTGGACGCCATGACGGGCGCCATCGCCGCGGCCCAGGTCCGCGGCGAGTTGCGGCCCGGCGATCCGCGCCTCCACGCGATCTCGCTGATCTCCCCGATGCTGGTCGGCGTCATCTGGCGCGAGACCTTCACCCCCGTCGGGGCCGATCCCATCGACATCCCCGCCCTGGCCCAGCAGCACGTGGATCTGTGGCTACGGGGCGTGCTGATCGAAGCCGGAGCTGCGTCATGAAGCCACAACGCCTTCTGGTGGTCAGCTTGCTGCTGATCGCTCTGGTGGCGGTCATCGTGCTCTGGTTCGCGCCACGCCTGTCACGAACCCCGACGCTATCGGGCTATGTCGAGGGCGAGGCGCTCTATCTGTCGACCCCGATCGCCGGCCGAGTCGATCAGGTTCTTGTTCAGCGCGGCGACCGGGTGACGGCGGGCCAGCGGCTGTTCGTCGTCGATCCCGTCCAACTTGAAGCCCAGCGCGATGAGGCCGGCGCCGAGTTGAGCACCGCCCAGGCTCAGGCCTCAGACGCGCGCAAGGGTCAGCGTCCGGTCGAACTGGCGATCTTCGACGCCAATGTCGCGGCCGCGGAGGCTTCGGCCCGCGACGCGGCCGCCAACCTGCGCCGGGTCCGCCCCCTGGTGGAGAAGGGCGTCTTCGCCAAGGCCCGGCTCGACGACGCCCAATCGACCTATGACGCCGCCGAGGCCCAGGTGAGGGCCGCCCACCGCCAGCGTCAGGCCGCGGCGCTCGGCTCACGCGAGGATCAGATTCGCGCCGCCGACAGCCGGGTTCGCCAAACAGACGCCGCCCTGGTCGCCGCCAATGCGCGGCTATCGGATGGCGCTCCGCTCGCCCCGGTGGCGGCCAGGGTCGAGGATGTCTTCTTCCAGAGCGGCGAATGGGCGTCCGCCAACCAGGCGGTCGTGGCCCTGCTGCCCGACGACAAGGTCAAGCTGCGGTTCTTCGTGCCAGAGCGACAGATCAACGCCTACCGCCCCGGCGCGCTGGTCACGTTCACCTGCGACGGCTGCCAGGACGGGATGACCGCGAAGGTCACCTACATCAGCCCACGCCCGGAATTCACACCGCCGGTGATTTACAGCCGCGAGGCCCGTGACCGGCTGGTCTATCTGGTCGAGGCCAAACCCTCGGTGCTGCTCAATCCCGGCCAACCGGTGGACGTCCAACCCCTGGGACCGGTCCAATGAGCCTGGCCATCGACGTCCGGGGGCTGAACAAGAGCTTCGGCGACAAGCATGTCGTGCAGGACGTCTCGCTCCAGGTCGAGGAAGGCAAGATCTGCGGCTTCCTCGGCCCCAACGGGTCGGGCAAGACCACCACCCTGCGCATGCTCTGCGGCCTGCTGACCCCTGATAGCGGCGACGGCACGTGCCTGGGCCTCGACATCATCAAGCAAGCGAACGCCATCAAGCGGCGCGCCGGCTACATGACTCAGAAGTTCTCGCTCTACGAGGACCTGACCATCGACGAGAACCTGCAGTTCTCCGCCCGCGTCCACGGCCTGGACCGGCGCAAGGAGCGGGTCGATCAGGCGCTCGAGCGCTTGGGGCTGGTGGAACGACGCGCGCAATTGGCCGGGTCGCTGTCGGGCGGCTGGAAGCAGCGGCTGGCGCTCGCCACCGCCACCCTGCACGAACCGCGCCTGCTGCTTCTGGACGAGCCCACCGCCGGGGTCGATCCGAAGGCGCGGCGCACCTTCTGGGACGAGATCCACGCCCTGGCCGGCGAGGGCCTGACCGTATTGGTCTCCACCCACTATATGGACGAGGCCGAGCGCTGCCATGAGATCGCGTACATCAGCTATGGCCGACTGATCGCGCGCGGAACCGCCCAGCAGGTCATCGCCGACACCAAGCTGGTCACCCTGAACGGCGAAGGCCCGGGCATCGACCGGCTGTCGGGCGAAATCGGCAAGCTGCCCGGCGTCGACATGGCCGCGCCGTTCGGCCAGTCGCTGCACGTTTCAGGAACCGACCTCGCCGCGCTAGAGGCCGCCATCGCCCCCTATCGCCGCGCGCCCTACCGCTGGGCACGAGTCGAGCCGAGCCTTGAGGACGTCTTCATCCGTCTGATGGAGACCTCGCAGGACAATTTCCGATGACCGGCTTCTCAGCCACCCGTGTCTTCGCGGTGATGATCAAGGAGTTCAAGCAGCTCTCCCGCGACCGACTGACCTACGCCATGATGCTGGCCATGCCTGTCGTGCAGTTGCTGCTGTTTGGCTATGCGATCAATTCGGAGCCGCGCCATCTGCCGACCGCCCTGCTAGTCCAGGAAGACACCATCTTCGCTCGTTCCATCACCTCGGCCCTCCGCAACAGCGCCTATTTCGACCTGACGGCCCAGGCCCGAACGCCGGCCGAACTCGACGACATGATCCGGCGCGGCGAGGTCCAGTTCGCCGTCACCATTCCTGGAGATTTCACCCGGCGCGTCGTGCGTGGCGATCAGGCGCAGATGCTGGTGGAGGTCGACGCCACCGATCCAGCGGCCACCGGCCCGGCCCTGGCGGCCCTGGCGGCCCTGCCCACCCAGGCGCTCAGCGCCGACCTGACGGGCGCCCTGGCCCCGAGAGCCGCCGCCGCGCCGCCGTTCGAGGTGGTGGTTCACCGTCGCTATAATCCCGAGGCGATCACCTCCTACAACATCGTGCCCGGCCTGCTGGGCGTGATCCTGTCGATGACGCTGGTGATGATGACCGCGCTCGGCGTCACGCGGGAGTATGAGCGCGGCACGATGGAAAGCCTGCTTGCCACGCCGGTGAAGCCGCTCGAGGTGATGATCGGCAAGCTGGCGCCCTACGTCCTGGTTGGCCTGATCCAGACCGTCGTGATTCTGGGCCTGGCGCGGGTCCTGTTCGACGTGCCGTTCTCCGGCGGGTGGAGCGCGCTGGCCGTCGGCATCCTGCTGTTCATCATCGGCAGCCTGGCGCTCGGCTTTCTCATCTCGACCGTGGCCCGCAACCAGCTGCAGGCGATGCAGATGTCGGTGTTCTACATCTTCCCGTCGCTGCTGCTGTCGGGGTTCATGTTCCCGTTTCGGGGCATGCCGGTCTGGGCCCAGACACTCGGAAGCGCGATCCCGGTGACCCATTTCCTGCGGGTCGTGCGCGGCGCGCTGCTCAAGGGTCTGGGGGTTGTGGAGCTCTGGCCGAGTCTGGCGGCCCTGACGCTCTTTGTTCTGGTCGTGGTTTCGCTGGCAATGGCGCGCTACCGCACAACCCTCGACTGAGAAACTCGCCATTCACCGTTTCCATCGAGAAAATAGGCCGTGGTGTGGCTTCACCGACACTTGGCGGTGACCGCATCGTTGATATAACAAAGTTTCGAGCGGCCTTTGGTCGCATCGCGGGCAGGAGAGGGCTCTCATTATGAAATTCAAGCTTCTGGCGGGTGCGGCTCTGGCCGTCACGACGCTCGCAGCGACCGGTGCGGCGGCTCAGGACAGCGGCTGGTACGGCGCTGTCGACGTGGGCTACCACTGGTCTGACAACGTCAAGCAAAAGGTCGGTCTCGGCTCCTACGCCATCGACCCGGAAGACAGCTGGACGGGCTTCGCCCGCCTCGGCTATCGCCTCTCGCCGAGCTGGCGCGTGGAGATGGAAGGTGGCTGGCGTCCCGGCGACCTCGAGTCGCCGCCGTTCGACGCCATGGGTCAATTCGAAGTTCTCTCCCTCATGGGGAACGTCGTTTATGACTTCATGCCGGACGCCAACCTGCATCCGTTCCTGGGTCTCGGCGCCGGTTACGCCCGCGCCTACACGACGCAACTTCGCGTTCCCAGCCTGAACGTCGACGAAGCCGACGGCGCCTGGGCCTGGCAGGCCCTGGCCGGCCTGACGGCCAAGGCCAGCGACCGCATGAACGTCGACCTGACCTACCGTTACTTCCAGACCGACGACTTCGAATTCGGCAACGTCGGCACCGGCGGCCCGGTTTCGGGCGCCTACAACGACCAGTCGGTGACGGTCGGCATCC
>NZ_JAURWM010000260.1 GCF_030654915.1 Phenylobacterium sp. | reverse complement strand
CAAGATCGCGACCGGCAAGGAAGACAACAAGTTCGGCGTCTCCTTCTCCGAAGCCGAGCGGCTCTACGCCAACGCCTCCAACGACGCGGGCCTCAACCCCGTCGGCGTCACCTGCCACATCGGCAGCCAGATCACCGACCTGGCCCCCATGGCGGCGGCCTTCACCAAGATGCGCGGCCTCGTCGAGCGCCTGCGCGGCGAGGGACTGTCGGTTCAACGCCTCGATCTCGGCGGCGGCCTGGGCGTGCCCTATTTCAACCAGCCGACGCCGCCCTCGCCGGCCGACTACGCCCGCATGATCGCCAAGACCATGAACGGTCTGGACATCGCCTACGCCTTCGAGCCCGGCCGCATGATCGCGGCCAACGCCGGCGTGCTGCTCGCGCGGGTCCAGCACATCCACGAACGGCCCGGCGGCCGGAAGTTCGTGGTGCTGGACGCGGCCATGAACGATCTGATCCGCCCGGCCATGTACGACGCCTATCACGAGATCGTCCCGCTCAAACCGCGCGCCGGCGAGCCTGTCGTCTATGATGTCGTCGGCCCGATCTGCGAGACCGGCGACACCTTCACCCGCGAACGCCCCCTGCCGCCGCTGGAGGCCGGAGACCTGATCGCCTTCATGAGCGCCGGCGCCTACGGCGCGGTGATGTCGAGCGAGTATAACAGCCGCCTACTGGTTCCGGAGGTCTTGGTGAAGGGCGATGACTATGCGGTCGTCCGGCCGCGTCCGACCTACGAGGACATGCTCGCTAAGGAATCCGCCGCGCCCTGGCACTGACGACATTCGTCTCGCGCAGCTTCAGTCCTAAACCCTTCTTGCACACTAGCCGCCCATACTCGGCAAGAGCAGCGGAGACGACAGGGGTGCAGGGTTTGCAGGGGTTGCAGGGTTTGACCTGGGGCGAGATGCTCGATGACGGGCTGCCCGGTTCGACTCTGGAGGTCAGCAAGCGTAGCTGGCGCAACCGGCTGTTCGGATGTGGCCTAGCGGCCGTCCTGCTTCTGATCGGCTTCGGGGTCTCGGCCGCCTGCGTCTGGATCCTGGTCAATATCGCGCTTGAGGCCTCGTTGTTCTTTGCCCGGGCGCGATATGCGAGCCTGGGCAGGCGCCCACCGGCGGCTGAACGGCTCGCGCCGATCCTGGCCTTCAGCGCCGTGTGGTCGACCATGGCCACCGTTTGCATGTTCTACGGCCAGCCAGCGTTGCAGGTGGCGGGCGTGATGGTCCTGATCGGCCTGTTGATCGCATCGATCAAATACGCGGCCCTCAGTTGGGCGGGGTTCGTGTTCCTGGCGCCCGCGCCCTTCGTGGCCCTGCTGCTCGCCCCGGTCCTGCTCACCAATTTTCGCGGATGGGCGTTGGCTCTGGTCCTCCTGGCTCTGTTCGGCTTGGGCATTGTCATCGTCAATGTCGCGCGCACGATCCGGCGCAACGCCACGGCGCTGGAAACCGCCCGGGCCGAAGCGCTGGACGCCAGCCGCTCAAAGTCGGCCTTTCTGGCGATGATGAGCCACGAATTGCGCACCCCGATGAACGGGGTCCTGGGCATGGCTCACGCCTTGGCGGCCACCAAGCTCACGCCCCAACAGGCCGGCTATCTGGACATGATCGTCCAGTCCGGCGACGGCCTGATGGCTGTGCTGAACGATATCCTCGACCTGTCGAAGATCGAGGCCGGCAAACTGGAACTTGAGACCATAAGCTTCGACGTCGACAAGCTGGGCCGCCAGATGTTCCTGATGTGGAGCGAGACGGCGCGGCTGAAGGGCCTGGAGCTCGTGCTGGAGATCGATCCCGCCACCCCCCCGTGGTTGACCGGCGACCCGATGCGTGTGCGCCAAATCCTGCTGAACCTGATTTCCAACGCCCTGAAGTTCACCGAGCAAGGCGCGGTCACCGTCCACATCGCGCCGCTCGCCCCGCAGGGTGTCGAAATTCTCGTGATCGACACCGGTATCGGCATGCGGCAAGACCAACAGGCCAATCTGTTCCAAGCCTTTTCCCAGGCCGAGGTGTCCACCACCCGCCGCTTTGGCGGCACGGGCCTGGGCCTTTCCATCTGCCGCCGACTGGCTGAAATGATGGACGGCGACATCTCCGTCACCAGCGAGCCTGGCGCCGGCTCGACGTTCCGGGTCGCCTTGCCCTTGCTCGCCGGTCAAGCTCCGCCCGAGACCGAAGCGGAGATTGAAATCGTCAGCCTTGAGGGTCGCGAAATCCTCGTGGTCGATGACAACAAGGTCAATCAGGCGGTCGCCAAGGCGATCCTGGAAGCCGCCGGCGCCGTCGTCACGCTGGCCGACGATGGGGTGGAGGGTCTGCAAAAGCTTCGTACTGGCGACTTCGGCGTGGTGCTGATGGATGTCCACATGCCGCGCATGGACGGGATCGAGGCGCTTGGCCGCATTCGCGCCGGCGAGGCCGGGCGCTTCGACGTCCCGGTGATCGCCCTGACCGCCGACGCCATGTCCGGCGAGGGTGATCGCCTCATCGCGTTGGGCTTCGATGAGGCTCACCCCAAGCCGATCCAGCCGGCGGAGCTCCTCTACGCGGTCGCCGCCTGGTGTCATCACGCCGAGACCCCGGCGCGTCTGTCAGCCTAGTCCAGAGCCCCGATATAGGGCAGGCCGCGCATCGCGCCGGCCGCGTCCATGCCGTAGCCGACCAGGAACCGGGCCGGCGCCTGCCAAGCCACGAAGTCCGGTACGATCGCACGCGGGGTCGGCCAGGGCTTAGAGGCGAACACCGCCGTCAGCACGCGGCCAGCACCGGCGTCGCGAACCAGACGCTGGGCTTCCGAAAGCGACAGGCCGGTGTCGATCACGTCGTCGATGATCAAGGCCGTGCGTCCCGACAGAGGGCGTTGCAGGTCGGCGCGCACTTCGCACCGCCCAAGGCTCGCCCGCTCGTCGCCGTAGGAGGCGAGCCAGAGCGCGTCGAAGCGAACATGGCGGCCGGCCCGCGATAGCGCCCGGGTCAGGTCCGAGGCGAACCAGAGCCCTCCGGTCAACAGGCAGACGGCGACCGTGTCGTCATCGATGCGCGGAGCGATCTCGCGGGCCAGAGCCTCGACGCGCTCGGCGACCTCGGCCTCCGTGAGCAGGACGGCGGGTACGCGGTTCGTGGGGGCCTCAGTCATGGGAGGAAAGGGCGTCGGGCGTGCCCGCCGCCAGCGGCTGGGCCTCGATCGGGGGCGGGGTCGGCGCGCTGGTGGCCGGACGCAGGACCGGTCCGGCCGCTTGGGCGGGCGCGAGATCAGACTGCCGAACCTTCTGGTTCGCCGGCTCATGGGGCGCGAACGCCACTTCCAGCTCCCGGGCGCTGGCCGGTGGATCTAGCAGGGCGATGGCGAAATGGCGGGTCTCGCCAGACGGGATCTTAGCGTCGGCGGGCCGAGCGATCTTAGTGGCCACGGCCTTGCCCTCGGCGTTCAGCAGGCTGATGCGCAGGGCCGGCGAAACCACCGGCTTGTCCTCGATATTGCGGATCATGCCGGAGACGGCGAGCGCGGCGTGCCCATCCTGGAGGGCCGGCTCGAACCGCACGCCCTCAATGACCAGGCCCAGGCTGTTCACCGGCAGGCCGACACTAGCGTAGGCGCTGGCCGTCCGGGGCCACAAGCGCACGACGTCGACCCGGAAAACGACCGCGACCGCGATCAGCACCGCCAGCACGCCAGCCATGCCGGCCCAAATCACACCGGCGGTCGCGGCCTCACGGACCCTGCGATCAGTGTCGGCCCTGGCGCGGAAGACCTTTGGTAGGTCCTCGCCCGGCAGATCCTGGATCGGCCGCTCGTCTGGAAACTCAGCGGCGATCTCGGCCGCAACCGCTTCCTGCGCCTCGGCTTTGTCAAGTTCGGGGGGGGCCAATTCAGGGGTCGCGGTCCATCGCGCACCACAGTTGGCGCACTTCACAGCGCGGCCTTCCGTGGGGATCTTGGAATCATCCACGAAATAGCTGGTGGCGCACTCTGGACAGGTCAGTATCATGACGGCCGAATCGGACGCTCCAGCAACCTCATCCGAGGTCGCCGATTTCGGCCCCCATGTCCAGAAACCCGAACGCCACAGGCGCCTCCGACGCCGATCACGCTGTTGTCCGCTTCGATGATGTTTCGATGCGCTATGGTCGTGCCCCTGAGACTCTGAAGGATCTTACCTTCACTCTCGCGCCTGGGTCTTTCCACTTCGTGACCGGGGCGTCGGGAGCAGGCAAAACCTCGCTGCTGAAACTGCTGTTCCTGGCTGCGAAGCCCTCCAAGGGACTCATGCACCTGTTTGGCCAGGACGTCTCCACCGTCGCGCGGGAGGAGCAACCCTTCCTCCGCCGCAGGATCGGCGTGGTCTATCAGGAGTTCAAGCTGCTGGAGCACATGTCGGTGTTCGACAACACCGCCCTGCCCCTGCGGATCGAGGGGCGCAAACCCGACAGCTATCGCGGCGACGTAGCTGAACTCCTGGCCTGGGTCGGACTGAAACACCGGATGCACGCCATGCCCGCAACCCTGGCCGGTGGCGAAAAGCAGCGTCTGGCCATCGCGCGCGCTGTCGTGAACCGCCCCGAGATATTGCTGGCCGACGAACCCACCGGCAATGTCGATCCGGAGATGGGCCTGCGCATCCTTAAGCTGTTCGTCGAGCTGAACCGGCTAGGCACCACGGTACTGTTCGCCACGCACGACGAAGATCTGGTCGCCCGGTCAGGCATGCCGGTCCTGCACCTGGAGAACGGGCGACTGACGGCGCATGGTGCGCGGCGATGAGCGATTTCGACGTTGGCCGCTGGCGCCCGGCGCCCTTCCTGCCCGAGGCCGATTCCCGCGATGGTTCCCTGACCTTCGTGGTCGCGACCCTGTGCTTCCTGGCCTGTCTCACCCTGCTCGCGGTGCTGGCGACCAACCGCGCCTCGCGCGAATGGACCAGCCAGCTTGACGGTCAGGCGACCATCATCGTCCGCCCAAAGGCCAACGAAACCCCTGACGGCGCCGCCGCCCGCGCGGCCGAGACCCTGGCTGGCGTGCCGGGCGTGGCCGAAGCGCGCGCGTTGGAGAAGGAAAAGGCCGAGGCCTTGATCGCGCCCTGGCTCGGCGACGCCGACCTCTCCGACCTGCCGGTGCCCCGCCTCGTCGCCGTCCAACTCACCAAGGATTCGCCAGCCGACGCGATCGCACTCGACCGAGCGCTGAAAGCCCAGGGCCTGGACGCCGTCGTGGACGACCACTCGGTCTGGATGGCCGACATCCAGCACGCCGCCCAGGTGGCCCGCTGGATCGGCCTGACGGTCTTCGGCCTCATCGCCGCCGCCGCCGCCGCGGTCGTCGCCTTCGCGACCCGCGCAGGCCTCGCCGCCCGGCGCGAGGTCGTCGAGGTCTTGCATCTTTCCGGCGCGGAGGATGGCTTCATCGCCGGCCTGTTCCAGCTGCGGTTTGCGAAGATGGCGGCCATCGCGGGCTTGTTCGGCGCCGGCGCGGCGGCGATCATGGGGGCTATTCTACGCCTGGCGGGGGGAGGCCAAGGTTTGACTCCAGTTCTGCCAATCACCTGGCTCGACCTGCTGGCGGTGCTGCCCGCGCCCCTGGCCGCCGGCGCCGTGGCGGCGTTGGCCGCGCGCCTCACCGCCCAAGCCATGATTAGAGACCTCGCATGAGAGGCCTGATCGCCCTGCTGGTGGTCGTCGCGATCTGGGCCTCAGGCCTGCTCGCCTTCGCCGCCCGCGTCGACCGCTCTACCCCTGCGCCCGAGCCGCAGGCGGCGGACGGTATCGTCGCCCTGACCGGGGCCGGCTCCAACGCCCGCATCGGGGCGGCCATGGAACTGCTGGAGGACGGCAAGGCCCAGCGCATGCTGGTATCCGGCGTCAATCGCGAAGCCTCCCGCGAGGACATCCGCACCGTCAGCCGCGCGGTCCGCCGGCTGTATGACTGCTGCGTGGACCTGGGCTTCGACGCGGCCAACACCGTTGGCAATGCGCGCGAGACCCAGGAATGGGCGCGCGCCATGGGCTTCGACAGCCTTATCGTGGTCACCGCCGACTATCACATGCCGCGCGCGATGCTGGAGCTGCGCGGCGCGATGCCGGATGTCGAGCTGACGCCCTATCCCGTTATCACACCGGTCCTGAAGGCCAATCGCTGGTGGCGCACCAGCGGCGGCGCGCGCCTGATGGTGACGGAGTACAGCAAGTACCTGGCGATCCTGGGCCGCGAAGCCATCCTGAGCCTGGGTCCGCGCGCCGACGCCGAACCGCCGACACCGAAAAAAGGCTGACGTTCTTGATCGCCATCCGCTCCGTCATCTTCGTGGCCCTGTTCTATGTGTGGTCGATCATAGTCGCGGTCGGCCTCTCGCCGTTCCTGCTGGGTCCGAGATCCTGGGCGATGGAGCTGATGCGCGTCTGGGCGCGAGGGATAATCTGGCTGTTGCGCGTGGTCTGCGACATCAAGGTCGAGGTTCGCGGCAAGGAGCACATGCCCAAGGGCGCGGCCCTGGTCGCCCCGAAGCATCATTGCATGCTGGACGTCTTCGCTCAGTTCGCCTGGCTGCCCGACGCCTGCTTCGTGATGAAGAAGGAGCTCACCTGGATTCCGTTCTTCAGCTGGTGGGGGATGCGGGCCAAGATGATCGTCGTGGATCGCGCCGGCCACGCCACGGCGCTGCGCAAACTGATCCGCGATTCAAAGGAACGTTTCGCCGACAACCGGCAACTGCTGATTTTCCCGGAGGGCACCCGCTCCGCGCCAGGCGCGCCGGCCGACTACAAGCCCGGTATCGCCGCCCTCTACCGCGAGATCGATGTCCCGGTGCATCCGGTGGCCACCAACGCCGGCGTCCACTGGCCCAAGCACGGCTTCATGCGCAAGCCGGGGACCATCGTCTTCGAATATCTTGAGCCGATCGCGCCCGGCCTGAAGCGGGCTGAATTCATGCGCCTGCTGCAGGACCGCATCGAAACCGCCTCCAACAAGCTGCTGACGCTGTAGGGCCAAGGCTACTTGGCCACCAACTCCAACGCCTCGACCATGGTCAGAAGCTTCTCCATCGCGTGATCGCGCACGCCCTCCTGTCGCAGATGAAGGATCAGGTCACGCAGATACGCGACATTGGGTCCTGACAACCCGGTGGCTCCGGCGATCAGTTCAGCCTGCCGCTCCAGCGACAAGGCGCCCGCCCATTGGGGGTGATGTACGTCTGAGAGGAAGACCAGGGTCTCGATCCGGCGGCCGTCCGCGAGACGAATAAAAGCGCTCGCCTCCACATAGGTCTCGGTGGGCTGTTCGCGCTCGCGTAGATAGGCGTAGACTTCCGGCCAACGGTCTTCGGAAACGCGATAGGCGGCTCCTCGTACTGAGCCGCCCGGCGCTAAGCCGAGAACCAGTCCCGGCCGCTGATAGGTGCCACGATGATGCACGGAATAGATGCAGAAGGCTCGCCGCCGCCCGTGTAAAGTGGCAGCCTGACGCTCCAGGAATTCAAACCCCGGCCGCCACATCAGCGACCCATAACCGAAAACCCAACGCTCAACAGACATGGCCCGCCGCACCAAAACCGATCCGCCAGCCTCCCCTGTGCCCGATACGGCGAGCCCTCGCAAACGCCGACGGTGGGGTTTGTTCATCCCGTTCATCATCGCCGGGGTGGCGGTGATCGGCTGGACCGGGGTTTGGGTCTATGCGCACGCCGAGGCGGGTCGGCAGATCGACGCCGGGGCCGAACGGCTGCGCAGCGCCGGCTACCAGATCTCCTGGACCCAGCGACGGATCACCGGCTACCCGTTCCGGCTCAACATCACCCTGACCAACCCAACCATCCGCGAGCCCTCGGGCTGGGCGATCGCCGCGCCGCGCCTGGAGACCCAGGCCTATCTGCACGGCCTCGACACCTGGGTGATCGCAGCCCCAGTCGGCCTGACCTTCACCCGGCCGCGCGGCGGGGCGGTAAGCGTCACTGGCGACATCATCCACGCCAGCATTTCCGAGGTGAACACCGCCCTGCCGAACTTCTCGTTCGAGGGGACCAAGCTCACCTTCACCCCCGCCGCCGGCGCCAATCCCTTCGCGTTGAAAACCGCGGAGAAGGTGCAGATGCACCTGCGGCGCGGGCCTGACGACCAGGCCGCTGTGATGCTCAAGGTCAATGACGGCAAGGCCCAGCTTAGCGGCCTGTTCGCCCGGATGGCCGGCGACAAGCCGATCTCGATCGTGCTGGATTCCACGCTCTCCAACATCAGCGCCATGAAGGGTGACAGCTGGCCGCAAATGGTCCGCAACTGGGTCGCGGCCGGCGGACGCATGACCATCCGTGAGGCCGGGGTCACCGCCGGTGACGTGATGGTCGGATCGAACAGCGGCATCCTGAGCGTCGCCCGCGACGGTCGGCTGAGCGGCCGGTTGGACGTCAATCTGCGCGAGGCGCCCAAGGCGATCGGCGCCCTGGTCGATACGGGCGTGATCCGGCAGCAAGCCGCCACGGCCGCCGCCATGGTCGCTGCGGCGCGGCAAGGCTCGGGCGACATCGCCCAAGCCAATATCAACTTCGAGGCGGGCCAGACGACGCTGGGTCCGGTGGCGATCGGACCGGCGCCGGAGGTCTATTAGGGAGCCGCCCGCGCCCGATCGTCATTCACCGCACGGCGGGGCGGCGTAAGCGGTTTCCGATGCAACTTTCTTGCGGCGACGGCGCCTATTGCGCCCCTCGCCGCAATGACCTATGCGCCAAACCTTCGTTTTCGGGGGACAAAATGGCCGAGGCTGATCCCAAGACCGCCGCGCCGAGCCTGGACGCCGTCCGGGCCCGTATCGACGCGATTGACGCTCAGCTTCTGACGCTCGTCGACGAGCGGGCGGGGCTCGCCATCCAGGTCGCCGCGGCCAAGGCCGCCGCCGGCGACGGCGCCAAGTTCGCCCTGCGCCCAGGCCGTGAGGCCCAGGTGGTCCGCGCCCTGCTCGACAAGCCCCGCAACGCCGCCCGCCCCAGCCTGGTCGTGCGGATTTGGCGCGAACTGATCGGCGACAGCCTGTCGCGCCAAGGCGCCTTTCATCTGACCGTGTTCGGCGGTCGCGACTCCGGCCGCGCGGTCGAGGGCGCGCGCCTGCGCTTCGGAGCCGCGCCGACCCTGCGCCAGGTCGCCAAGGCCGAGGACGCCCTGGCGGCGGCCAAGACGCCCGGCGGCGTCGCCATCCTGGCGCTGGCCTCCGACACTCCCTGGTGGGGCCGTCTGCTGGCCGAGCCCAAGCTGAAGGTTTTCGCCGCCCTGCCATGCCTAGCCGCCTGGGGCCCGCTCTCGGCCCTGGCCGTGGCCGACGTCGATGTCGAACCCACCGGATCGGACCTGACCTACTGGGTCACCGACGCCGCCGGCTCGGCCCAGTCCATCGAGGCCGCGCTAGGCCGCGACGGCGTCGCTGGCGACCTGATCGCCGAGGCGGGCGGGTTGAAACTGTTCGCTCTGCTGGGCTTCTACCAGCCGCACGACGAACGTCTGGCCCGCGCGCCTGGCCGGCTCTCCGGCGTCATCGGTGCTGCGCCAGCACAGCTGGACGTGTAAGGACAACCCGTCCTCCCCGTCACCACCGGCCTTCCGACCCCATGTCCGACATCGCTCTCGACCGCGCCGCCGCACCCCGTCCGACGCCCAAGCCGGGCATCATGGACATCGCCCCCTATGTGCCGGGAAAATCCAAGATCGACGGGGTCGAGCATCCGCTGAAGCTGTCGGCCAACGAGAACATCCTGGGCTCCAGTCCAGACGCCCGCGAGGCCTTCTCGACCGCCTTCGACAAGCTGCAGATGTATCCTGACGGCCGCTCCACCGCCCTGCGCGAAGCGCTGGCGGCGAAGTACGGCCTAGAGCCCGAGCGCCTGTTGTTCGGCTGCGGCTCCGACGAGATTTTCCAGCTCCTGAACCAGACCTTCCTCGAGCCCGGCGACAACATCGTCCAGGGCGAGTTCGGCTTCGGCGCCTACGCCATCGGCGCACGCGCCTGCCAGGCGCAGGTCCGGATGGCGCCCGAACCCAATTACCGCGTCGATGTCGATGAGCTGTTGAAGCTGGTCGACGCACGCACCCGAATCGTCTTCGTCGCCAACCCCGCCAACCCGACCGGCACCTGGAATTCCGCCGCGGAGATCCGCCGACTGCACGCGGCCCTTCCCCCCAGCGTCGTACTTTGCCTGGACGGCGCCTATGCCGAATTCTGCCACGACCCGGCCTATGAGGACGGCATGTCGATGGTGCGGGAATTCGAGAATGTCGTCGTCACGCGGACCTTTTCCAAGCTGCACGGACTGGCCGCCCTGCGGGTCGGCTGGGCCTATATGCCGGAAGAGATGGCCGGGGCCATCGACCGCATCCGCCTACCCTTCAACGTCAATATCCCGGCCCAGCTGGCCGCCGTCGCCGCGCTGGCCGACGACGAGTTCCAGGAGCGCTCTCTGGCGCTGGTCGACCAATGGCGGCCGTGGCTCGCCCAGCAGCTCGGCGGGCTCGGGCTCGAGCCGTTGCCTTCAGCGGCCAATTTCGTGCTGGTCGGCTTTCCGATCACGCCCGGCAAGACCGCCAAGGAGGCCGACTCCTTCCTGAGCGCACGCGGCCTGATCGTCCGCAATGTGGCGGGCTACGGCCTGCCCAACCACCTGCGCATCACCATCGGCCTGGAAGAGCACAACCGGGCCGTGGTCGAGGCGCTGCAAGACTTCATGAAGGGCGAACCGGCGTGAGCGTGATCTATCCTCGGATGGCGGTGATCGGCTGCGGGCTGATAGGCTCCTCGGTGATCCGGGCGGCGCGCGAGGCCGGTGTAGTTGGCGTCGTGGCCGTCGCCGACGCCAGCGAGGCGCACCGCAATCGTATCGTCGAGCTCGGCTATGCCGACGAAGTCACCGCCGACATAGGCGAGGCCGTGAAGGACGCTGACCTCGTGGTGCTGGCCGTGCCGGTGCTGGCCATGGGCGAGGCCGCCAAGGCCGCCGCCACGTCGCTAAAGCCAGGCGCCACCGTGACCGACGTCGGCTCGGTGAAGGGCTCGGTCGCAGACGCCCTGGCCGCCGCTCTGCCGGACAGCGTCTTCATCATTCCCGGCCACCCGATCGCCGGCACCGAGCATTCGGGTCCCGACGCGGGCCTAGCCGAACTATTCCAAAACCGCTGGGTGATCCTGACCCCGCAGGCGCGCACCGACGCGCCCTATATCGAGGCGGTCGGCCAGTTGTCGGAATTCTGGCGCGCGCTGGGCGCCAATGTCGACCAGATGGACGACCGTCACCACGACCTGGTGTTGGCCGTCACCAGCCACCTGCCCCACCTGATCGCCTACAACATCGTCGGCACCGCCGCCGACATGGAGGAGGTCACCCAGGCGGAGGTGATGAAGTACTCGGCCGGCGGCTTCCGTGACTTCACCCGCATCGCCGCCTCGGACCCGACCATGTGG
>NZ_JAURWM010000165.1 GCF_030654915.1 Phenylobacterium sp. | reverse complement strand
ACCATAGATGCTGGCCTGCAAACGCGCCTGGAACCGCTCGCCGCCCAGGTCGCCCGCGCCCAAGGGCCGGAAGCCACCGCCGCGATCCTGGTGGTGGAGATCGAGAGCCGCGCCGTCCGCGCCGCCGTCGGCTCCGGCGGCCTGCAACGGCCGGGCGGTTGGATCGACATGACACGCGCCGTGCGCTCCCCCGGCTCGGCCCTGAAGCCCTTCATCTACGCCTTCGCCTTCGACGACGGGATCGCTGCGCCCGACACCCAGATTGACGACGCCGCCCGCCGGTTCGGCGACTACCAGCCAGAGAACTTCGACCGTGTTTTCCGCGGCAAGGTCACCGCCCGCGAGGCCCTGACCAACTCCCTGAACGTCCCGGCGGTGGAACTGCTGGACAAGGTCGGCCCCAGCGCCTTCGAGGCCCGCGTCGATGCGGCCGGCGTCAACCTGGTCCGCCCCAAGGCCCAGACCCGCTCGGCGGGCCTGGCGCTGGCCCTCGGTGGCGTCGGGATCACCATGCGCGACCTGGCGGTGCTCTACGCCGCTCTGGGCGACGGCGGCGTCGCCAAGCCGCTGGCTTGGACACAGGCCGAGGCCGAGCGCCGCCAGCGCCAGGGCGGCCGGCGGCTGATACGCGCCGAGGCCGCGACCCAGGTGCTGGACATCCTGCGCGAAACCCCGCCGCCGGCCGGCTCGACACCCGCCGCCCTGACCAAGGGCCGGCCGGTTATGGCCTTCAAGACCGGCACGTCCTACGGCTTCCGGGACGCCGTCGCCGCCGGCGTGGTCGGTCCCTATGTGATCGTGGTCTGGACCGGCCGTGCGGACGGCGGCGCGCGCGGCGGCCTGACCGGCCGCGACGCCGCCTTGCCGCTTTTATTCGACACCGCCGACCTGATCGACGCCCCGGCCTCCGCGCCGCGCCCAATCGCGCCGCGCGCGGCCCCCGAGGCGCTCGCCAAGCTCGAACAGCGCCAGGAGGGGCCACGGCTCATCTTCCCGCCGAACGGCTCGAGCGTGCAGGTCGAGGCCTTCGGGCCGACCTCGCGCGGCTTGGCGCTGGCGGCCGGCGGCGAGAATCTGTCCTGGTACGTGGCGGGTGAGCCGCTGGCGCCCGATCCGGTCAGCGGCCGGGTGATCTGGCGACCCAATGGGCCGGGCTTCTACCGGATCACCGTGGTCGACGGAGAGGGCCGCAAGGCCACGGCGCGGGTGCGGATCAAGGGGTAGAGAAGAAAGACCCCTCACCCAGCCCCTCCCCAACGGAGAGAGGAGAAGAAACATTCCTCTCCCCGGGAGAGGTTAGGTGAGGGGGCGGCGCGCAGCGACGCGAACTGACCCCCGCTCAGCTCTCGTCGATGATCTTTTCCAACGCCTTGGGACCCGAGATCGCGCAGTTCATGTCCGTGACCAGTCCATTGGCGATCGAATAAACCCAGCCGTGGACGCACAGGTCCTGGCCCCGCGCCCAGGCGTCCTGGACGAAGACGTCGGAGGCGACGTTGCGCACCTGGCGTATGACATTCAGCTCGATCAGCCTGTCGAGCCGCTCATGGTCATGCAGCGACTCGAGCTCGACGCGGTTCTCGGCATAGACCTCGCGGATCGGGTGCAGCCAGTGATCGACCAGGCCGCGGCGCTTGCCGTCCACGGCGGCGGCCACGCCCCCGCAGCCATAGTGGCCCACCACCATGATGTGCTTCACCTTCAGCACGTCGACCGCGAACTGCAGCACCGACAGGTAGTTGGCGTCCTGGGGTGGGGCGAGGTTGGCGACGTTGCGGTGAACGAACAGCTCACCCGGATCGAGATTGACGATCTCATTGGCCGGCACCCGGCTGTCCGAGCAACCGATCCATAGATATTCCGGGCTCTGCTGCGCGACCAGGCGCTTGAAGAACCCCGGATCGACAGAGAGCTTTCCGGCCGCCCAGATGCGGTTGTTCTCTTTCAGGTCTTCAAGCATGGACGGCGTCCGGTTGTTTGTCGGGGTGGGCGGCGGCGAAGGCGGGATGCTGGGCGGCGTGATCGGCGGCCGCCCGGATCGCCGGGAACGGGGTCAGGTCCACCTCGAACCGGCGCGCTGAATAGACCTGCGGAACCAGACAGCAGTCGGCGATGGTCGGCCGGTCGCCGAAGGCGAAGCCCTGGCCATGCTTTGCGATAACCGGCTCGAGCGCCGTGAAGCCGTCGATGATCCAACCCTGGGTCCAGGCCAGGATACCAGCTTGGTCGATGCCCATCTTGCTCAGAGCCCGACCGACCCTGGTGTTGTTCAAGGGGTGGATATCGCAGGCGATCACCCCGGCGATGGAACGCACGGTCGCGCGGTCCAGCGGAGCTTCTGGCAGAATGGCTGGATCGGGGTAGGTCTCCTCCAACCACTCCAGGATCGCCAGGCTCTGAGTAAGAACCTGTCCTCCGATGTCCAGCGCCGGCGTCAGGCCTTGCGGGTTCACGGCGCGATAGGCCGGCTCCCGCTGCTGGCCCGCAAGCAGATTCACCGCCGCATAGTCGTAGGCCACGCCCTTGAGGGCCAGTCCGATACGGACGCGGTACGGCGCGGTCGCGCGCCAGGCGCTGTGCAGGACAAAAGTCATTCGGCCACCTCGAAACTAAGCTTACCCACGCCCTCGATCTCGCCCTCGACGACATCGCCCGGTACGAGCGGGCCGACGCCCTCCGGCGTGCCGGTGAAGATCAGGTCGCCGGGCGCGAGGGTCCACAGCTTGGAGGCCTCGGCGATGATCTCGGCGACGTTCCAGATCATGTCGGAGACCGCGCCCTGCTGGCGCAGTTCGCCGTTCACGCAGATGGCGATTCGACCCTGCGGCGGGGGGCCTTCCCACTTTCGGATCGCCGAGATCGGGGCGGAGGCGTCAAAGCCCTTGGCCGCGTCCCAGGGATGGCCCTTGTCCTTGGCCGCGTTCTGTAGATCGCGGCGGGTGAGATCGACCCCGACGGCATAGCCGTAGACGAGGTCCAGCGCCTGATCGACGGCGAGATCGCGGCCGCCGCCCTTCAGGGCCACGACCAGTTCGATCTCGTGATGCAAATTGCTGGTGCGCGAGGGATAGGACACGGCCTGGCCCGGCGGGACGATGGCGTCGGCGGGCTTGGCGAAGAAGAACGGCGGGTCGCGATCATCGCCCCCCATCTCCTTGCGGTGGGCGGCGTAGTTTCGGCCCACACAGAGAATCCTCCGAATGGGGAAGACAGCCGCCTCCCCCTCGACGGGCGCGGTTGTCGGCGCGGGCGGCGGCAGGACGTAGGCGGTCATACCGCCGCCATACGCCCGGAGGCTCATCCTGTGAACCCCCGCCGCCGCCCCTAAAGGCCTAGCGCCTACTTCGTGGCGTCGCGCAGGGTCTTGGCGTGGTCGTAGTGCTGCTGCACCGTCGGGGCGGTTGAGGCCGCAAAGGCCTTGATCGCCGGGACGTCGCCATCCTGGGCGTAGCGTTGCATCAGGTTCAAGGCGCCCTGATGGGCGTCGACCTGGTTCTCAAGATAGGCCTTGTCGAAATTGGCGGCCTTCTTGAGATCGTCGAGCTTGGCCTGCAGGTCGGCGGGCAGGACCGTGACGAGCACCAAGGTCGTCTGATTGGCGTCGGCGATCGCCTTCTTGAGCGCGGCGGTCGACTTGGTATGGGCCGCGATCATATCGGCCGCGAACTTCTTCACCTCGGCGTTCTTGGACGTGGCCTGGGCCAGCTTGGCGGCCTCAATCTCGAACAGGTCGCTGGCCGACGCCTTCTCGACGAAGACCGGGGCGGCGGCCTCATCGGCCGGCGTGGCGATGGTGGCGGCGGGATTGGCGTCAGGAGTCGCCGCCTGTTCCGCGGGCGTCGCAGCGCCCTTGGTCTCGGTCTTCTGGCCGCAGGCGGCGAGCGAAAGGGCGGCGATGGCCGCGCCCGCGATCAACAGGGAACGAGTCATGGGTTACTCCTGGCATTGACAGACGAAGGGTCACGCGGCTCCAAACAAGCTGCGCACGTCTCCAAACTCACGGATGCGTGATGAGTTCCGGGGAGGGTGAAAACGTGACCGAAGCCAACAGCGCCGAGGCGCCAGCCAACGAAGGCCCCCTGAAGGGTCTGCGCGTCATCGAAATGGGCACCCTGATCGCCGGCCCCTTCTGCGGCCAGATCCTCGGCGATTTCGGCGCGGACGTGATCAAGATCGAAGACCCCAAGGTCGGCGATCCGATGCGTCAGTGGGGCCGCAGCCTGCCCAAGGGCCTGTCGCCCTGGTGGCCGGTGATCGGCCGTAACAAGAAGTCCGTCGGCCTGAACCTGCGCACGCCCGAGGGTCGGGCGATCGCCGAGACCCTGATCGACGGGGCCGACGTGCTGATCGAGAACTTCCGACCCGGCACCATGGAAAAGTGGGGCATGGGCTATGAGGCGCTGGCCGCCCGCAACCCGCGCCTGATCATGGCCCGCGTCTCTGGTTTTGGTCAGACCGGCCCCTATGCCAGCCGCGCCGGCTATGGCCTGATCGGCGAGGCGATGGGGGGGCTGCGTCACGTCACCGGCGAGCCGGATCGCCCGCCGGCCCGCGCCGGCATCTCTATCGGCGACAGCCTGACCGCCATGCACGCGGTCATGGGGATCACCATGGCCATGCACGCCCGCGAGCGTACCGGCCGCGGCCAGGTGGTCGACGCCGCCCTCTATGAGAGCGTCCTGGCGGTGATGGAGAACCTGGTCACCGAGTACGACCTGACCGGCTATGTCCGCGAGCGCTCAGGCTCGGTCCTACCCGGCATCGCGCCGTCCAATGTCTATCCGTGCGCGAACGACGAGATGATCCTGATCGGCGGCAATGGCGACACCGTCTATGCGCGGCTGTGCGAAACCATGGGCCGACCCGAGTTGGCGCGCGATCGCAAGTTCGTCGACCACGCCGCCCGCGGCGCCAACCAGGCCGAGCTCGACCAGATCATCAGCGCCTGGACCCGGACCCAGTCTCTGGACGCCTTGCTGGAGTTGCTGGAAACCAAGGGCATCCCGGCCGGCCGCATCTTCCGCGCGCCGGACATGCTGGAGCACGAACAGTTCAAGGCTCGCGAGTCGATCATCGAGACCGACCACCCGGTGTTCGGCAAGATCAAGATGCAGAACGCCTTCCCGAAAATGTCGGAGACCCCCGGCGCCGTCCGCTGGCCCGGCCCCGACCTTGGGCAACACACCGACGAGGTGCTGACCGACGCTGGCCTCGCCCCCGAGGCTATCGCCGAGCTACGGGCGAAGGGCGTCGTCTGAGGCGGCCTCTCAATCTGGTTGACCCAGAAGCCCGGGGCGCCGCCCCATGCGAAAAATCAGGAGGTATCCGCCCCATGCCCGTCGCGACCGTCAACGGCCTCTCGCTCTATTTCGAACGCGCCGGGACGGGCGAGCCGCTGCTGTTTATTTCCGGCACCGGCGGGGACCTGCGCAACAAGCCCAATCAGTTCGACGGGCCGTTGGCCAAGGCCTTCGACATGATCTCCTACGACCAGCGCGGCTTGGGGCGTTCGGACAAGCCGGACCGGCCCTACACCATGGCCGACTACGCCGACGATGCGGCGGCCCTGATGGAAAGCCAAGGCTGGGACCGCGCCCACGTCGTCGGGGTTTCGTTCGGCGGCATGGTCGCCCAGGAGCTGGCGTTGCGGCATCCGCGGCGGGTTCGTCGCCTGGTGCTCGCCTGCAGCTCGCCCGGCGGGGCGGGGGGCGCCTCGTTCCCCTTCCACGAGATCGGCCATCTGGAGGGCGAGGCCAGGGCCAAGCACCTGACCCCGTTCTCCGACACCCGGCGCGACGACGCCTGGGCCAGCGCCAATCCCGACGCCTACGCCAAGCTGATCGCCATGGGCTCGACTGACCCGTTCGCCGGCGAGCCCGGCCGCCGCGAGGGCGCCATGCGCCAACTGGAGGCGCGCGCCGACCACGACACCTGGGAGCGACTGGCGCAGATCACCGCCCCCACCCTGATCGCCGGCGGCCGCTATGATGGCATCGCCCTGCCGGAAACCCAGGAACGCATGGCCGGCCAGATTCCCGGCGCGGAGCTGCGGTTCTTCGAAGGCGGTCACCTGTTCATGGTCCAGGACCGCGCGGCGACCGCCGCGATGATCGCCTTCCTGAACCGCTAGGTCTTGGCCAGCAGTGCGGCGACAGCGGCGGCGACCTGGGTGACGTCGTAGGGCTTGCGGATGACCGGGGCGTCGAAGCCGAGCGGCGCGCCGCCCGCCTCGCCGTAGCCGGTGGCGAAGACAAAGGGCACGCCGCGCGCGGCCAAGGCCTCGGCCACCGGCGTGACCGACAGGCCGTTCAAATTGGCGTCCAGCACGGCGGCGTCAATCGGACCGTCCAGCAGGCTCATGGCCTCGGCCAATTCGTAGGCGGGTCCGACGATCTCGGCGCCGGCCTCGGCCAGTCCCGTTTCCAGCTCAAGCGCCAACAGGACCGCGTCCTCGACGATCAACACCCGCGCGCCGCGCAGATCGGTCGAGCCGCTGATCACCGGCGTCGGGGCTATGGGTTCCTGAACGGGCGTCTCGGGCATCAGCTCAGGACTCTCGACCACGGCCGCGGGACCGGCGCGTAGCCGAACGCTCACCCCCGCGCGGCGATACTCGACCTCGGCCTCGCCGTTCAGCTCCCGCCCGGTCACCTGGTTCAGCAGCGTCGTGCCGAACCCGCGATGGATCGGCAGGGAGACCGGCGGCCCGCCGCTTTCGGTCCAGAAGAGTTCGAACCCTCCGTCGGCGATCCGCGCCCAGCGCACGTCCACGCGGCCGTTCTCGACCGACAGCGCGCCGTACTTGACCGCATTGGTCGCCAGTTCATGCAGCGCGAGCGACAGCGCATTGGCGGCGCGCGGCGTCAGGAAGAGCTCGGGCCCCTCCCATCGGGTCTGGCCGGGTGCGATCCCGCCCAGCTCGGCCGCCGCCAAGTGCGCCACGCCCGCGCCACGCCAACGCGCCGCGGTCAGCAGCTCATTGGCCGAGGCCATGGATTTCAGCCGGCCGGCGAAGGTCTTCAGGAAACTGTCGAGCGAGGTCGTCCGCTTGGCGGTCTGCTGGGCAAGGGCCTGCACCGCCGCAAGGACGTTCTTCACCCGATGATCCAATTCCAACATCAGAGCGCGGCGGCGATCTTCCTCGGCCCGGCGCTCGCTGATGTCCTGGGTCACGCCGCAAACCCGAAGCGGCCGACCCTTCTCGTCGCTGACCAGTATGCCCGACGATCTCACCCAGACGACGCGGCCGTCACCCTCCCGGATGCGCCGATACTCGACCTCGAAACGCCCCTCTGCGCGCAGCGAGCGTTCCATCAACTTGCGGGTCTTGTCGCGGTCTTCCGGGTGCACCCCCCGATAGAGGACATCGCCTTTTTCGGCGGCGACCTCCCCGGCGGGCAGATCGGTGATTTCCGCCATGCGCTCGCTGATGTGCAGGACATCGGCGACCATGTCCCAATCGTACTCACCCAGGCGAGCGGATTGCAGCGCCAACTTCAGGCGCTCACGGTCCAGGTTCGGTTCAGCGGCGGGCGGCGCCATGCGGTGACCATAAAGCCGGGATCGAGTCAGAGCGACAGGAACCACAAGTTGTATGCCTTCTTTTGGTTTGACGCATCCCAAACGGCTTTCCGCATGCCTGGGAACCGCCTATTGTCTCTGGCGTTCCGGCAATGCTCACATGCCACCTCAAGGACCCCTTGAGTCCGCCCGCAGTACTGGAGAGACCGAAATGGCCACCAACGCCGCCGATTACAAAGATGAAGCCAAGGCCGCCGCCCATTCGGTCGCCGAGTCCGCTCATAAACTGTCGGGCGAAGCGCAACGCAGCTTCAACGACGCCGCTAAGCGCTTCGAAAAGGTCGTCAGCGAGGGCCTGGACCAGATTCGCGCGCAGTCGCGCACCTATGCAGACAACGCCGGTGAGCATCTCGACGACGCTCAACGCTATGTGGTCGAACGCGTGAAGGAAAAGCCCCTCGTCGCCGCCGGCGCCGCGCTGGGCGTTGGTTTGCTGGTCGGTATCTTGCTGGCCAGCGGCCGTAACCGTTGATCCTGAAGAAGACGATCTACTACGCCGTCGCCGTCGCCGCGCTCGCCGCGGCGGCTACGGTCTGCGTGGTGTTCCTGGCGCTCGCGCTCTACGCCGGGTTGGTGCAGCATATCGGCCCAGCCTGGGCGGCCGCGTCCGTCGCGGCCGCGGCCTTGACCGTGACAGTGGCCCTCTCGGCCCTGCTGCTTGGCAAGTTCCTTCGCCATCCGGAGGGCCAGACACAGGAACCCGACTTGACGATGCGGGTGTTCGAACTCGCGCGGGACAAGCCATGGGTGGCGCTCGGCGCGCTCGGTGCGCTCGGCGCGGCGGCGGCGGTGGCGATGCGGAACCCGCGCGTCACCAGCGCGGTGATCACCACCTTGCTGGCCAGTCGCATCGGCAAGAAATAAAGAACCAAACCGGACGCTCGGGGTTTCAATGGGACTGCGGGCTCCGGCCTCACTCCTCTCCCCCAGGAATGTCCTATGTTTGAATTGCCCGACCTCGCCTACGACCACGCCGCGCTCGAGCCAGTGATCTCAAAGGCGACGATGCATCTGCATCACGATAAGCACCACAAGCGCTATGTCGACGTCACCAACCAGATTCTCGAGGAAAAGGGCCAGAAGCCCGCAAGCCTCGAGGACGTCGTGCGCGAGACCGCGGGCAAGGCCGACGCCCGCAAGCTGTTCAACAACGCCGCCCAGTCCTGGAACCACGCCTTCTTCTGGGTCTGCATGACCCCGTCGAAGCAAGCGCCCAGCGGCGACCTGGCCAAGGCCATCGATCGCGACTTCGGCGGGCTTGAGAAGCTGAAGGACGAGTTCGTGAAGGCCGGCGTGGCGCACTTTGGCTCGGGCTGGGTCTGGTTGGCCGCCGAGGGCGACACCCTCAAGATCATCGACACCCACGACGGCGAAGACCTGCTCCCCAACAAGGGCCTGACGCCGCTGATCGTCTGCGACCTCTGGGAACACGCCTACTATCTGGACCACAAGAACGACCGCGAAGCCTTCCTGAAGGCCTGGTTCGACGCGCTGGCCAATTGGGCCTTCGCGGCCGACCAGTATGCGGCGGCGCGCGGGACGGGCGAAGCCTGGCGTTATCCGCTTCCGGCCTAGACGTAAGGAACAACCGAGGCTTGGATACGTTCTAGATACCGGACACAAATTCGGAGGAACGACATGCTTGGTTGGGCTTTGACTTTCCTGGTGGTCGCCCTGATCGCCGGCGTACTTGGGTTCACCTCCATCGCAGGCGCCGCGATGGGTGTCGCCAAGATTCTATTCTTCGTCTTCCTTGTGCTGTTCGTGGTTTCCCTCGTCATGCACATGGTTCGCGGGCGCGGCGCCTTATAGCCAGCCCGCCCAGGACGTGAGACTGCAGCGCCCGCCCCCTCCGGGGCGGGCGTTTTAGCGTCTACGGTCCAGAGACCAGGTCCGATATGGCGTATAGTGCGAGCGTTCCCAGGCCTGGGCGATCACGCGGATCTCGTCCTCGTCGACCTCGATGATGTTGAACCCGGCCGGCACGCCGCGCTCACGCACGGACAAGGTGCCCGCTCCCACCGCATAGGTCTTTCCGTCGCCGAACGGATAGGGCCAGGCGAACGGCACATGGATATGGCCTGACAGCACCAGATCGACACGGCATTCGGCGAGGGCCTGGGCCGCGGCGGGCCCGCCCCAGACCCGGCCGGTCATCGGGCCGCCGATCATCTCGGTCAGCGGGTGATGGCAGACGAGGATCTTCAGCTTGTCTTGCGGCCCGCCGCACAGCCAGTCCGTCGCCTCGCGGGTCTGACGGCGTGAGATCTGCCCCTTGGACCAGTTGGCCCGAGGCTGCACGCCCCGGGCGGTGTTCAGCCCCCGGACCATGAACGCCGGCGCCACGTGGGTCTGGGCCTCGACCGGTCCGATCAACCGCTTGAACCGGGCGAAGGGCGTGAAGAACCGCTCCCACCAGGCCAGGTAGGGCGCATCGTGATTGCCGGGGCAAACCAACACCGGTGCGGGAAGGGTCTTCAGCCACGCGGCCGCGGCCTCGAACTCGCTGCGCGCCCCGAACTGGGTCAGGTCCCCCGAGACGATGGTGAGGTCGAATCCGCCTTGAGCCACCAGCTCGGCGGCCGCCGCGACCGCGACGACGTTCTCGCCGCCAAAATGGATATCCGATAGATGGGCGATCCTGATCACGCCGCGGGCTCCGGCGGCGGGGCCAGGATGCGGGCGACCTTCGGACGCCACTCGACCTTGGCGGTGGAAGACAGCCGCGCAGGCTCGCCGTCCAGCACCGCCGGGATCCGCCCCGCCGCCCAAACGCTGGCCGTCTGGCAGGCATGGGTCTCGACCGACGGGTCTATCCGCCAATCCGACATCAGGGCGTTCAGCCCGATCCGGGCGGCGTCCATGATGCTCTTGGGATCGATCACCGCCGCTTCCAGCGCCTGATCATGATCGGACATCGCCTTGGACGCCAACGGGCAGAGGAAGGCCAGCGCCTCGGCCTTACCCCTAGGCCCGCCGTCCAGCGCATAGCGCAGCCGCCCGGAGAAGGCGCGGGCCCAGGCGCGCTGCGAGCGTCGCCAGGCCACGGTCAGGCGCCGCTCGCGCATCGCTTCGCGGGCCGGCGCCCACAGCGCCGGCGAGCCCAGGATCGCCGCCACCAGGAAGTCTCGGCCATCGATCCGGCCACCGCCGATCGACCGCTCGCGCCCGGTCTCGAGCGCTCCGCGCAAGGCGTCCTGCCAGGGCGTCACGCCATAGACCGCATGGGGCAGCATGTTCATCGTACCGCCTGGCAAGGGGGCGATCACCGGTCCATCCGGACCGGCCATCTCCGCCGCGGCGCGCGCCGTGCCGTCGCCGGCCAGGATCACCAGCAGATCGGGATCGGCGTCGACCGCGTCCCGCAGGCAGCGGGTCAGCTCACCGCCTTCGGGGGCGCAGACATTCGCCTTCAGCCCCAGTTCGGACAGCAGGGCTCTCATCTCGTCCGGCGCGCCGGCCGATACGCTGCCGGAGGCGATGTTCACCACCACCTCGACGCGGGAAATCTTGGGCTTCGCATCCATGATCGCTCAGCCCGCAGTTCGTCGGGCCGAGCCGACGACGCTCTCGGCCCCGAGTTTATCGCGCAGGCCAAGGCCTGGAAGGCGACGCTGGGGCATGGTGGCTACTCCGTTTACTTCCCGAGCCTAACGGTGACGCCTGATGCCGGTTCCGACCGGAACCTGCATTCAAGCTGAGCGTTGGCTCCGGCGGGATATGTTCAAGGAGAGCCCATATGCTCAAGGCCCTTTCGCTTAAGCCACTGATTGCTATCGCCGCCGCAGGCCTTCTGGCCGCGGCCTGCACCACCACAGGTAATGTGGAACGCAACGCTGGCGCGGGGGCGGCGCTCGGCGCGCTGGCCGGCGCCGTGATCGGCAACAATGTTGGCAGCGGTGACGCGGGAACCGGAGCGGCCATCGGGGCGGCGCTGGGCGGCGGGGCCGGCGCGTTGCGCGGCTGCCGCCAGGATGGCGGCTGTGGCGCTCAGCCGAGCGCCAATCATCGCCAATATTACGATGAGAACGCCGGCCGGTATTATTACTACGACTCCCAGTCGGGCCGCTACTTCTGGGAAAACGGCAGTCCGCGCTGACGGCGGCGTCTAGACTAGCTTAGCTGGGGCGGTCAGTTATGCTGACCGCCCTTTCCGTTACGCATGGGGCTTGAAGACTATGGGGCTAGGAATGAGGACTTCATCGATCATCGCGGTCGTGATTGGCGCCGGCCTAGCTGTCGCCGGCTGCGCGACGCCCACCACGCGTGATCAAATCGTGAAAGTGCCGGCGGCCTGCGAAAACCTGACGGTGCAGATCTATTTCGAGCCGGACAGCTCCGAAGTGACCACCGAAGGCCAGGCCGTGCTGAACCAGGCCGCCCTCCAGGCCAAGCCATGCAAGGTCAACCGCGTGCTCGTCCTGGGCCTAGCAGACGCCGTGGGCGCGCCAGCGGCCAGTCTTGAAGTATCGAAGAAGCGCGCGGCGTCGGTCACCCGGGCCCTGAACGCCACTGGTCTGCCGGCGGCGGAATTCGATCTGGCGGCCGCGGGTCAAACCGGCGCCGTCAACGCCGAGGGCGACGCGCGCCTGCTGCGTCGCCGCGCCGACATCACTATCGAGCTTAGCAACCCGTAAGGCCGCCGCATCGGCAAAAAGAGAGGCGGGCCCAGTGGGTCCGCCTGTTCAAGTCTGCATCATCGAGAAAAGGGGTGCGGAGGCAGCAGACCGGCCTGGAGGCCGGCCTCAAGTCGGGGGGGGCGTCGCCGCCTCCGCAATCCATAAACCCGCCCCCATGCCGATCGTTCCCGCTGCACGCGAAATTTTTTCGCGCCTCGTTTCGTACCTATTCGATGACGGGCATGGCGTTGAATTCGGCCAGGGTCAGCGGCGTGGTGAGGGCCTCGCCGTCCACCCGCACGGATGAATAGGCAAGGCTGCGCGGACCTCCGGCCCGCGGCCCCTTCGGGCGCACCAGCACCTGGGCCGGGGAGCCGTCCCGACGCAGGGTGACCCGCTCCACCTCACCCAGCACGACCCCGCCGCGCCCTAGAACGGTGCGGCCGACCAGGTCCGAGGCGGTCGATCCGCCCTGGGCGGCGTTGACGCCGGAGGTGGAGGCGGAGGGCGCCTGAGCCTGGACCGGCAGTGCGCCGGCCGAGACGAGGCCCGCGGCGATGAGAAGCGTGGTCTTCAATCGAGTCATACCCTCAAGATAGGCGATCCATCGCCCCAATCGAAGCCCTGCCAAGCAGATGTGTTTCGGCGAGTTGGGGAACACCGGCGACTCCGGCACGTTAGCCAGATGCGGGTCACTAGCCCGTCTTGTCAGGTGTAAGGGCCATGATCGGCGCCCACGACGACCCGCATAACCAGATGATCTCGCAGGGCGGCAGATCCGCCGGGCGACGCTGGACGGCGCTCGCGGTGATCTTCGCCGTAGCTCTGGCCGGCGCGTTGCTGGGACAGATGTCGGTGGTCCGCAACGATGCGGCGCGGCCGGCGCCACCTGGCCCGTTCAGCCTGCTCCCCAACTAGATTCAGGAGACGACCTCCATGGCCATTCTTTCGCGCGACTCCACCCGTCCCACGCTTAGCGCCTCCAGAGCCCGGCAAGGTCGGGTTGGCCTCCAAATGGTCTGGGTGTTGGTGGTGTCGACGGGTCTGGCCGCGCTCGCCCTGTTCGCCGCCTGGTCCTGGAGAGCCGACGACTTGGCGTCCACCGCGCCGAATAACGCCCGGGAAGCCGCCGACGCCACGGCCTTCAACATGGGTGATCCAGCGGCCCAGCAAACCACGCCATCGCCGAACACCGCGCCTCGATAACTCCGCCTTCCCGGCAAGAAAAAACGGCCGCCCATCGGGCGGCCGTTTTCCTTTGGCGTCGTCATGCGCCCTAGAGGACGGATTGCCCCTTCACGGCCCGAACCACGAAGCTGACCACCAGCAGCACCAGGAAGATCACGAACAAGACCTTGGCCACGGTGGCGGCGAAGCCCGCAAGGCCCACGAAGCCGAGGAAGCCAGCCAACAAGGCAAGAACGGCGAACAGCAGAGCCCAACCAAGCATCGAATTCTCCCACATATGAAAACGCCGCGCCGTGGTGGGCGCGGCGCTTCGAAGAACGCAGGGGACCGGCGGCCGTTCCGGTCAGGCCGCCTTGCGCGTATTCCTCGGATGGAAGAACAACGCTTGGCCGATCGCCGCCTTCACCGTCTCCGGTTGGAAGGGCTTGGTGATCAGGAAGGTCGGTTCCGGCCGCTCGCCGGTTAGCAGGCGTTCGGGGAAGGCGGTGATGAAGATCACTGGCACATCGAAGCGCGCCAGAATGTCCTTCACCGCGTCGATGCCCGACGAGCCGTCCGCGAGTTGGATGTCGGCGAGCACCAGACCCGGCGTCTTGCGGGCCACGGCGTCGACAGCTTCGGTGCGAGTGGCGGCGATATCCACCACCGTATGGCCGAGTTCAGTGACCAAGGCCTCGATGTCGGCGGCGATGACGGGCTCATCCTCGATGATCAGGACATCGGTGGCCAATTCAGCGTCAATCTCCGATTGGGCCTCGGCGATCAGCCGCTCGACCTCGGAGAAGTCCACGGCGAGGATCTGGGCAGCCTCTGAAGGGGTGAAGCCTTCGAGCGCGGTCAACAGAAAGGCTTGGCGCGAGCGCGGCGCGATACGCATCAGTCGGCGGCTGGCGTCCTCGACGCCCGAGCCGTCGTCGCTCGGCGCTTCAAGCTGGGCCCCGGTCGACAGCCAGATGGCGTGAAAGACATGGTAGAGGGCGACCCGGGGGGTGAGGCTCTCCTCCAGGACCCGATCACCGGCGGCGACAGCTTCCAGCGCGACCCGGACATAGTGGTCGCCAGTGGTCTGATCGCCCGTGAGCGCGCGCGCATAGCGGCGCACATAGGGTAGATGCGGCGCCAGTCGGGCAAGAAGACTCAAGGTAAAACTCCTCCCTAGGAGATGAAAATTTTACGCCCACAGGGGAACGATCCCCCATGGGGCTACATCATGTGCTCCAAACGTCGCCTTTGGGAACCGGTTCCCTCAGAATATGGTTTTCCCCATGCTATATGCGGCGGCATGGAACCCTGGGTGGGGTGAGGCGTTGACGGGCGACGATAACGAACCGAGGGGGCGGGCTCCGCGAAAGCCGGGCGCCGATGCCATGATAGAACAGCGAGCCACTGAAGATCGGCGCCATGCGCCGGCGGCGTTGGACGAGGCCCGGCTGCGTCAGCAGGCGATCGGCGTGCGCCTGCGTCAAATGTTCGACGAAGTCGTCAGTGAACCGGTCCCGGACGAGTTCCTGGCCATCCTTCGTCAAGCCGACAAGAAGACCGCGGAGAATGGCTGATGGCCGGCGACAGCAAGGCCCGGCCACCTACTGATCCGGCGACTGACGAGGCGTTCAAGCGCGAACTCGTCAAGCTCATCCCGCATCTGCGCGCCTTCGCCAGGACCCTGGCCGGCGAGCCGGCGGGCGCTGACGACCTGGCCCAGGATGCGATGATGAAGGCCTGGGACGCCCGGGCCAGTTTCCAGATGGGCACCAACATGAAGGCCTGGACCTTCATGATCCTGCGCAACCAATTCTATTCGGAAAAGCGCCGGTCCTGGCGCCAGACCCAGCTCGACCAGGATGCGGCCGAACGCACCCTGGTGGCGGTCGATGACCCCGAAGCCCCGGTGGCGCTGGACGAACTGCGCCTGAGCCTGGCGCAATTGCCGCCCGAACAGCGCGAGGCCCTGATCCTCGTGGGAGCCGGCGGCTTCGCCTACGAAGAGGCCGCCGATATTTGCGGCTGCGCGGTCGGCACGGTGAAAAGCCGGGTGAGCCGCGCGCGTCGAGCGCTCCACGCTATTCTTGAAGACGGCTCATACGTGCGGGACGGGAGCGCGGCGGGAGACGCCATGAGCTCGATCCTGGCCGACGCGGAGCGGCTGAGCACGGTGCGTTAGGCCGAGGGAATGGATGTTTCGCCTTGGGGTTCCCTATCCACCATCCGGGTCCGGCTGACGGCGGCGCTGGCCGCCGCCCTATTGCCTGTCCTGGTGCTCGGGGTTCTCCAATCGGGGATCGCCTTCCGACGCGAAAGCACCCAGCTTCGCGAAGAACTCGCCGCGGCGTCCGAACGCAGCGCCGCCACCGCCCGCGCGCGGATGGAAGCCGCCGACATTCTGCTCGAAACCCTGGCGCCCGGCTCGGTCGGCTTTAACTGCGCCCAGCGGCTGGCCGAGGTGACCGCGCGGATTCCCGGCTATTCCAACCTGATCCGCTTCGATCGTCGCGGCCGCGTGGCCTGCGCCGCCGGCAACGTGCCCGCCGACCCGATCCGCGCCACCCGCCCCTGGTTCCAGAGCCTGGCCGCTGGCGACAGCCTAGTGATCACCCGCGATCCGGGCGCGTCCTACGCCAACATTCCAGCCCTGCTGGCCGCGGTGCCGGCCACTGACCCCCGGGTCGGCTTTGACGGCGCCCTGGTGGCGGTGATCTCGCTCGAGAGCCTGGCCCCGCGCACCGCCGACCGCTCGCTGCCCAAGGGCGCGGAGGTGGCGCTGGTCGACGGCGCCGGCGGCTATATCAACGCCACCGACAAGGAGGCCTTCCCCGACTTGCCGGCCGACTGGCGGGAGAAGGCCCAGAAGCAGGGTTCGCTGGTCTGGTACGATCGCGACCTGCTCGGCAAGCAGCGGGTGTTCTCGGCCGCGCCCTTGGTCGGCGACCAACTCTATGTCGTGCTCTCGGCACGGTCGGGCGGCCTGTTCTCATGGGCGACGCTCAATCCGCTCACCAGCATCGTCTTCCCGATCCTGACCTTCATCTTGGCGCTCGTGGCGGTGTCGGTGGTCACCGAACGCGTGGTGATCCGCTGGATCGCCTACCTGCAGCGGATCGCGGCGCTCTACGCCCGCGGCCGCCTGAGCGTTCGCCCCGTCCACGCCGAACGGGCCCCGCCGGAGATCCGCGACCTGGCCGAGACGCTGGAAGACATGGCAGACGCCATTGTCGGCCGCGACGCCTCCCTGCGCGATTCGCTGGCGCAGAAGGACGACCTGATGCGTGAGATCCACCACCGGGTGAAGAACAACCTCCAGGTCATCTCCTCCCTGCTCAGCATGCAACAGCGCGCGCTGACCGATCCGGCCGCGCGGGCGGCGATGTCGGACACCCGCCAGCGGATCACCGCGCTGGCCCTTATCTATCGCGCCCTCTACCAGGGGCCGGACCTGAAACGCGTCGATCTGCGCGCCTTCCTGGAAGAGCTGACCGCCCAGTTGATCTCCGCCGAGGCGGTCCAGGGCGCTCACGTCCGCACCGAGATCCATGTCGACGACCTGGTGATCGACCCCGACCGGCTGGCGCCGCTGGCCCTGTTCGCGGTCGAGGCGGTCACCAACGCCCAGAAGCACGCCTTCGCCGGAAAGGGCGGGACCCTGAGCGTGAACTTCAAGGTGCATGGCGACGAGGCGGCGCTGGAGATCAGCGACGATGGAAACGCCCCCGAAGACGCCCTGAGCACCTCAGGCGTCGGCCGCACCCTGATGACCGCCTTCGGGCGTCAGTTGCGGGGCCGGGCCGAACTGGTGCGAAACGAAAAGGGCGGTATCACCGCGCGGCTGGTGTTCCCGACTCCGACCGCAGAACTGGCGATCAAGCGCGCGGCGGCCATGGGGAACCAGGCGGCAGCGTAGCCGTTACTGTGCGGCAAGTTTCACCATAGCTCTAAAAGAGAGAATACGCTCATGCGCAAGCTCGTCATCCTGGCCGTCCTGGCCGCAAGCCTGTCGATCACCGCCTGCAACACCGTCTCTGGCGCAGGTAAGGATGTGAAGGCTGCGGGGACCGCCGTGACCAACACCGCCGAAGACGCCAAGCACTAGCTTCCGCACTCGGCGAAAAGCCCCGCTTCGGCGGGGCTTTTACGTTCGGAGGCTACGCCGCGACCCGGAAATCGGGATTGCGCGCATAGAGGCCCGGCCGCCCGTCCACCGGGTGGAAAGCCTCACCCAGGCTGGCGGCGCTCTCATTGCGACCCAGGAACAGATAGCCTTCGGGACTGAGCGCCCGGGCCAAGTTTTCCAGCAGACGGGTCTTCATCGGCTCGATCAGGGCCGACAGCACATAGCGGCAGAAGATCACGTCGAACCGGCCGGCGGTCGATAGGTCTGCCACGAGGTTGATCCGCCGCCAGCGCACCATCTGGCGCAGGCGCGGAGAAACGCCCCACATCTCGTCGGACTGTTCGAAGTGACGCACGAGCATCCGGATCGGCAGGCCGCGCTGCACCGCGAACTGGGTGTAGAGGCCGCTTTGGGCCTGTTCGTGTTGGCGCTCGCTGAGATCGGCCCCGA
>NZ_JAURWM010000256.1 GCF_030654915.1 Phenylobacterium sp. | reverse complement strand
GGCGCGATGCTCCCGTCACTGGCCAGCCACAGGCGGTCGGCGACCAGTTCCATCAGCGAGCGGTCGTGGGTGATCAGGATGACGGCGCCCTCGTACTCGTTCAACGCGTCCAGCAGGGCGCGGCGCGAGTCGATGTCGAGGTGGTTCGTCGGTTCGTCGAGGATCAGCAGGTGCGGAGCCTCAAGCGCCACGAGGTTGAGCAGCAGGCGGGCGCGCTCGCCGCCCGATAGGCTGTCGACCGTGGTCTCGACCTTCTGGTGGCCCAGGCCGTACTGGGCCAGGCGCGCGCGGCGGCTAGCCTCGGAGGCTTCCGGCATCACCGTGCGGATGATGTCGAGCGGCGTGTCCTTGGGGTTCAGGGCTTCGATCTGGTGCTGATGGAACCAGCCGACCTTGAGCCGGGCCGAGCGGGTGAACTCGCCCGATTGCGGCTTGAGCGCGCCGGCGACCAGCTTGGCGAAGGTCGATTTGCCGGCCCCGTTGACGCCGAGCAGACCGATGCGGTCGTCAAGGTCGAGGCGCAGGTTCAGATGCTTGAGGATCGGCGTCTCGTCATAGCCGGCCGACACGCCTTCCAGGCGCAGCAGCGGCGGGGCCAGGGGGCGTTCGGGCGAGGGCAGGATGAAGGGCGCGACGTGTTCGGCGACCACAGAGGAGACCGGCGGCAGCTTCTGCAGCATCTTCAGGCGCGACTGGGCCTGGGTTGCCTTGGACGCCTTGGCGCGGAAGCGATCGACAAAGGCCTGGAGGTGGGCGCGCTGGGCGTCGACCTTGGCCTTGTTGGCCTCCTGCAGGCGGGCCTTTTCTTCGCGCTGGCGCTCGAAGCTGTCGTAGCCGCCCGTGTAGATGGTCAGCTTGCCGTCCGCGAGATGCAGGATGTGGTCGCAGCTATTGTTCAGGATCTCGCGGTCGTGGCTGATGATGACCGCAGTGTGGGGGTACTTCTTCAGCCGGCTTTCCAGCCAGAGCGCGCCTTCAAGGTCGAGATAGTTGGTCGGTTCGTCGAGCAGCAGCAGGTCAGGCTCGGCGAACAGCGCCGCGGCCAGGGCCACGCGCATCCGCCAGCCGCCGGAGAACTCGGCCATCGGACGGGACAGATCGGCGTTGGAGAAGCCAAGACCGGAGAGAATTTCCGAGGCGCGCGACGGCGCGCGGTCGGCGCCGATCTCATAGAGCCGCGCGTAGATCTCGCCCATGTGCTCAGGCTCGGCGGTCTCGAGCTCGTTGGTCAGGCGCTCGCGCTCTTCGTCGGCGGCCAGCACGGTGTCGAGCAGGGACACCGGGGTCGCCGGGTGTTCCTGGTCCACCGAGGCGATACGCGCGGTCTTCGGATAGCCAATCTCGCCGTCGCCGGCGTGGAGTTGGTCGAGGATCAGCTTGAACAGCGTGGATTTACCCACCCCATTGCGGCCGACGAGGCCCACGTGGGCTCCCACAGGAATGCTCACGGTCGCGTGGTCAAAAAACCGGCGGCCCCAAGCGTCGAAGGTCAGATCATTGATTTGCAGCATGGCGAGCGCGGGGGCTTATCAGAGGGAGGCTCTTGTGGGAATGCGTCCATTGTCCCCGGAGGCGCCGGCGACCGCCCTGCTTGGCGATGTCACATGGTGCGGTTATAAGCCCGCCACCCGCGCGGGGCTCCGCGCCTCCCCAACAATACAAAGACAAGTCAGAGACAATGACCGAACGCACCTTCTCGATCATCAAGCCGGACGCCACGAAGCGGAACCTCACCGGCAAGGTCAACGCGGTGATCGAAGACGCGGGCCTGCGCATCGTCGCTCAGCGCCGCATCCAAATGACGGAAGCCCAGGCCAAGAAGTTCTACGAAGTCCACGCCGAGCGCCCGTTCTACGGCGAACTGGTCGAAACCATGACCTCGGCGCCGGTCGTCGTGCAGGTCTTGGAAGGCGAAAACGCCGTCGCCAAGTACCGTGAAGTCATGGGCGCCACGAACCCGGAACAAGCCGCCGAAGGCACGATCCGTAAGCTGTTCGCCCTGAACGTCGGCGAAAACTCGGTCCACGGTTCGGATAGCCAAGACAACGCCAAGCTGGAAATCGCTCAGTTCTTCACCGACGACCAAATCGTCGGCTAAGAGCGTCGGGAACGGTGGAGCTCGTGCCGCGTTGATCTAGCGCGGCATGAGCCCATTTGGTCCCTCCAGAGACCAGCCGCATCAGTCAGGCCCCGTTCGGCAAAGAGCCGGGCGGGGCCTGCTTGTTTTCAAGGAGCGGCATCATTCGTAAGGCACCCCCCATCGTCACAGCCGGCGCAGGCGACCTGAAGTTCGCCGGCCACGAGTTGCAGGTCGCCTACGAGATCACCGGGCAGATGAGGACTCTGGCCTCGGCCCATGTCCCCCTGCGGGGTTTGCTGCGTACCGAGCCGGACGTCGCCGAGGCGCTGTTCCGAGCAGGCGAGGCGGCGCTCGTTCTCGACGATGGCCGCGGCTGCCGGATCCGCCTGCTCGGCTATACGAGCGGTAGCGACACGGCCTATTTCGAAATCAGGATCTAGCGCGGACGCGTGATCTGGCTCGGGCGCAGGTGCGGCGAGTACAGGCGGTCGTAGGGTCCGGCGCTATTCAGGTGCAGGGCGGCGTCGAGCAAGCCGGCGCCGTGCAGGCCCTGCGGCGGCGGCTCCTGCGACAAGGCCGCCCATAGGCCCTCGGCTTCCTTATGCAGACGCTCGTTACGTTTCACGTTCTTGCGATCCATGCGGGTCGAACAATTCAGGCGCGCTGAAGTTCCGTCCCAGTAAGGTTGATAATCGGTAAGAAATTGTATCTCCCGGCGTTGTTGCAGCACGCGGGGTCGCGCGGGCCGTTGTGCGCCTAGTTCACGAACGGCCGGCCGAGACATCGTTTGAGCGCCCGGCCCTGCGCGTCGCATCCTCACCCGAGCAAAGCTGTGGGGACCCAAGTCGTGATTGAGATTGTCACCTTGACCGGAGAGGTCCAGGGCGCGCTGGCTTACCCCGCTCAGGCGTCCGGCTTGGGCGTCTTGGTGCTGACCGGGTCCAGCGGCCGGGTCGATGTGGACAGAGCGCGTAGGTTCGCCGAGTGCGGCGCGGTGGCCCTGGCCCAGCGCTGGTGGGGCGGAGAGAGGCAAGCGCCGGGCATCAACCTCATTCCGCTGGAGGTCTTCATCAAGGGGATCGATCGCTTGCAGGCCGAGGGCTGCACCAGGATCGCGATCCTGGGGACCTCGAGAGGCGCCGAGGCCGCGCTGCTGACCGCCGTGCGCGATCCGCGCGTCGATATCGCGATCGCCATCAGCCCGACCCATGTGGTTTGGCCGGATTTTGGACCTGGGCTCGACGGCGTGCGGTGGCCGCCGCGTTCGGCCTTCACATGGCAGGGTCGGGCTCTCCCGTTCATCGTCTACGATCCAAGAGTCTGGCCGGCGGCTGGCGAACGGCAGATCTACCGACCGACTTGTGAAAAGAGCCTGAGGACCTTCGCCGAGGATGTCCCCGCCGCCAGCATCCCGGTGGAAGCGGCGCGGGCCGAAATCATCCTGGTCGCTGGGGCGGGCGACCTGCTCTGGCCCTCGGAGACCGCCGCGCGCGCCATAGCAGCGCGGTTGGAGCAGCATGGCAGGCGGGCGACTATTATCGAGCATCCCCACGCCGGCCATAGCCCGGTGTTTCCTGGCGAGCTCCAACCGCCGGAGCCGGCGGCCCGGGCCTGGGGCGGGACGCCGCAAGCTGATCGTGAGTTGGGAGGGGCGGCCTGGGCCGAGATCGCCCGACGGTTGGACCTGGCCGCCTAACGCTACGGCATGGGTTTCACCGCCGGGGGCATATGCGCTAGCTGAGGGCGCGGCGCGCGGCCGTGGTGGAGGATCGTGTTGGACGTCAGCGAGAGCTTTCCGGAGATCCGCGATGCGGTGCGCAAGCTCTGCGCCCAGTTCCCCGGCGAATATTGGCGCGCGCTCGACCGCGACCGGACCTATCCGACGCAGTTCGTCCAGGCCCTGACGCAGGCCGGGTTCCTGTCCGTGCTGATTCCGGAGGCCTATGGCGGCTCGGGGCTGGGCCTGGCCGCCGCGACGGCGGTGCTGGAGGAGATCCATCGCTCGGGCTGCAACGGCGGGGCGTGTCACGCCCAGATGTACACCATGGGCACGATCCTGCGGCACGGCAGCGATGCGCAGAAAGAGGCCTATCTGCCGAAGATCGCCACCGGAGAACTGCGCCTGCAGGCGTTCGGCGTCACCGAGCCAACGGCTGGGACCGACACCACTCGGATCTCAACTTTCGCCCGGCGTGAGGGCGACCACTATGTGGTCAGCGGCCAGAAACTGTGGATCAGCCGCGCCGAGCACTCCGACTTGATGGTGCTGCTTTGTCGGACCACGGCCCGCGAGGACGCGGCCAAACCGTCGGACGGCATGAGCGTGCTGATCGTCGATCTGCGCGAGGCGGTGGGAAACGGCCTGACCATCCGCCCGGTGCGGACCATGCTGAACCACGCCACGACGGAACTGTTCTTCGACGAACTGAAAGTGCCGGTCGCCAATCTGGTGGGGCAGGAGGGCAAGGGCTTCCGCTACATCCTCGACGGCATGAACGCCGAGCGCATCCTGATCGCATCGGAGTGCATCGGCGACGGCAAGTTCTTCATCGACCGGGCCAGCGCCTACGCCAAGGAGCGAGAGGTGTTCGGCCGGCCGATAGGCCAGAACCAAGGCGTCCAGTTCCCGATCGCCCGGGCCTATGTGCAGCTCACCGCCGCCGGACTGATGGTCGACAAGGCCGCGACGATGTTCGACGCCGGCGAGCCGTGCGGGACCGAGGCCAATATGGCCAAGATGGTCGCCTCGGAGGCCTCGTGGTTCGCCGCGGACATGGCGGTGCAGACTCACGGCGGGTTCGGCTTCGCAGAGGACTATGACATCGAGCGAAAGTTCCGCGAGACGCGGCTCTATCAAGTGGCCCCGATCTCCACGAACCTGATCCTCAGCCACGTGGCGACCCACGTGCTGGGGATGCCGAAGAGTTTCTGAGGCGAGAGCGCCCTGCTGGAGTTTTGAATGTACGACCTTCTGAAGGGGCTGCGCGTGGTCGAGGGTTCGGCCTTCGTGGCGGGGCCGACCTGCGGGCTGTATCTCGCCCAGCTTGGGGCCGAGGTGATCCGGTTCGACAATATCGGCGGCGGGCCAGATTTCGGGCGATGGCCGCTGACGCCCGGGGGCGACAGCCTCTATTGGGAGGGGTTGAACAAGTCCAAGAAGTCGGTCGCGCTAGACCTTGGCCGGCCCGAGGGTCGCGAACTGGCGGCCCGGCTGGCGGCGGCGCCGGGCGAAGAGGGCGGGGTGTTCGTCACCAACTTTCCGGTCGAGGGGTTTCTTTCCTACGAAAAGCTCGGCGCGCTGCGGCCTGACCTGATCTGCGCGCGGGTCATGGGCTGGGCCGATGGCGGGCCCGCGGTGGACTACACCGTCAACAGCGCCATCGGCGTGCCGATGATGAATGGGCATCCGGATGACCTGCGCCCCGTGAACAACGTGGTGCCGACCTGGGACCTGCTGACCGGCGCCTATGCGGCCTTCGCCCTGGTCGCGGCGCTGCATGCGCGGAGCCGGGACGGGAAAGGGCGTGAGATCCGTATTCCGCTGTCGGACATCGCCGGATCGACCATGGCCAATCTCGGCTATCTGGCCGAGAGCCTGGCGGGACCGGACAGGCCGCGGATGGGCAACGACCTCTATGGCGCTTTCGGGCGCGATTTCATGCTCAAGGGCGGCCAGCAAATCATGCTGGTGGCGATCACGCCGCGTCAGTGGAAGGGCCTGCTGGCGGTGCTGGAGATCGAAGCGCCGGTGGCGGCGCTGGAGGCCGAGCTGGGCTTGAGCTTCGCGAGCGACGAGGGGCTGCGGTTCGATCATCGCGGGCGGCTGTTCCCGATCTTCGAGGCCGCGTTCGCCCGCAAGACCCTGGAAGAGTTGAAGCCCGCCTTCGAGACGACCGGCGTGTGCTGGGGGCCGTATCAGCCGATGAGCAAGGCGGCGGAAGACCCCCGGCTCATCAAGGGCAATCCGGTGTTCAGCGACGTGGTCCACCCCAGCGGACGGACCTATCCCGCTGCCGGCTTCGCCGGGACGATCCCACAGGATCTTCGGGCGCCGGCGCGGGCGGCTTCGAAGCTGGGACAGCACACCGACGAGGTTTTGGCGGAGGTGCTAGGGCTCTCCTCGGGCGAAATCGCGCGATTGCATGACACCGGCGTGGTCGCCGGACCGGAGGGACGATGACCAGCACGATCGAACTGAGCGAGCCGTCGCCGGGTGTACGGGTGGTGACCTTGTCGCGCCCGGAGGCCGCCAATGCGCTGAACACGGCCATGGGCGAGGAACTGCTGGCGCTATGGACCGAGCTGGCGGCCGATCCGACGATCCGGGTGGCGGTGCTGACCGGCGCGGGCCGGTTCTTCTGCGCCGGGGCGGACTTGAAGGAACGCGACGGCATGAGCGATCAGGCCTGGTCGGACCAGCACGTGATGTTCGAGGCGATGATCCGCGCCCAGCTGGCCTGTTCGTTCCCGATCATCGCGGCGGTGAACGGCGCGGCCATGGGCGGCGGCGCCGAGATGGCCCTGGCCTGCGACTTCGCCTGGGTCGCCGACACCGCCAAGATGGGGCTGCCCGAGGTTGGGCTGGGAATTATTCCAGGGCTTGGCGGGACCCAGTTCGTGACGCGGGCCGTTGGAGAGCGCCGCGCTGCCGAGTTGCTGATGTCGAGCCTGCCGGTCGATGCGGCTCAGGCGTTGGAGTTTGGCCTGGTGAACCGCGTGGTTCCAGCCGCCGAGCTGATGGCTCAGGTGTTGGAGCGCGCCCAGGTGATCGCCAGCAAGGCGCCGTTGTCGGTGAAGGCGCTGAAGGCCGTGGTGCGCGGCGGGGCCGCCCTGCCGCTCGACCAGGCGATGGAACTGGAGTTGTCGGAGTACAATCGTCTGTTCCGCACGGCTGATCGCCGCGAGGGCGTGGCGGCGTTCAACCAGAAGCGGTCGGCGGTGTTTAAGGGCAAGTAAGGGGGCCGATGCGCCGCTGCGCGTCGCCCCCCTCACCTGACCTCTCCCGAGGGAGAGGAAGTTAGGGCCCCTAAGCCTCGACCAGTTCGCCACAGACGAAGGCGTCTTCGCCGGCGTGGAGCAGGCCGTCGAGGACGTCGGGCAGGTTCTCGGGGCTGACGATCAGCATCATGCCGACCCCGCAGTTGAAGGTGCGGCGCAGTTCGTGCTCGGAGATGCCGCCGACCTCGGCCAGCCATTGGAAGACCGGGGGCAGGGCCCAGGCTTCCCAATCGAACTTGGCTTCCAGGCCCTCGGCGATGGCGCGGGGCGGGTTCTCAATGAGGCCGCCGCCGGTGATGTGAGCCGCGCCCTTGATCCGGCCAGCCTTGATCTGGGGCAAGACGCTTTTGATGTAGATCCGGGTCGGGGCCATCAGGGCTTGGGCCAGGGTCTTGCCTTCGGCGAACGGCGCGGGAGCGTCCCAGGCCAGGCCCGAACGCTCGACCACACGGCGAACCAGCGAGTAGCCGTTCGAGTGCGGGCCCGAGGAGCCAAGACCGATCAGCAGGTCGCCGGGCTTCTGGGTGTCGAGGGTCGGCAGCACCGCGCCGCGCTCGACCGCGCCGACCGAGAAGCCGGCCAGGTCGTAGTCACCTTCGGCGTACATGCCGGGCATCTCAGCGGTCTCGCCGCCGACCAAGGCCGCGCCGGCCTGCTTGCAGCCCTCGGCGATGCCGGCGACCACACGGGTGGCTTCCTCGACGTTCAGCTTGCCGGTGGCGAAATAGTCCAGGAACAGCAGCGGTTCGGCGCCCTGGGCCAGGAGGTCGTTGACGCACATGGCGACCAGGTCGATGCCGACCGTGTCATGCTGGTCGGTGTCGATGGCGATCTTGAGCTTGGTGCCGACGCCGTCGGTCGTGGAGACCAGCAGCGGATCGGCGTAGCCGGCCGCTTTCAGATCGAACAAGGCGCCGAAACCGCCCAAGGCGGCGTCCGCTCCGGGACGGCGAGTGGCCTTGGCCAGGGGCTTGATACGCTCGATCAGGTCGTTCCCGGCGTCGATGTCGACGCCCGCCTGGGCGTAGGTGAGGCCATTGGGTCGATCGGTCATGTGACGCCTTTTGGGCTCAGGGGAGGCAGAAATTAACGCCAGCGCGCATCCGGCGCTTGCAGACTCGGGGTTGCGCGAGCGTATAGCTACTTGATGACGCCGATTACAACCACCGCCGAACTCCAGGCGTTCTGCGACAAGATCAAAGGCCAAGCCTTCGTCGCCGTAGACACCGAGTTCATGCGCGAGACCACCTACTGGCCCAAGCTCTGCCTGATCCAGGCCGCAGCCCCCAACGCCGAGGCGGTCATCGACCCCCTCGCCGACGGGCTGGACCTTGAGCCTTTCCTTGAAATCCTGCGGGATCCGAGCATCGAGAAGGTGTTCCATGCCGCCCGCCAGGACGTCGAAATCTTCAATAATCTGAAGGCGATGCCGGTTCCGCTGTTCGACACCCAGGTGGCGGGCATGGCGGCCGGGTTCGGCGAACAGATCGCCTATGACGCGCTGGTCCGCCAGATGCTGAAGATCGAGATCGACAAGTCCTCGCGGTTCACCGACTGGGCCAGGCGACCGCTGACCGAGGCGCAGCTCGTCTACGCCCTGGGCGATGTGACGCACCTGGCCAAACTCTATCCGATGCTGCGTTCGCGGCTGGAGACCGAGGGACGGTTGGCCTGGGTGGTCGATGAGATGCGCAGCCTGGCTGATCCAGCGCTCTATGATGTGACGCCGGAAAACGCCTGGAAGCGACTCAAGCCACGCCGCCACACGGCCAAGTACCTTGCGGTTTTCAAGGCTGTCGCAGCCTGGCGCGAACGCACCGCTCAGATCCGCGACCAACCGCGTGGCCGTATCCTGAAGGACGATGCGATCGACGAGGTCGCGACGCAGGCCCCGACCGACGCGGACGCGTTGGACCGTCTGCGCTCGGTGCCCAAGGGCTTCTCGGGCTCGCGGTTCGGGCCTGACCTGCTGGCCGCCGTGCGCGAGGCCCTGAAGGATCCGGAGGCCTATGCTCCGGTCGTTGAGCGCGCCAAGCATCACGCGTCGCCGGCGGCGGGCGCGGTCGTCGAACTGCTGAAGGTGCTGCTGAAGGCGCGGTCCGAAGATGCGGGCGTGGCTTCTAAGCTGATCGCCACGATGTCGGATCTCGAGCAGATCGCCAATGACGACAACGCCAAGAGCCCCGCGCTCACCGGCTGGCGCCGCGAGGCGTTCGGAGAGGACGCCCTGAGGCTGAAGCGTGGTGAACTGGCCCTGGGGCTGGACGGCACGCGGGTGCGGGTGGTGGAAGTGCGCCGCGCGCCCAAGGCGACCGCCGCGGCGGAGTAGCAACCGCGAAAGCCTTCCCGGACAGGAAGGCGCGCAATCGAAACTGAAAACGGCTCCCTCGAACGAGGGAGCCGTTTTCGTATCAGCAGGCCAAGGCGGGCTTAGTCGCCAGGCGTTGGCTGTAGAGCGCCGCGGCTATTGCGGCGGCGGGCATGATGGCGCCGATCCAGGTGACGGCGTGTAGGCCCGGGCCGTGATCGATGACCGTCCCGCCCAGCCACGCGCCCAGGGCGTTGCCGAGGTTGAAGGCCGCGATGTTGAGGCTGGAGGCCAGGGTCTGGCCCGCGCCGCCGGCCGCCTCCATCACCCGAAGCTGCAATGGGGCCACGGTGGCGAACGCCGCGGCGCCCAGCAAGCCTGTGAAGATTACCGCCGCGACCTTGCTCTCCAGGAAGAAGGTCATGGCCACCATGACCACGGTCAAGGCCGCCAGGGTTCCGAACAGGGCGGGTGTCAGGGCGCGGTCGGCGAACTTGCCGCCCAGTACGTTGCCGGCCACCAGGCCGCCGCCGAACACCAGCAAGATTGGAGAGACTGCGGCGAGCGGAAAGCCGGTGATCTGGGTGAGGATCGGCTGGATGTATGTGAAGACCGCGAAGACGCCGCCGAAGCCTAGAACCGTCATCAGGAGCCCGAGCAAGACCTGCGGGCGCTTCAGCACCGCCAGTTCGTCCGCCAGCGGGCCGACCTCGGGGGCCTTCTTGGCGCGCGGCACGAAAGCGATGAGCACGATGGCGGCGAAGACGCCGATGCCGGTCACCGCCCAGAAGGTCGAGCGCCAGCCGAAGGCTGCGCCCAGCCAGGCGCCAAATGGGACCCCGACCAGGGTGGCGGCGGTCAGGCCGGTGAACATCAGGGCGATGGCCGAGGCGCGGCGTTCTGGCGGGACAAGACCAGCGGCGACCACCGAGCCGACACCGAAGAAGGTGCCGTGGGCGAGAGCCGTGATAATCCGGGCGATCATCAGGGTCTCGTAGGTCGGGGCCAGGGCGCAGGCCAGGTTGCCGAGGGTGAAAATGACCATCAGCCAGACCAGGGTGGTCTTCTGCGGCAGGCGGCGGGTGGCGATGGTCAGCAGCGGCGCGCCGGCGAAGACACCGAGCGCGTAGCCGGTGATCAACAGGCCCGCGGCTGAGATGGAGACGCCAAGATCGCCGGAGACCTGCAGCAGCAGTCCCATGATGACGAACTCGGTCACCCCGATCCCGAAGGCTCCGGCGGTGAGGGCGTAGAGGGCGAGGGGCAATGGAGGACTCCGGGACTGGCGGCGTGGTCCCGGCTAGATGGCGCCAATCCGATCAGTGAATTAGAGTGCCATTTGGAATATAAGATGTGAGTTCAAGTCCAATATGGCCAGGCCCGACGTCAATCGTTCGACCGAGATGGAGGTCTTCGTCCGGGTGGTTGAGACCGGAGGCCTCTCGGCCGCGGCCCGCGCCCTACGGATCACGCCCTCGGCGGTCAGTAAGTTGATGGCGCGGCTGGAGGCGCGACTGGGCGCGCGGCTGCTCAACCGCTCGACCCGCAAACTGCAATTGACGGCGGAGGGCGCGGCTTTCTACGCGCGCTCGGCCCAGGTGCTGGCCGATATCGACGAGGCCGAGCGTGAAGTGACGGCCGGCGCGGCGCCGCGCGGGCGGGTGCGGGTGAACAGCAATATGGGGCTGGGGCGCCAGCTCCTGCTGCCGCTGGTCCCCGACTTCCTCGCCAAACATCCTGAGGTCACCTTGGACATCGTCCTGACCGATCAAGTCGTGGATCTGCTGGATGAACGGGCCGATGTCGCGATCCGGGTGGGCGATCTGCAGTCCTCAAGCCTGATGGCGCGAAAGCTGGGCGAGAGCCGGTCGGTCGTGGTGGCCTCACCGGACTATCTGGCCCGGCGGGGCGTGCCGACAACGCTGCAGGACCTCGCTGGTCACGATCAGCTCGACTTCAATTTCACCCGCAGCGTCCGCAATTGGCCGTTCCTGGGGGCGGATGGAGAGGTGGCCTATCTGCCCGGGGTGGCGGCGGTGCAGGTCGGGGATGGGGAGAGCTTGCGTGAATTGGCGCTGGCCGGGGCTGGGCTGGCGCGGATGAGCGCTTTCTCAGCAGCCCGCGACATCGCGGCCGGGCGGCTTGTTCCGGTGCTGGAGGCGTTCAACCCCGGCGATGTGCTGGAGGTCCACGTGGTGTTCCTCGGGCAGGGCGGCCACCTGCCGGCGCGGGTGCGGGCCTTCATCGACTTTCTGGTGGAGAACCTGCGACTGCCGAATTGGAGTCCTGAGACCTGAATGCGCGAAGCTGTGGATAACTTTGAGGGCTGACGACATTTCGCCTAACGCTGGTTTTCCACTGCGTTTTGCACCGGTTGTCCACCGCTCGGCCGCACGCTGGCGCGCAAGTCCGCTTGCCAGCCGATCCGATCGGCGCGAGCCTCCAATTGTCGAAAGGAACTGCCGCGCAGGAGACCCGGGAGACCGGACCACCCAGCAAGCAGAAGGCTCCGAGAGACTGGCGACTGGGGCGACCCGGAAGTCGATCTCGAAAGGGTCACGACGACGAAGACAGCCAGCCAGGGCGACCTCGCGAACCAGAAGCGTCGAAGACCTTGAGACCTCAGGCTGCAGAGCCTGGATGAGAAGGCGACGCCGTGGGAAACCATAGCGCCGCCTTCTTGCTATTTGGGGTCTACTTCTCCGGATCGGTCAGGGCCTTGTAGACCAGCGGATACGAGATCGAGCGGACCTCGGGCGTGTCGCGGCCGGGGATCGAGCCGTTGAGGTTC
>NZ_JAURWM010000158.1 GCF_030654915.1 Phenylobacterium sp. | reverse complement strand
CCATCAGGCGCTTGTTGATCGCATAGAGCTGCTCGACCAGCGCCTCGATGCGGTTGTTGTTCAGCTTCAGGGTCTTCAGGTGCTGGACGATGGCCAGCGAGGCCGTGGTGTAGGCCTTGCGGTCGGCGTCCGACAAATCTTCGCCCTTCAGGCGCTTGCCGACGAGCTTTTCCTGCAGCGCCCGGAAGGAGTCGAATTCCGAAGCGATGGCGTCCAGGATCGCCATGACCCCTTCGCGCAGTTCGCCTTCCATCGCGCTGATGGTCGGGCCGGCGCCGTCATCGAAGTCGTCGTCGTCGTCGGCGCCTTCGGCCTTGGCGATGGCTTCACCGTCGGCGGTGACCTCGGCGTCTTCTTCCTCGGGCTCGGCGTTGGCCTGGGCCAATTCGGCGGCCGCGGCGTTCACGCCGCCATAGGTCTGTTCGAGGTCGATGACCTCGCGCAGCAGGATGCGGCCGGTGCCGAGCTCTTCACGCCACACCATGATGGCTTCGAAGGTCAGCGCGCTTTCGCACAGGCCGCGGATCATCGTGTCGCGGCCGGCCTCGATGCGCTTGGCGATGGCGATTTCGCCCTCGCGCGACAGCAATTCGACCGAGCCCATCTCGCGCAGGTACATCCGCACCGGGTCATCGGTGCGGTCATAGGCGGGCTCCTTGGTCGTCTCGATGACCTGGGTTTCCTCGCGCACGGCGACTTCGCCGCCCTCGGCGTCTTCTTCGGCTTCAACGACGTTGACGCCCATCTCCGACAGCATGGCCAGCGTGTCTTCGATGGCCTCGGACGTCACTTCTTCCGACGGCAGGACCTTGTTCAGCTCGTCCATCGTGACGTAGCCGCGGGCCTTGGCCTGTTTGATGAACTTCTTGACGCCGGCGTCGGTGAGGTCGAGCAGGGGCCCGTCGCCACCAGTCGATTCAGTCGTTTCCGCTTCGGCCGTATTGGTGCTCATCTACGTCTCCGGATTTCGGCTGCCGATCCCTTTTGCAAGGACCGGGCCGAAGATGGTGAATAGCGAATAGACGGTCGTATTCTTTACGACCCGTCACCCGCCCAAATCGTTCCCGTTCTGATCGCGCGTTTCAGTGCGTCGCGCTCACCTTTTAGACGCTCGAGGGCTTCCATGTCGGAACGACCGCTCAGGTTTCCCTTTGCAGACGTAATAGCCTCGTCGAGCGCCGCGAGCCTGGAAAGGCCCGCGAAAGCTTGCGACCACTGGGATCTAGCGACGTCGAGGGAGACATCCGGTTTCATGATGGGCGCGCCCGATTTCGCAGCGGCCCGGTCGATGTCTGTCAGCAGCGCATTAAACCCGCAAGACGCCAGATGGCGTGCGAGGACCTCGGTGTCAAGGTGATCAGTATCCAAACGGAATCCGATGATTTCGGTCGTCAACTCCGCAAGCGCCGGATCACCGAAGCCTCGGGAGATGAAACGGTCCTCCAAATATTCGTCCAACACCACCGGATCGGTCAGCGCATACTGGGCCATGGCCGCGGCCATGGGGTCCAGGGACCGGGCCAATCTCTGGGCCGCGGCCTTGCCTGCGGCGGTGGGCGCCGGATCCACCCAGGCCTTGGCTTGGCCGCGCCAACCCTTTGATTGTCCAAAGCCTCCGCGTTGCGCGCGAGCGCCGAAGTCTTCCCCACCTTGGCGTTTTTGGGGGGAGCTTTCATCGAAACGCTGCATCAGGGCTTCGCGATAGGCCTGCTGCAAATCCTTGTCGGCGATAGAGCCGGCGGCGTTGCGCAGCCTGTTCTTGAACCCCGCCCGTCGCTCAGGCGTGTCCAGGGTCTCCAGGTCGTGTTCGCGGGTGAAAAGCGCGTTCACAAAAGGCGTCGTCTGCGACAACTGGGCGCGGAGGGCCGAAGCCCCCTGCTCGCGCAGCACCTCGTCAGGATCCTTGCCACCCTCGACGAGGGCGAATCGGAAGCTCTTGCCTGGCTTCAATAGCGGCAGGGCCCGGTCGATCGATCGTGAGGCGGCTTGGCGTCCGGCCCGATCTCCGTCGAAACACAGCGTTGGCTCCGGATGCAGCCGCCAGAGCACCTCCATCTGCTCCTCGGTCAGGGCCGTGCCCATGGGGGCTACGGCTGCGATCCCCGCCCGCTGACAGGCGATGGCGTCCATATAACCCTCGACCACCACCAGCGGCGGCGTCTCGGCGCCCGGCGCGGCGGCCAGGATCTTCCGGGCCTCGCCGATACCATAGAGCGTGCGGCCCTTGTGAAAGAGCGGGCTCTCGGGGCCGTTCAGGTACTTGGCGCGCGCCTGCGGGTCCATCGCCCGCCCGCCGAACGACAGGATACGGCCGCGCGCGTCGGAGATCGGGAAGATGATGCGATCACGGAACCGGTCATAGGGAGCCCCGCCCTCCTCCGGCGCGATCAGCATGCCCGACTCCACCAGTTCGGCGGGCCTCGCGCCCTTGGTGATCAGATAGTCCTTCAAGGCGGTGCGGCTGGCCGGTGAGAAGCCGAGACGGAACCGCGCCCATTCGCTCTGCGGCAGGCCGCGGCGTTCCAGATAAGCGCGCGCCTCCTTACCCTCGGGCCGCAACAGGGCCGCCTCGAACCACTGGGCGGCCAGTTCCATCCAGTCCGACAGCCCCTGGCGCTGGCGTTCCTGTTCCGCGGCGCGCGGATCGGCCACGGGCATGGGCAGGCCAGCCTCGGCGGCCAGGCGCTCGACGGCCTCCATGAAGGACAGCCGTTGGGTCTCCTGCAGGAACGAGATCAGGTCGCCGTTTTTGCCCGACGAGAAATCGAAGAACTGGCCCTTCTCGTCGTTCACATAGAACGAGGGGGTCTTCTCCTTGTTGAACGGCGACAGACCGACAAACTCCCGGCCCTGCTTGCGCAGCTTCACCGTCCGTCCAATCACATCGGAAGGGCGGAGGCGGGATTTGATCTCGTCAAGGAAGTGTTCGTCGACACGCACGCCCCCATCATAGCCGCTTGATCCCGGTTTGTCCGAAGCGAGACAATCGGCTTTACGCCCTGCGCGTGAAACCTTACCGACGATCAGGCGTAGGCATATCGTCGGTTTGGGGTTCCCACATGGCTTCCGGTCTTGTCGCACTGCTCGATGATGTCGCCGGCATCGCCAAGATCGCGGCGGCCTCGCTCGACGACGTGGCCGGCGCCGCCGGCAAGGCTGGGACCAAGGCCGTCGGGGTGGTGGTCGACGACACCGCCGTGACGCCTGGCTATGCGATGGGCTTCACGCCAGATCGCGAACTGCCGATCGTGCTCAAGATCGCCATCGGTTCGTTGCGCAACAAGCTGATCTTCCTGCTGCCCGGCGCCCTGTTGCTCAGCGCCTTCGCGCCCTGGGCGGTGACGCCGTTGCTGATGATGGGCGGCGCCTATCTGTGCTTCGAGGCCACCGAAAAGATCATCGAGGCGTTCAACCCTCACGACGACGGCGACGCCGCCGCCGAACTGGCCCTCAGCGCGGTCGAACTCGAAAAACAGAAGGTCTCCGGCGCGATCCGCACCGACCTGATCCTGTCGGCCGAGATCATGGCCATCGCCCTGGCCGACGTCGCAGACAGACCGCTGGGCATCCAGGCCGCCGCCCTGGCCCTGGTCGGGGTGGCGATCACGATCCTGGTCTATGGGGTGGTCGGGCTGATCGTGAAGATGGACGACATCGGCCTGCATCTGGCCAAAAGGAAGAGTCGCGCGGTGAGGGGGCTCGGCCGCGCGATGGTCAAGGCCATGCCGGTGATCATGCAATGGCTGACGGTGATCGGCACCGGGGCCATGCTCTGGGTCGGCGGCGGGATCATCGTCCACGGATTGGAACACTTCCACCTGACCCCGATCCCGCTCTGGGTCGAGGGCGGCTCGCTCTGGGCCAGGCGGGTTCCGGGCATCGGCAGCTTCACCGGCTGGACGGCGATGGCGGCGGGCTCGGCCGTGGTCGGCTTCATCGTTGGGTCGGTGATCGCCGGCGTGATCCACCTGCTGCCCAAGCGGCGGGTCCACTAGCCCGCCGATACGTGCCCCAGCTTGTCGGGGTTGCGGACCATGTAGATGGCGGCCAGCTTGCCATCCTCGCCCGGCTGGAAGGCGACCGTCATCGGGCCGTCGTCGCGCTCCATGACGATGCCGGGATATCCGTTGATCCGCACCGCGCGGAAGCTGAGCGGCCAGGCCTCCTCGTCACCGCCAGCCCGCCAGGCGATGCCTTCCAGCAGTCGGATGATGTCCTCGCGGCCGATCAACGGCCGCAACGAGGCCTTCCGCTTGCCGCCGCCGTCAGTGACCATCATGGCGTCCTGCGCCAACACCGACGACAGGGCGGCCATGTCCCCCTGGGACGCGGCCATCATGAAGGCCGCGGCGAGCTTGGCCGCGTCCTCCTGGCTGACGCTGAAACGCGGGCGGTTGTCGCGAACGTGGGCGCGGGCACGGGCGGCGAGTTGGCGCACCGCCGCCTCGTTGCGGCCCAGCGTCTCGGCGACCGAGCCATAGTCCTCGTCGAACACGTCGTGCAGCAGGAAGACCGCGCGCTCGAGCGGTGAGAGCCGCTCCAACGCCAGCAGGAAGGCGACGGAGACGTCTTCGGCCCGTTCGACCGGATCGACATTCAATTCCTCGATCAGCGGCTCGGGCAGCCACGGGCCGCGATAGGCTTCGCGCTGGGCCTTGGCCGAACGCATGCGGTCGATGCAGATGCGGCTGGTGACCCGCACCAGCCAGCCGGCGGGGTCGAGCACCTCGTCCTGCGTCCGCGTCCAGCGCAGCCAAGCGTCCTGGACCACGTCCTCGGCCTCGGAGACCGAGCCCAGCATGCGATAGGCGAGCCGCGTCAGGCGCGGACGTTGGGCTTCGAAGGCTTCGATATCGGCGGCCACGCTCAAGTCTCCTTCAGGCGGCGATCGGGACATGGACGACCGGGGTCGCGATCCCGGCCACCGTGACTTTCGAGCAAGTCCGGCCATGGCCCAGCGCGTACTTCAAGGTGGGATACATCCGCGCCACGGTCAGCGACAGGCTCACCGCGACCAGCCCGGCCTCCCCCCAGCGCCGCACGACCTCATCGCGCAGGGGGTCAACGCTCTCCAGGTCGCGCGCCAGGCTGGCGCGGGCGAAACGCCAGCCGAGGACGGCGTGCTCGCCCATCTCCGCGATATTTCCGGCCAGGATCGCGCGCAGGACCTCCGGCGCGACGCCCTCCGCGGCCGCCATGTCCACGGCGATCTGGGTGCAGGGACCACAGTCCTCGGCCAGGGTCCCGACGATCTTGGCGGCGGCAATCACCTCCGCCGGCGCGGCTTTCGGATCGACCATCTGGCTGACCATGCCGAACTTCAGCGCGCTCATCGGGTTCACCCGCAGGACGAGACGTAGGTAGCTGGCGTCGTAACCCCACAGGCGTTCCATCTTGTCGATCTGGCCGGCGATCAAGGCTCTCAACATGATCAGGCTCCCGGACGGCGGAAGATGGCGAGCCCGGCCGCGATCACGGCCGGGAGATAGACCCCGGGCAGGTCGCGGATCAGATCGCTCATCGGGTCGGATGAGCAGCTCGCGTCGAAGACGTGAATGACGGCGTGGACCACCAGGAACGCGGCCGCCGCGACCAGCGCTGGCCAGCCCTGCACCGGACGCCAGGCGAACCAACCAAGCCCGCCGGCGACGACCAGATAGGCCGCGCCGATATCGCGCACGAAATGCGGGTTATAGGCGCCGGTGGCGGTGACCCCGGGCACGGCGTTGTACCACCAGAATGAGGCAAGCAGCATGGCCAGGGCGTTGACGCCCAAGACCACCGCGAGCCCCCCGGAAAGTATGCGCGACATATGTTTTCCTCCGACCTTCGCCTCAAGGACGGATCGGAGGCCCACGCTGTGACATCCACACCGTTCGTCATCTTCCGAAGTCTGGAAGATGACGAAGGTGAGGTGGCCCTACACTAGCCCAGTGATCCAAGCCGGCAGGTCGCGGATTGAGGCCAGTTCGGCGTAGCGAGGATGCCCCGTCGGGGCCTCGGCCATTTCGTGGGCCCAGATCAACGGATAGGGAACATAGGCCCCGTAAGCGCCCGCCTCGACCGCCGGCAGGATGTCGGAGCGCATCGAGTTGCCGCACATCACCGCCTGCTCCGCGCCGGTGCCGTAGCGCGCGAACACCCGGCTATAGGTGGAGGCGTCCTTCTCGCTGACGATCTCCACCGCGGCGAACAGGTCGCCGAGGCCCGAGGCGGCCAACTTCTGCTCCTGATGCAGCTGGTCGCCCTTGGTGATCAGCACCAGGCGGTAGTGCTTGGAAAGCTCGGCCAGGGTGTCGTCGACGCCCGGCAGAGGCTCCACAGGCTCGCTCAGCATCTCGCGGCCCACGGCCAGGATTTCGCGGATCACATGGCCGGGCGGCTCGCCCCCGGTCATCTCCATCGCCGTCTCGATCATCGAGAGGGTGAAGCCCTTCACTCCATAGCCGTAGAGCCGCAGATTGCGTTGCTCCACCGCCGCCAGCCGCTGCTCCAATTCGCCCTTGTCGGCGACGTCGGCCAACAGTTCGGTGAACCGGTCATGGGTCAGCCGGAAGATGGTTTCGTTGTGCCAAAGGGTGTCGTCGGCATCGAGGCCGACCGTCGTAATCGTCACTTGCGCGCCTCTTGCGCTGAAGAAGGTGGGCCATCTAGCAGATGTGGGCTGGCTCCGTCGACGAGCGTCAGCCCCGGAGGGCGCGGCGACCATCCGCCGAGAGCCGACGAAATAGCCGTCGGCGAGAGAGGCGCCCGTCCGGGCGCCTAATTCGTGGGCGCCTGCCCCTTTTCGCGCGCCATCCCATCGGCGGGCGCCCCGACGCAATCGCAAGTAGTCCATGTCCTGGTTGGCTGAACAAGCGGTTCACTGGGGTGGGGCATGCCGAAGTCGGGGCTTCGGAATTGGGGCGGCGCGCTGGCGCGTGGCCTGGGCCGATTGTTGGGCGGCCGGGCGCTGGCCGACGCCGAGGCGCAGGCGCGCACGGCGGGCGACCGCCTGCGCGAGGCCATCGACCTGCTGCCCGAGGGCGTCGTCTTCCTGGACGCCGAGGGACGCTACATTCTCTGGAACAAGCGCTACGCCGAGATCTACCACCGCTCCGCCGACCTCTTCAGCTCGGAGGCCAGGCTGAGCGACACCCTGCGCGAAGGGGTGGCGCGCGGCGACTATCCCGACGCCATCGGCCGCGAGGAGGCGTGGCTGGCCGCGCGCATGGACAAGCTGCTGAACCCGACCGGCGAGCGCCACGAACAGCGGCTGGCCGACGGCCGCTGGCTGATGATCGAGGAGCGGCGCACCGGCGACGGCGGGGTGATCGGCCTGCGCGTCGACATAACCGAGATGAAACGCCAGGCCGCGGCCTTGGAGGACGCCCTGCACCGGGCGGAGGTCGCCAGCCGGGCCAAGAGCGAGTTCGTCGCCGATATGAGCCACGAACTGCGCACGCCCCTGAATGGGGTCACCGGACTGGTGCAGGCCTTGGCGAACACATCGCTGACCAAGACCCAGAGCGCCCTGCTGCAGGACATCGCCGCCTCCGCCGCTCAACTCGAGAAGCTGGTCGGCGGCCTGCTAGACTACGGCGATGCGGCGCGCGCGACCGACATTTCTCCGCCCACGACGGTCATCCACCACGCCGAAGGCCCGCCGCTGCGAGTTTTGGCGGCCGACGACAATCCAACCAACCGCAAGGTGCTGGAACTGATGCTGGGCGCGGCGGGAGCCGAGGTGGTCAGCGTCGAGAATGGTCAGCAGGCGGTGGAGGCCTGGCGCGGCGGGGCCTTCGACGTGGTGCTGATGGACCTGCGCATGCCGGTGATGGACGGGCTGGACGCCATCCGGGCGATCCGCAAGGCCGAGGGGCCAGGCCTGCCGCGCGCGCCGATCATCGTGATCAGCGCCAACACTTCGCCCGACGACCTGCGGGCCTCCGACGCGGCCGGCGCCGACCGCCATATCGGCAAGCCGATCCGGGCCGAGGCGTTATTCGAGGCGATCTCGGGCGTGCTGGCCTAGCCCCGCGCTGCGATCTGCTTCCAGTAGATCATCGTCCCGGTCAGACCGCCGTGAGGCTTCAAAGCATAGTCCGGGATCGTGCCCGCGAGCACGAACCCCAGCCCCTCATAGAGCCCGGACGCCCCGCCCTCGGTCGCGGTGTCCAGCACCAACAAGGTCCGGCCCCGCTCAACCGCGAGCGCCTCGGCCGCGCGCATCAAGGCGCCGGCCACGCCCCGGCCGCGATGGCTTAGCCGGGTCATAAGTTTGGCGATCTCGGCCCGGTGCGGCTGGTTGGGCGGACAATCGAGCAGCAGGGTGACGGTTCCAACCAGGATCTCGCCATCCCAGGCGCCGAGCACGACCCGCTCGCCACGCCCCGCCGCCGCGAGCGCGCCTTCCCAAAAGGCTCGGGCGGCGTCCGGCGACAACGGGTGCATGAAGCTGACCGAGCCGCCGTTCGCGACCGCCTCGACCAGGATCTCACCCAACTGCGCGGTGGCTTCCGGCGAGGCGCTCAAGGACCTGATGTCGATGTCGGGCATGGCGGTCAGCTCCGGGCCAGAACGACGAGATAGGTGCAGGGCGCTGCCGTTTCGTTGGCCAGGGTCACTTCCGACGGCGGTCCGAACCCGAGGCAATCGCCCACCGCGAGTTCGTGCCGCTCGGCGCCTTCCAGAATGACCAGATCGCCGGCCAGAACCCAGACGGCCTGGCGGATGCGCGCGTAGGACGAGGCCGGCAGCACCACGCTTCGCCCCGCCGGCATATCGACGGTGACCACTTCCAAAGGATGGTCGGGCCGGCTGAACACCTGCCTGCGGACATAGCCGGTCTCGGGATCGCGCCAGACCGGCTGATCAGCCGCCCGTGAGAGCCGCTCTCCCGTACCCTCGGCCCGCAGCAATAGCCCCGCCAGGGTCAGATCGAAGGCGCCGGCCAGCCGTACCAGCATCA
>NZ_JAURWM010000138.1 GCF_030654915.1 Phenylobacterium sp. | reverse complement strand
TCCATCTGCGAGGCGATCATCCGCTTCCAGATCAGCTCATAGAGCCGGCCAAGGTCGCTCTCCAGGCGCAGCGAGCCGGGATTGCGGGCCAGGCCGGTCGGCCGGATGGCTTCGTGGGCCTCCTGGGCGTTCTTGGCCTTGGTCTTGTAGATCCGAGGGGCCTCGGGGACATATTCCTTGCCATAGACGCCGGCGATAACCTGACGCGCCTCATCGATGGCCTCGGGCGCGACCTGCACGCCGTCGGTACGCATATAGGTGATCAGACCGACGGTCTCGCCGCCGATGTCGATGCCTTCGTACAGCTTCTGGGCCGCCTGCATCGTGCGCTGGGCCGAGAAGCCGAGCTTGCGCGAGGCTTCCTGCTGCAGGGTCGAGGTGGTGAAGGGCGGGGCGGGCGAGCGCCGGCCGGGCTTCTTCTCGACCGCGGCGATCGTGAAGCTGGCGGCCTTCACCGCGGCCTGGGCGGCGTGGGCCGAGCCCTCGTTCCCCAGGTCGAACTTGGTCAGGCGCTTGCCGTCATGCTTGACCATGCGGGCCAGGAAGGGATCGCCGCCGGCCGAGACGTCGGCCTCGACGGTCCAGTATTCCTGGGTCTTGAACTTCTCGATCTCGATCTCGCGATCGACGACCAGGCGCAGGGCGACCGACTGCACGCGGCCCGCCGAGCGCGAGCCCGGCAGCTTGCGCCACAGCACCGGCGAGAGGGTGAAGCCGACCAGATAGTCCAGGGCCCGGCGCGCCAGATAGGCGTCGACCAGCTCCATGTCGATGTCCCGGGGATTCTTCATCGCCTCGGTGACGGCCGACTTGGTGATGGCGTTGAACACCACCCGCTCGATCTTCTTGTCCTTCAGGACCTTCTTCTTCTGCAGCACCTCCAGGACGTGCCAGGAGATCGCTTCCCCTTCACGGTCGGGGTCGGTGGCCAGAATGATGCGGTCGGACTTCTTGGCGGCTTCGGCGATGTCGCTGAGACGCTTGGCGGACTTGGCGTCCACGTCCCAGCTCATGGCGAAGTCCTCATCGGGCCTCACCGAACCATCCTTGGCCGGCAGATCGCGCACATGGCCGTACGAGGCCAGGACCGTATAGTCCGAGCCGAGGTACTTATTGATGGTCTTAGCCTTAGCCGGGCTTTCGACGACGACGAGGTTCATGGGCGCTCTATATAGGGGCGTCCCGGGCAGGAGGCCCGAAATTCAAGGGCGCGAAAAGTGAGGGAGGCGCCTAGGCTGTGTCAACCAGCCGGAGGATTTAGGCAAGGCGCTCGTTTTAATGGGCGTCTCGTCTCCAGCGCCGGGGCTCTTTAGAGCCCCGCGACTAAACCGCCCGGCGCCAATTCTGCGCGGCCCGCCAGCGTCAACTCGACCAGGGCGGCGAAAACCACCGGAGCGGGCGCCCCGGCGGCCCTGACCAACTCATCGCGAGAGACCGGGGTGGGCGACAGCAGCGCCGCGACGCGTTCGCGCACGGCGTCGACCTCGGTGTCTGGAATGGGCGGCGGGACGAAGGGGTGCTCGCGTTCGCGCAAACCGCCAAAGCCCTCCAGCGCGCGCAGCACGTCGTCCACGCCTTCGCATAGCGCCGCGCCCTGGCGGATCAGGTCGTTGGTTCCCCGCGCGCGCGGATCGAGCGGCGAGCCGGGAACGGCCAGGACCTCGCGGCCCTGCTCGGCGGCGAGGCGGGCGGTGATCAGCGAGCCGGAGCGCAGCTCGGCCTCGACCACCACCACCGCCCGCGACAGGCCCGAGATGATGCGGTTGCGGCGGGGGAAGTCCTTGGCCGTCGCCGTGCGCCCTGGGGCGTTTTCCGAAACAATACAGCCGCTCGCGACGATGCGCTCATAGAGGTCGCGGTGCTCGCGGGGATAGATGTCGTCGACGCCGCCGCCCAGGACGGCGATGGTACCGGTCGCCAGCGCGCCCTCATGCGCCGCCCCGTCGACGCCGCGCGCCAGGCCCGAGACGACGACATATCCGGCCGCGCCAAGATCGACCGCCAGGCCGCGCGCGAACCGCTGCCCTCCGGCCGAGGCGACCCGCGCCCCGACGACCGCGACGCTCGGACGGCTCAGCAGAGAAGTGTCGCCAAGCGCCCAGATCACCGGCGGCGGCGGATCGAGCGCGGCCAACGGGCCTGGAAAGTCGGCCTCGCAGGACGCGATCAGCCGGCCGCCCAGCGCCGCCCCGGCCTCAAGCTCGCGGGTGATCTCGCCTGGCGGCGGCACGCCCAGCGGCGAAACCCGCCCGCCGCGCCGCGCCAGGTCGGGCAGGGCGGCGAGCGCGATGGAGGCCTCGCCGTAGCGGTCGATGAGCTGAGCGAAGGTGACCGGGCCGACGTTCTCGGTCCGCGCCAGCCGTAGCCAGTCGCGGCGTCCCGCCTCCGTGAGCGTGCGGATCACGCAGGGTCTTTTTTCTTGCCCGTACCGCTGCGGGGCTCCTCGCCCTTCAGCAGCCGGCCGATATTGTCCTTGTGGCGGATGAAGATCAGCACCGCCATGAACAGCGCCATGGCCGCGATGGGGTAGGGGCGGTCGAACACGAACAGCGCCAGGATCGGCGCCAGGGCCGCGGCGGTCAGGCCCGCCAGCGACGACAGCCGGAAAGCAAAGAACATGGCGATCCAGATCGCCCCCGCCGCCATGCCCACCGGCCAGGCGGCGGCCAGCAGGGTGCCGAAGAAGGTCGCCACGCCCTTGCCGCCCTTGAAGCCCAGCCAGACCGGGAACAGATGGCCCAGGAACGCCGAGCCGCCGGCCAGGGCCGTCAACTGCGCCTGAGCCTGCGATCCGGCGTTGCGGGTCAGCAGCCAGGCGATGAACACCGCCACCGCGCCCTTGCCGCCGTCGCCGAGCAGGGTGATCAGCGCCAAGTCCTTGCGGCCGGTGCGCAGGACATTGGTCGCGCCGATATTGCCCGAACCGATGGAGCGGATGTCCCCCTGGCCGCCCAGCTTGGCGGCGATCAGGCCAAAGGGGATCGAGCCCAGCAGATAGCCGCCGATCACGGCGGCGGCGATCAGCATGGGGCTGAGTGAATCAAACATCGACGTTCCCTCTCGTTGGCGCAGTGGTAGCCGCGCTCGCGCGCGCCGTCATCCGCCCAGCGTCAAGGCCAAGCTTCTAGAGAAGGTGAGTGTTCGTCAATTGTTCTTGATGTCGTTGACGGCCTCCGCATAGGTGTCGGGCCAACTTAAGAGTGGCCCAATCCCAGGCTAAGGCTGACGAAGATGCGGACGGCTCGCAAGACGGTGCGCTGACGGCCCGAGAACGCCGCCAGCTGGCGATGCGCCTAG
>NZ_JAURWM010000137.1 GCF_030654915.1 Phenylobacterium sp. | reverse complement strand
GCGCCGGCTCGGCATCTACGGCCGCTCGAACGGCGGGGTGCTGACCACCGTCTCGATGACCCAGCATCCGGAACTTTGGAACGCCGTGGTGGTCGAGAGCCCGCTGGTGGACATGCTGCGCTACCACAAGCTCTCGGCCGGGGCGTCGTGGGTCGGTGAATACGGCGATCCGGACGTGCCGGAAGACCGCGCCTTCATCGCCAAGTACGATGGCTATCTGAACCTGCAGCCCGGCCAGACCTACCCCGAGCCCTATGTCACCACCAACACCCGCGACGACCGGGTCCACCCCGGCCACGCCCGCAAGTTCGCGGCCAAGCTTGAGGCGCTCGGCTACCCTTACCTCTATTACGAGAACACCTTCGGTGGGCACGCCAACGACGCCGACCCCGAGCTCAACGCCAAGCGCTGGGCCCGGCACTACGTCTATCTCAGCCAGAAGCTGATGGACTGAGGCGCATGCCGCTTCGCGGCCCCCTCACCTAGCCTCTCCCGAGGGAGAGGGACCGCTTCTCCTCTCCACGCCGGGGAGAGGTCGGGTGAGGGGAGCAGCCTAGAACGCCGCCCGGAAGGTGACCTGGTAGAGCACGCCGGAGCGCTCGCTTTCGCGTTCGCTGTCGTTGATGTCGCCGGCCGCGCGGTTGGCGAGGATTTCGTCGACCGAGTCGCCGTCATAGGTGCGGTAGGTCTCGCGCTTTTCCTTATCCAGCAGGTTCATCGCCGCCAGGCGCACCACGTAGCGGTCGCCGAAACGCTTCTCGACGAAGGCTTCCAGGTCCGGATCGTAGTCGACCGTCACGTCCTCATCGAGCCCGGTCTCGAAGCCCATGTCGCGGTCATAGAGGCTGGCGCCGAAGCTGGCGTTCCAGGTCGGGACCGTGTGCACGAAGCCGATGTTGTAGACGTAGCTCGGCTGGTTGGTGAACGGCCGGTTCTTGCCGGTGAAGGGATCCTTCACCTCACTGTCGAGCCAGGTGTAGTTGAAGAACAGGCCGGTGTTGGGCAGGCCGACCACATCCAGCGGCGTGGAGAAATCGAGTTCGACGCCCCAGGTTTTGCCCGATCCGACATTGCGCGGCTCGTACACCCGGCCCAGGCCCGAGGATGACACCTCGCTGCTGGCCACCAGCTCGATCAGATCCTTGATGTCGCGATAGAAGAAGTTGATCCCGACCACGCCCCGAGCGCCCAGGCGGCGCTCATAGCCGACGTCCAGGCCCCACGCCGTCTCGTTGTCCAGGCCAGGATTGCCGCGCAGATCGTCGTCATCGGTCGGCTCCTCCTCCGCCAGATAGGGCGCGAGCAAGTCGAAGTCCGGCCGGCGAACGGTGCGGGCGACCGAAGCGCGGAACTGGTCGACATCGGTTGGCCGATAGGTCGCGTGCAGCGACGGGTTCAGCTCGTCGGAATCCTTCGACACCTTACCGAGGTCGCTGGTCACGTCGCGCTTGGCCGTTTCGTAGCGAAGGCCGGCGTCGAAGGTCCACATGTCGTTCGGCTCGAACGTCAGCCGCACATACGGATCGATCCGCTGCTCCTCGACCTTATAGACAGCGCCCGGCGCCGGGTCAGGATCGCCGACCACGCCGTCGTCGATGTCGAAGCCGATCTCCGACCCGTCACGGGTCTTCTTCAGCAGATCGACCCCGAACTTCAGGTCCGCCGCGCCAGCCGTGAACTTGTAGAAGGCGCCCGCGCCCCACTCGGTGTCCTTGATGTCCAGGTCTACGTAGTCGTCCAGTTCGCGGTCCGAGAAGTCCGCCTCCTCGCCGACATCGACGCTGGTCTTGGTGTCTTCCTTGTAGCGCGACCAGTTGAGGTCGAGCCCCAGCGTGCCGGGGCCGGCGTCGAACTCGCCGTCCAGATCCAGGGCGTAGGTCTTCTGCTTGATGCGCTCGGCCTGGATTTCGAACTCATCGAAATCGCCGCGCGGCAGCTCGTTATAGGTGAGCGAGGTCTCGTCCTCGTCACGCTTGGTGTTCACGATCAGACCTGAGGCGCGGATCTTACCGCCGTCGAACCGGTGGGTGATCTCGCCATTGCCGGAGATGTCGACGCCGTCGCGGGTGTCGCTCTGGTACTCGACATTGTCGAAGTCGCCGAAGTCGCCGTCGTAGCGCAGGCTGACCTTCTGCTTGGGATTGCGGCGGCCCTGATAGTTCAGCCCGGCCCAATAGGTGGTGTCGCCCGAGGCCGAGGCGCCGGCATAGGCGATGGCGGCCGAGGGCCGGATCTTGCCGTCGTCGTTGATCAGGGCGCCGGCCTTCACGAAGCCGCCCGTGAGGGTCGCGCCTTCCTTCAGCACGACGTTCAGCGAGCCGGCCATGCCGTCGCTCGGCTGGTCGGCGCGAGGGCTGCGGATGATCTCGATGCGTTCGACCAACTCGGCCGGAATGCGGTCGACGAAGAAGCTGCGGTCGCCTTCGCCGCCTGGCGCGCGGCGGCCGTTGATCAGAATTTGGGTATAGCCGGGCGGCAGGCCGCGCATCGACACGCCGTCGAACTCCAGCACGTCGGAGGTGAAGGTCACGCCCGGCACGCGCTTCAGCATCTCGCCGACCGACACCGGTTCGAACCTTTGGAAATATTCGAGGTCGTAGGAGAGCACCGGATTGACGTCGGGCGCCCGGTTTCGAAAGGCGATCTCGCCCGTCACGATCAGTTCGGAGACCGGCGTGGCGGCGTCATCGGCCGACGCCGGCGTGGCCAGCAGCAGCGGCGCGGCCGCCACGCAGGCCAGCAAGGAAAAGCGCGTCATCTAGGTCCCCCGACGAGCGGGACGGTTGACCCGACCCCGCACAGCATGATTTGCAGCGCAGGGGATATATCTTGCGCAAGGAGTGGGGCCAGTGACGGTTTCTAAGCAATTTTTTATCAGTTTTGCGACAGTAGCCGCAATGTCCGCCCTCGTGACAGCCTGCGCGTCTGTCGATCCGGAAAGCGTCTCGGACTCGGCCGGAATGACCATCGGGACCGGCGTTCCCGTGCCCGCCTCCGGTGAGACGGCGGCGGTCGGCACCCAGGTTCGCGACGCCGCCGACGACCCGGAAATCTGGGCCGACCCGCGCGATCCTTCGCGCGGCGTCATCCTCGGCACCGACAAGCAGGCTGGGCTCTATGTCTACGGCCTGGACGGCAAGGACCGTCAGTTCCTGCCCGAAGGGCCGCTGAACAATGTCGATCTGCGGGACGGCTTCAAGGTGGCCGGCCGCGAGCAAGTGCTGATCGGGGCCAGCGATCGCAGGCGGATGGGCATCGCCTTCTTCCTGCTTGATCCGGGTAGCCTGAACGTCACGCCCTGGGGCATGACGCCTGTTCAGGTGAGCGAGCCCTACGGCTTCTGCATGGGGCGATTGGGCGACGACACCATCGCCGTGATGGTCGGCAAGGATGGCGACATCGCCCAGTTTTCCGTCACGGCGACGGACGGCAAGCCGAACCTCACCCTGACCCGAACCTTCGCGGTCGGCTCGCAGTCCGAGGGCTGCGTGATCGACGATGCGACCGGGACGCTGTTCATCGCCGAGGAGGCCAAGGGTATCTGGCGCTACAGTCTCGACCCCAAGAGCGGCTCGGCCCGCACCCTGCTGGCCGGCGCGCCGTCAGAGATCCTGAAGCCGGACGTCGAGGGCCTGACCTTGCTGCGTGAGGGGGCCAAAACCTATCTGCTGGCCTCAAGCCAAGGCGATAACGCTTTCGCTGTATGGCGGGTCGATGGCCCGCAAGCCGACTATGCGGGCCGCTTTTCGGTTGTGGGGGGAGCCGGCGCCGATCCGGTGACGGGGACCGATGGCCTGGCCGCCCTGGGCGGACCGGTGGGGGCCTTCCCCGAGGGCCTGATCGTGGTGCAGGACGACGCCGACACCGATGGCGAGGCGGCCTCGACCGTTCGCACGCGGCAGAACTTCAAGCTGGTCGACTGGCGCGCCGTGAAGGCGGCCCTGGCGATCAACTAGGCGCCCGGAGGCGTCGTGGGAGCTAGGCCCCGCGACGCCAATCGACCGCCATCTCCGGCTCGCGGAAGGCGAAACGCTTGAGGTGGCTTTCCATGACCTGTTCGAGCCGGCCAAGCCCTTCGGGATCGGAGGCCTGGCTGACGATCATCAACGTCTCGGGCGAGGCGCGCATCGACGCCTCGCCCATTTCGAAGGTGATACGCCCCTCGTGGCCTTCATAGGTGGCCGGGACCTTGTGGCCGAAGTGCTTGCAGAGCTGCACCATGTAGCGCTGGGCCTCAGTCGTGGGGATCGTGGCGCTGGATTTCATCTTGGTCTCCATGCTCAAACCCGTTCGATCTTGGCGGCGGCCTCGTCGATCGCCGCGGCGATGGCGTCGATCTGCTCGTCGGTCGGACGTTCACCCTGCAGCCGCAGCCGGAGCGCCACGCCGAGGTTCTGCATGGCCCGCTCGACGCGCGGCGAAGATCGCGGCGAGGATTGAGCCGCCTCGTCCAACCGAGCAAAAACCGCGTCGACGGCGGGGCGGTTCCGTTCCAGCGCCTCGGAGCCTGCGTCGGTCACCTCATAGGCCTTGCGACCGCCCTCGGCGCCGGTCTGACGAACGAAACCTTCGTCCTCCAGCAGGCTCAGGGTCGGATAGATCACGCCGGGGCTCGGCCGATAGGCGCCGCCGGTGCGCTCTTCCAGGGCGCGGATGAGTTCGTAGCCGTGGCCTGGCTTATCCTTCAGCAGGGCCAGGATCACGAAGCGCAGGTCGCCGTGCTCGAGCAGGCGCCCGATACGGCCGCCGCCGCCGCGCGGACCATGTCCGTGGCGCTCGCCGCCGCGGCCAAAGCCGCCGAACGCGCCTCTAGCGCGGTGCTCATGTTCGTGCCGCTTCATGTGATGTCGATACATTTTAGATCCTATTTAGATATGTCGATATTCGAGATATATCGCGATCGGATCGGAATTCAAGATATATCTTAGATAGTTTTTGAGAGAGTTTGCGCCCGCCGCCCCGGCAAATCCCAACCGCAGGGCCTATGGATGGCCGGCCCAAGATGCCGGCCATGACGAACCGGGGGGTGAGCACGCCCATTCCTCTCCCCCGGGAGAGGTTAGGTGAGGGGGCGCTGCGCAGCGGCGCTCTGCTGACGAATGATCATCAAAGGCGGTTGGGCCGAAAGGCCCCTCACCCAACCTCTCCCCGGCGGGGAAGGAGAAGGCTCGCCAGCCTCAAGCCCCGCGAAGGGTCTCGGCCAGCAGGCGCCCTTCGGCCGCGCGGCTGGAGCCGGCGCGCCAGGCAACCACGATCTCGCGGCTGGGATGATCGGCCTGCAGCGGCATGACCGAGATGTCGGCGGTGTCGGCCAGGCCCGCGGCGACGGCCATGGCAGGCAGGAAGGTGACGCCTAACCCTGAGCCCACCATCTGCACCAGGGTCGGCAGCGAGGTCGCGGCGAAGGCTTCCTCCTCCCCCGTGGCCTTGGGCGGGCGCAGGCCGCAGGCGGCCAGCGCGTGGTCGCGCAGGCAGTGGCCATCCTCGAGCAGGATCAGATCGTCACTCTCCATGGCCGAGGTCGGCGCCTCGCGCGCATGGGCCAGCGGATGGGTGCTGGGCAGGGCGGCCAGCAATTCGTCGTCGGAGACGTGGGCGTGGGCCAAGCCCGCCATGTCGTAGGGCAAGGCGATCAGGGCCGCGTCCAACTGGCCAGCCTTGAGGAGGGCGATCAGCCGGTGGGTCAGGTCTTCGCGCAGGTAGAGCCGCAGCTTGGGAAACCGCGTCCGCAACAGCGGCAGCGCCTTAGGCAGCAGATAGGGCGCGACGGTGGGGATGACGCCCAGCCGGAACCGGCCGGTCAGGGGGTGGCCGGCGTTGCGCGCCGACTGCACCATCTCCTCGGCCTCGTTGAGGATGGTGGTCGCGCGCGTGAGGGCGACCTCGCCGATCGCGGTCAGGATCACCCCCGAACGCGCCCGATCGACCACCGGACCGCCCAGGATCTTCTCAAGTTCCTGGACCCCGGCCGAAAGCGTCGGCTGGGTGACGTGCGCGGCGTCGGCGGCGCGGCCGAACGAGCCGTGCTCGGCGAGGAGCTTCAGGTACTGCATCTGGCGGAGGGTGGGCAGGTTCATGGACTACACATAGGAAAATTCTATCCAACTTCCATAAACAATCGATTGGCTATTTGCAGGCCGGGTCCCTATCTCACTCCCACGGCTTCGGCCGAACAGTTCAAATCATACGGAGAGACACATGCTGGGCGTTGGCGAAAAACTGCCGGAGTTCAAGGTTGTCGGCGTGAAGCCGAAGTTCAACCGCCATGAGGAAAACGGCGAAAGCGCCTTCGAGACCCTCAACAACGAATCCTTCCCCGGCAAGTGGAAGGTTATCTTCTTCTACCCGAAGGACTTCACCTTCGTTTGCCCGACCGAGATCGCGGAATTCGCGCGTCTGAACAGCCAATTCGAAGAGCGTGACGCTGTCGTGCTCGGCGGTTCGACCGACAACGAGCACTCCAAGCTCGGCTGGCGCCGGGAGCACCCGGACCTCAACAGCCTGGCCATCTGGAACTTCGCCGACAACTCCGGCAAGTTCGCGCGTGCGCTCGGCGTCCTGAACGAAGACGAAGGCGTCGCCCTGCGCGCCACCTTCGTGGTCGATCCGGACAACACCGTCCAGCACGTCTACGTCACGAACCTGAACGTGGGCCGCAACCCGGCCGACACCCTGCGGGTCCTCGACGCCCTGCAGACCGACGAACTGTGCCCGTGCAACCGTGCGGTTGGCGGCGAAACCTTGGCGGCGTAAGGGTCCTCCAGCCCTTTAGGGAGCAGCTCGCTTAAGCTTGAGCTGCTCCTACGTCGCCTCGTCCGGGAGCGCGCGATCTCCCCGCGCCTCCCGGACCCCCATTTTTACGAATTAGGAGTCCGCCATGTCGCTCGACGCCCTGCGTGAGACGCTGCCCGCCTATGCCAAGGACCTGAGCCTCAACCTGTCGAGCCTGGCCTCGGAAACCCTCCTGACCGACCAGCAGAAGTGGGGCACGTTCGTCGCCTCGGCCTATGCGATCGGCACGCCGGCCGTGATCAAGGCCGTGGACGCCGCCGCGCGTGACGCAGGCCTGTCCGACGAAGCCGCCACCGCCGCCAAGGCCGCCGCGGCGATCATGGGCATGAACAACGTCTATTACCGCACGCTGCACCTGCTCTCGAACCCGGAATACAAGACCCTGCCGGCCAAGCTGCGGATGAACATCCTGGCCAATCCGGGCGTCGACAAGATCGACTTCGAGCTGTGGTCCACCGCCGTCTCGGCCATCAACGGCTGCGGCATGTGCCTGGACGCTCACGAGTCCGAGCTGAAGAAGCACAGCGTCCCCAACACCGCGATCCAGGCCGCCTTGCGCATCGGCGCCGTGGTCAATGCGGTCAGCCGCGTCATCGCGGCCGAGACCGCCGCGGCGTCCTAAACTAACGCCTTCGCAAGCCGCGCCACCCCGCCCGCCATCGCGCGGGCGGGGAAGCCGGTGAAGCCCAGCATCAGGCCCGAGCGGGGCGTCGCCTGGCGGTAGAGCCGGCTGATCGCCCGCACCGACAAGCCGGCCGCCGCGGCCTGAGCCTCGACCTCCAGGTCCGAGCGGCCGTCCTTGAGATAGGCCGTCAGGTGCATGCCGCCGTCCGGAACCTCGACCTCCATCACCGCGCCTAGCCGCGCCGATAGCTCCGCGGCGAGCACGTCGCGCTGTTCCTTGTAGGCCACCCGCCGCCGGCGGATGTGGGCGGCGAACTGCCCCTCGGCCATGAAGTCCAGCACGATGGCCTGGGTCAGGGTCGGCGGCTGGCGGTCCATCAGTTGGCGCGCATTGGCGAAGGCTCCGGCCAGGGCCGGCGGAACGACGGCGTAGCCAAGGCGCAGGCCAGGGAAGAGCGCCTTGTTCAGCGTCCCAACATAGATCACCCGCTCGCCGCCATCGAGGCCCTGGAGCGAGGCCAGCGGCGGGCCGTCGTAGCGAAACTCCGAGGCGTAATCGTCCTCGATGATCCAGGCGCCGGTCTCCCGCGCCCATGCCAAGAGTTCCAGCCGACGCCCCATCGAAAGCGTCACCCCCAGCGGATACTGGTGCGACGGCGTCACGCAGACCACCTTGGCGTCCGGCGCGGCGGCGACGCCCTGCGCGACTACAATGCCGGAGCGGTCGACCGGCACATAGCTGACCTCCGCGCCAGCCGAGACCAGGGCGTGGCGGGTGGCCAGATAGCCCGGGTCCTCCATCCAGACCGCGTCGCCCGGCTTCAGCAGCACCCGCACGGCGATATCCACCGCATGCTGGGCGCCGGCGGTGACGATCACTTGGTCCGGGGTGCAGGCCACGCCCCTAGCCGCATGCAGATACTCGGCGATCGCCGCGCGAAGTTCGGCGTCGCCGCGCGGATCGGAATAGCCGAAATGCACCGGCCCCAGAGTTCGCAGCGCCCGCCGGGTGGACCTGGACCAGGCGTCGAACGCCCGGGCGTCGAGTAGGGTGCGGCCGGTGGAAAATAGCCGCGCTTCCGGTTGGGGCGCCGGCAGCGCCAGCTCGTCGAGATCGCGCACGCGGTCCGGGATGCTGGGCGGGGCGCTGCGCGGCTCCACGACCGCCGGCCGCAGTTCAGCCACCCCGGAGAGGTCCTGCGAGACATAGGTGCCCGAACCCCCGCGGGAGGCCGCATAACCCTCGGCCAGCAGCTGCTCATAGGCCGCCACCACCGAGGCTCGCGCCACCCCGAGCCGGGCGGCGAAATCACGGCTGGAGGGCAGGCGCCCGCCGGGCTTCAGCGCCCCGCTCAGGATCGCCGCGCGCACCTGGTCATAGACCTGGCGGATGACCGGGGCGCCGGCTTGCGGCGAACGCCAGGGATAGATCTCGGCCCAGCTCATCGGCGGCTCCCGGGAAAAGTGGTTCGGCATATTAACATTGATTGGACCTACATGGCAGACCGCTTGGCGGTTAGGCAGGTCTCCGAAAGGAACCCCCATGACGCACGCCTTCACCCCCACCGCCCGGTCGAAAGCCCGGCGCAAGCCGGACCGGGCCGCCTATGACGAGGCGCAGGTGTTCGCCATCCTCGACGCCGGCGTGCTCTGTCACGTGGGCTATGTGCTGGACGGCCAGCCGTTCGTGACGCCGACCACCTATTGGCGGGAAGGCCGCAAGCTCTACTGGCATGGGTCGGCCGCCAGCCGGATGATCAAGGCCCAGGCCGGCGGACTGCCCGTCTGCCTGACCGTCAGTCATGTGGATGGGCTGGTGCTGGCGCGTTCCGGCATCTCCCACTCGATGAACTATCGCTCGGTCATGGTGTTCGGCCGCGCGCGGGAGGTCGAAGGCCTGGAGGCCAAGCGGCTGGCGATGAGCGCCTTCATCGACCGCCTCTATCCAGGTCGTTCAGCCGAACTGCCGCTGGCCCACGATAACGAGATCAAGCAGATCGGCCTGGTCGAGATGCTCATTGAAGAGGCCTCGGCCAAGCGCCGCACCGGCGGATCGAAGCACGGCGCCGACGAGGCCCAAGACGCGGTCTGGAGCGGGGTGATCCCGATCACCACGGTGGTCGGCCGACGGATGGCCGACGCCGACATGAGCGCCGGACTACAACCCTCGGCTAGTCTGGCGCCCTATGTCGAGGGCGCCCGCTTCGACGACGTGCTGGCGGCCCTCGCCCTCTGACTTCAGTCAGGCTTTCCGGTCTCGACGTAAACCTTCAGGCGGGCGACCTGCGCGCCCAGCACGAAGTCCACCGGCTTGGCCCAGGTCTGCGCCAGCCCGCCCTTGGCGTAGCCGCCGACGTCATAGGTGAGCGTGAGGACGGTCTTGGCGGGATCGGGGGCCTTGGTCAGTTCGAAGCTCAGATGGCCGGCGGCGCCGGTGGTCTGAAGCGGTCCAAGTCCGCCGAACATCTTCAGCGCGACAGGGTCTGAATAGACCACGCTCATATGGCGCACGAAGCCGCCTGGCAGCGTCTCGCAGAAGCAACCCGCCGCATCGATCGACAGGTTCCCGGCCTTGCCTGAATAGGTGTGGTCGTCGCTCCACCAGCGTCCGATATCCTGGACAGCCGCCCGCGCCTTGGCCTGCGGGGCGTCGATATTGACCACATGTCGGATCTGGAAGCCGGCGGCCGACTGATCGGTCACCTCGGCCTGGGCGGCGAACGGCGCCGTCGTCAGCATCACGGCAAGCAAGAACCGCATGGTCCTGTCTCCCTAAATCGCCTCGAAGCTCAGCGGCCCGCCCCAGAAGGTCTCGACCAAGGTGTGCTGTGCGCCGGGCTTGCCGGTGGTCAAGAACCGCCGCCCACCGCCCTCGCCCGCACGGTATTGCGGGTGCTTGGCGAGATAGGCCTCCAGGGCGGCGGCGGTCGCGCCCGGCTGGTGGATCAAGGGCGTGCCGGGCTTGAGCGCCGCCCGGAAGATGTCGGCGACAATCTCGTAATGGGTGCAGCCCAGGATCGCCCGGTCCGGCGCGCGGCCGATACGGCTGCTGATCGCCGCGACATGCGCCTGGATGGCGGTGGCCAACTCCACCGCGCCGGCGCCAGCCTCGATCATCGACGCCAGATGCGGGCAAGGTTCGGCGAACACCGCCACGTCCTGCCGGCGCTTGTCGATCTCGATCTCATAGACCCGCGAGCGCGCAGTGGCCGGCGTGCAGAACACCGCCAGGATATCGAGCTTCTCAACCTTCTCGCCGCGCCGCTCGGCCTCGTGCTCCCACGGCACGCCGGTGGCCGCCTCGATGGTCGGAACAATGATGCCCAGGATGTTCACCGGCCGGCCGATCTGCTTGCGATAGGCCGGCAGCCAGGTCTGCTGCAGCCGTCGCAAGGCGATGCCCGACGCGGTGTTGCAAGCCAGGACCACCAGGTCGCAGCCCTGAGCGAACAGGGTCTCGCAGCCGCGCCGGGTCAGGTCGACAATCTCCTCGCCGTCACGCCCGCCGTAGGGCGCGTTGGCCTGGTCGGCCAAATAGACAAAGTCCGCGTTCGGCATCGCCTGCACGAGCGCACGGTGGATGGACAAGCCGCCCACGCCGGAATCGAAAACGCCAATAGCCATGCCCTTCGATGTACCCGCCAGGCGGATCGACGTCCATGCGCCGGGTCGCGGCCATGGTTCGCCGAACTTGGAGATTTCGGATTGACGAACCCGTCATTCTGACATATTTGTCAGTCCGAGCTTCACAGTATGGCGCGTACCCCCCGGCGGACAGCCCTCGACAGGCCATCCGCGCACTTCTGCATCGGCCAACCTGGATCGAGACCCCTACCCATGTCCCTACCCGCCCGCGCGCTAGACAACCTGCCCCCCGACGACCCGGCCTCGACCTGGGTGATCGGGGTCGAGGTCGACCTCGCCACCGCCCTGGCGCTGGCGCGCGCCTCGACCAAGGCGCTGCTGGAACTGTCTCCCCTGGCCCATCGCGAAATCACCGCGGCCCTCGAACACGAGATCCAGATCCTGGAGCAACAGAGCGACCCCCTCTCGCTGGCCGCCGCCAATGCGGTGAAGCAGTATCTTCCCGAGGCAGCCTGACCACCCCCCGTCGTCCCATGCGGGTCAATCTTGAGGCCCGGGCCGCGGCAGCTGAGAACCGCAAGGCGCAGACGCGCGAGCGGCTGCTGGAAGCGGCCATCGTCGTCATCGGCGAGAAGGGCTTCGACGCTTCGTCGGTGGAGGATTTCGTGGCCGCCGCCGATGTCTCGCGCGGCACCTTCTACAATTACTTCCCGACGATGGAGGACCTGCTGCGCGCGGTCCGCCGCAAGCTGACCGACGCCCTGATGGCCGTGCTCGACGCCCATCTGCCGCCCAGCATCCCGGCCTCCTCGCGGCTCGCCACCCGACTTCACAGCCACTTCGCCCTAGTCAGCAACGACCCGGCCTGGGGCTGGGTCGTGATGCGGCTGGACGCCACCCGGCTTGGGCGCACCCCGGCGATGGAAGAAAGCTTCGACCGAATGTACCGCGACGGCGTCGCCGCCGGCGAGTTCCGGCAAGCCGACCCCCTGGCCATTCGCAGCCTGACCTTCGGAACCAGCCGCATGGTTCAGCGCGACATCCTGCTGGGCCTCGCCACCCCCAACCACAAGGAGCGCGTGGTCGCCCTCCTGCTGGTCACCTTCGGCCTCACGCCGGAAGACGCCGAACGCATCAGCCATGAATCGGCGCTGCGCGCCGCGCAGATCCAACACCAGGTCACACCACACGCGGTCTGACGTCACATTACGAGCCCGTCATGTGACGGCGGGAAGACTTGACCCTAAGGTCCAGCCAACTTCGCTCAAGCTCTCCCGGAGACCCTATGAAACGGCGCACGTTCCTTGCCGCATCCGGCGCACTCGCCGCCGCCGCGACCCTCCCCATCAGCGCGCTCGCCCAAGCCGGCGCCGCCGCGATGACCGCGGAATGGACCGGCCCCTATGGCGGCGTGCCGGCCTTCGACAAGGTGCGGACCGCCGACTTCGTCCCCGCCCTGAACGCCGCGATGAAGGCAGACACCGCCGAGATCGACGCGATCGCGAGCAACCGCGCCGCGCCGACCTTCGACAACACCATCGCGGCGCTGGAACGCTCGGGCGGCATGCTCGACCGTGTCGACACCTTCTATGGCGTCTGGAGCGGCACGCTCTCGACCCCGGAGATGCGGGCCATCGAAAAGGAAATGTCGCCCAAGCTGTCGGCCCACAGCGACGAAACCCTGCAAAACGCCAAGCTCTTCGCGCGCATCGAGGCGGTCTACAACGACCGCGCCAAGCTGACGCCCGAGCAGCAGCGCCTGACCTGGGTCTATTGGAACCGCTTCGTGCGCGCCGGCGCCAAGTTGTCGCCCGCCGACAAGGCCCGCGTGGCCCAGATCAACCAGGAACTGGCTGGCCTGTTCACCAACTTCAGCCAGAACTTGTTGGCTGACGAGACCGACTACGTCCTCTATCTGCGCACCGAGAGCGAGCTGGCCGGCCTGCCCGACGACGTCCGCGCCGCCGCCGCGACCGCGGCCGAGGAACGTGGCCGCAAGGGCGAGTACGCCTTCCTCAACACCCGGTCCTCGATGGACCCGTTCCTGACCTATTCGAAGCGCCGCGACCTGCGCGAGAAGGTCTGGCGCACCTATTACAGCCGTGGCGACAACGGCGACGCCAAGGACAACAACGCCAATATCCAGAAGATCCTGAAGCTGCGCTACGAGCGCGCCCAGCTGCTGGGTTTCCCGACCCACGCCCACTGGCGTCTCGACAACGCCATGGCCAAGACCCCCGACGCGGCCATGGAGCTGATGATGCGGGTCTGGCCCTCGGCCATCGCCAGGGTGAAGGACGAGGTCGCCGAGATGCAGGCGATCGCCGACCAGGAAAAGTCGGGCGTCAAGATCGAGCCTTGGGACTACCGCTTCTACGCCGAGAAGGTGCGCAGCGCCCGCTACGACCTCGATATGAACCAGATCAAGCCGTACATGCAGATGGAGAAGCTGCGCGAGGGCATGTTCTGGGCCGCGGGCCAGGTCTACGGCTTCAGCTTCGTGCCGGTTTCGGGCCTGCCGGTCGCCCATCCCGACATCCGCGTCTGGGAAGTGAAGGGACGAGACGGCCAGCATATCGGCCTCTGGTACTTCGACCCCTATGCGCGGACCGGCAAGCGCTCCGGCGCCTGGATGAACGCCTATCGAAACCAGCAGAAATTCGACAAGCCGATCACCACGATCGTCTCCAACAACTCGAACTTCGTGAAGGGCGCCCCCGGTGAGCCGGTGCTGATCTCCTGGGACGACGCCGAGACCATGTTCCACGAGTTCGGCCACGCCATCCACGGCCTGAACTCCAACGTGAACTATCCCACGGTGTCGGGCACCAACGTCGCCCGCGACTATGTGGAGTTCCCCAGCCAGATCAACGAGCACTGGCTGCCGACCAAGCAGGTCCTGTCGCGGTTCGCCCTGCACCATAAGACCGGCGAGCCGATCCCGCAGGCCCTGGTCGACAAGCTGGAAAAGGCCAAGACCTTCCGCCAAGGCTTCGACGTCACCGAGTATCTGTCCTCGGCGCTGATCGACATGAAGCTGCACCTGGCCGGCGGCGCGGACATCGATCCCGACGCCTTTGAGCGCGATGAGCTGACCAAGCTCGGCATGCCGCCTCAGGTCGTGATGCGCCACCGCACCCCGCAGTTCGGTCACGTCTTCGCCTCCGACGGCTATTCGGCCGGCTATTACAGCTACCTGTGGTCGGAGACCCTGGCCCTGGACGTGGTGGACGCCTTCAAGGCCTCCCCCGGCGGCATGTACGACACGGCCATGGCCCAAAAGCTGCACGACAACGTCATGAGCGTCGGCAACTCCATCGACCCGGCCATCGCCTATCGCAACCTGATGGGCCGCGACGTCGACGTGAAGGCCTACCTTCGCGACAAGGGCTTCCCGACCACCTGACCACCGCGCCCTTAGCTAGGGAGGCGGATTTACTGGACACCCCGCTCGTTCGCCGATCTGGCGGCTCACAGCTCGCTGTGGCCGCCGTTTTGGCGGCTCAGGCCGCGAGCAGCGCGCGAGCGGCGAGTTCGATCCCAAGCACGCCGAGGCAGCATAGGAAGCCGATACGGAACGTCTTGGCGCCGATCTTCCCGCGGAGGATCGTGCCGATCCACAGGCCGATCAGGGCTGGGATGATCGCCAGCGCAGACAG
>NZ_JAURWM010000136.1 GCF_030654915.1 Phenylobacterium sp. | reverse complement strand
GGCGGGCGTCGGCGTCGCGGGGCGCGGAGCCGGCGCGCCCGCGAGCGGCCGGGTCGCGAGCGGTGTGGGCGCGCGCGTACCAGGCATGGGCAGGGTGGCGAGCGGCCGCGGCGCCGCGCCTTGCGGTGTCAGCGAACCGCCGCTGAGGATGCCTGAGGGCCGCGTCGGCGCGGTCGAGAACGACTTGGGCGCCGGCCTGGGCGGGACCGGCGCGGGCGTGGGTTCGGGCGGCTGGGCGCTTGCCTCCGTGGACTTGGGCAGCGGACCGATCCGCATCCGCCCTTGGGACGGCAAGCGTCCCCAGGGGCTCGAACGCGAGAAAGGGTTGTCCGGGTCGGGCGGCAGCATCGGCGATCTCCAGCGCCGGTCGGTTGGCGCCGCGCGACTTTAGTCCAGACTTCGACGGTTGTTAGGCGCCGACTATCGCTGGGCTGTCCGGATCGGCGCCCCGGCCGCTTTTGTCGCACAGCTGCTGGGCTCCATCATGCCGTGCATGGCCAGGCAGAAGATGTCCTCGTAATACGGGCCGGCGCTGGCCAGGCACTGATAGAGGTTCAGCTTGGCCACCCGCAGGCACATGCCGCTCTTGGGTTCGTTCAGCAGGCTTTTGGCCTTGGCCCCGTCGCCCAATACGGTCAGGGCGGCCACGGCCAGGCCGCGTGTGACCACGGGGCTCGCCGGCCCGCCGCGCCGTCCGCCGTCGGACACCGCCGCATAAAGTCTGGCCTCGTCGCCCGCGACCGGACGATAGCCGGCGCTGGAGATTTGCTTGACCCGTGTCAGCCGCGCCTTGGCGTCGGGCACGAAGACCTGGGACCAGGCCTGGTGCTGGATGCTGTAGGAGACCTTCTTGACCCGCATGCCGCTGGCGTTCAGCGCCTCGCCCTGGCGGAACAGCGCGGCGTTGGCGCGCGCCGCGCCCGAATCGGCGCCGGGCAGGCTGGTGGCGAGGTCGGGCCTTGAGACCAGCCGTTTGGCGAGCTGCCCGTCCTTGCCGGCCTTGCGCACGCCGGCCACGAATTTCGGATCCTGCAAGGCGGCGACGGCGGCATAGGCGATCATGCCGGCCTCCATCTGCTTGGGATCATAGGCCGAGCCGACGCGCAGGCCTTCGGCCACCGCCGCGGGGCCGGGGAACTTGTCGTCGATGGCGCGCGCATTGCGCATGAAGGCCTCGAAGGCGCTGGCCTGGGCTTCGATCTGGCGATCAGCGCGGACCGCCTGGGCGGCGCCCCTTTGCGGCGGCGCGGCCGCGCAGCCGGCCAATACGACAGCGGCGGCTGCGGCGGTGAGGCCCAGCCTGATCTTGAAGTCCATGACGGACCCTCCCGTACTCAAGGGCCCCCCCGCCAATGAGGCAGACTTCACCCGTTCATCATGAAGGAACGGTTGCCAAGCTTGGCCTTGGGTCGCCCCTAGGTCGACAGGATGTCGGTCAGCGAGGGTTCGTCGGGGTTCTGCTGCTTGGTGAACAGCAGCTTGTCGATCCGGCGGTCGTCCATGTCGATCACCTCGACGCGGTAGCCGCCGATCTGGAACACGTCGCCCTCGGTGGGCAGGCGTCCGACCTCGTGCAGGATGAGGCCGGCCACCGTGTGGAAGTGGGTGGTCTCGCTGAAATCGGCGCCCAGGGCCTTGGCCAGGTCATCGACGTCGGCGCGGCCGTCCACCAGGAAGCTGCCGTCCTCGCGGCGCAGGATCGTGGTGGGGTTCTCGGCGTCGTGGTCTTCGTGGAAGTCGCCGGCGATCATTTCCAGCAGGTCGGTCGGAGTGACGATGCCTTCCAGCGCCCCGAACTCGTCGACCACCAGGGCCATGTGCAGCGGCGTCTGCTTGAGCAGTTCGACGGCGCGCAGCAGCGAGGTGTTGTCGACGATGTAGAGCGGCGTCGCCATGATCTTGGCGATGTCCAGAGGGGCTCCGTCGATCAGGGTGTCCAGCACGTCCTTCTTGTGGATCACGCCGACCGGCTCCTCGACGTCGGCGCCGCTGGTCACGACGATCCGCGAATAGGGACAGGCGCGGATGTCTTCCTTCTGTTGCTCGGGGGTGTCGGCCAGCGAGATCCAGTAGACGTCGCGGCGCGGGGTCATGGCCACCCGCACCTGGCGGTCGCCCAGACGCAGGACCTCGCCGATCATCGCCTGTTCCTCAGGCTCGATCAGTCCGGCGCTGGCGCCCTCGGCCAGGGCGCTCTCGACCTCTTCCTGGGTGATCTTCTCACCGCGCTGGTCGCGAATGCCCAGCAGGCGCAGCACGCCGACCGTGGAGGCCGTCAGCAGGGTGACGAACGGGCCCATCGCCTTGGCCATGAGGGTCAGCGGACGCGCCACCAGCGCGGCGATGGTCTCGGGGAAGGCCATGGCGAAGCGCTTGGGCACCAGTTCGCCGACGATCAGCGACAGATAGGTGATGATCACGACCACCACGGCGGTGGAGATCAGCTCCGAATAGTCGTGCAGGGCCGGAATGGTCTCGAGCATCAGGTCGAGTTCGCCGGCGATGGTCGCCTGGCCATAGGCGCCCGACAGAATGCCGATCAGGGTGATGCCGACCTGGACGGCGGCCAGGAAGCGGGTGGGGTTTTCAGATAGGCGGAGCGCGGCTGCCGCGCCCTTGTCGCCCCGTTCGGCCCGGCTTTGCAGCTTCGCGCGTCGGGAGGACACCACGGCCAATTCGGACATGGCGAACAGGCCGTTGAGCACCAGGAGGAGGAGCACGACGGCCGAGGCGAAGACGATCATTAAAGTGCGGATCCAGGCAAGGCCCTCTGGGAGCCCCGCCGGGAGCCTAACGGCGAATGCCCCGACACGCGAGAATTGATCTCGCGAGCGGGGCCGCTCAATTCATCAGACGCGAGTTTAGGCGGCGAGCGCGACGCGGTTGCGGCGGCGGATGGTCGAGCCGATCAAGCCAAAGCCGACGATCATCATCGCCCAGGTGGCCGGTTCCGGAACGGCCGACTGCAGGATTTGCAGGTTGCCGGCGAAGCCGCCGAGATGGATTTCGCCATTCTGTTCCAGGCTGCCGAAGACGGCCGAGCCCTGGATGAAGTTGCCGATCTTGCCGGAGGCGTAAGGAGCCAACACCGAGCCGTAGAAGCTATTTGAGCCGAAATCGACGGTCTGGGCTTCGTAGAAGTTCCAGATCACATGCTCGCCGAGGCCGCTGTTGGCGCCGATGAAGTTCTTGGCGATCTTGGCGTCCTTGCCGCCGACATTGACGACGATGGTGTCAAAGCCCTTGGTCAGGAATTGAATCTCGCCGACCTTGTTGAAGACGCTGGTGTCGGCCAGGTCGAACACGGCCAGCTTGCCGTCGCCGGTGGCGGGCGAGAACTGGATGCGGTTCTGCAGCGGAAAGCTGACCTGGTCCGTCGGGGTCAGGCCGGCCAGATAGGCCGACAGGTCCTTCACGCCGAGGGCATAGTCGGTGGCCTGGACCTGGAGGCCGGCCGAGAAGCCGGGCAGACCGAGGTTCGATTGGATCGTCCCGCCGTTCTTGTTCATGTTGCCGCTGGCCGCGCCGCCGATCTGGACGGTGCTGCCTTTGCTGCCGTTGATGTTCGACGCCGAACCGCCGATCGTCACGGTCTGGTTGCCGCCGTTCAGGTTCAGGCCGCTCGACATCGAGCCGCCGATCAGGGCGCCGGAGCTGTTGTTAAGCTGCTTGGTCCCGCCGCTTACGCTGCCGACGACCGTCAGGCCGGGCGCGGTGGAGGTCGGAGCCTTGCCGCCCTTGATGAAGTAGTTGGACGAGTTGCCGGTCAGGTTGCCGCCGACAAAGGTGCGGCCCTCGACCTCGGAGCTGGACTTCAGATTGCCCAGGACGACGAGGTTGTACTCACGCATGACCTGCAGGCCGACATTGGCGTCGGCGAGGGCGGGCGAAGCGGACGCGATCGCGCTGATTGCGGCGATCGGGAGAACGAACTTGCGGATCTGGGAGAACACGAACGGGACCTGTGTGTCAGACTGGAATGCTGCAGCGCAACAATTGGATGTGCCACTAACGCAGTGCAAGAAGCATGCAATCGTATTCACACGCAGGTTGTATCAATTTGGTGTCGCGGCATGCTTTCCCGTTGATTCACCAAAGAAAAAGGGCCGCCCCAGCGAGGCGACCCTTCGTCACACATTGTTTCCGACCTCTCTAAGGTCGTGAACCTGTTGGAAATCTAGAAGATTTCGAACAGGCCGGCCGCGCCCATGCCGCCGCCGACGCACATGGTGACGACGCCGTACTTGGCGCCGCGACGCTTGCCTTCATGCATGATGTGGCCGGTCGCGCGGGCGCCGGTCATGCCGTAAGGGTGGCCGATCGAGATGGCGCCGCCCGAGACATTGTACTTCGCCGGATCGATGCCCAGCTTGTCGCGGCAGTACAGGACCTGCGAGGCGAAGGCCTCGTTCAGTTCCCACATGTCGATGTCGTCGATGGTCAGGCCGTTGCGGGCCAGCAGCTTCGGGATCGCGAAGACCGGGCCGATGCCCATTTCTTCCGGACCGCAACCGGCGACGGCCATGCCGCGATAGGCGCCGAGCGGGGTCAGGCCGCGCTTTTCAGCTTCCTTGCGTTCCATCAGCACCACGGCGGCGGCGCCGTCGGACAGCTGCGAAGCGTTGCCGGCGGTGACGAACTTGCCTTCCTTGACGAAGATGCCGCCCTTGAAGACCGGGGCCAGCTTCTGCAGATCGGCCAGGGTGGTGGACGGACGGTTGCCCTCGTCCTGGGTCAGGGTGACTTCCTTTTCGGAGAACTCACCGGTTTCCTTGTTCTGCACCATCATGATCGAGGTCAGCGGCGCGAGTTCGGCGTTGAACACGCCGGCGGCCTGGGCCGCGGCGGTGCGCTGCTGCGATTGCAGGGCGTATTCGTCCTGGGCTTCGCGGCTGATGCCGTAGCGGTCGGCCACGATCTCGGCGGTCTCGATCATCGAGGTGTGGATTTCCGGCACGTGCTCGTTGAGCCACTTATCGCTGGTGCGATAGCGGTTCATCTTGTCGTTCTGCACCAGGCTGATCGACTCCAGACCGCCACCGATGGCAACCGTCGCGCCGTCGTTGATGATGTACTTGGCGGCCGTGGCGATGCCCATCAGGCCCGAGGAGCACTGGCGGTCGAGCGTCATGCCCGAGACGGTGTTCGGCAGGCCGGCGCGCAGGGCGGCCTGGCGGGCGATGTTGTTGCCGGTCGAACCCTGTTGCAGGGCAGCGCCCATGACCACGTCGTCGATTTCGCCCGGATCGACGCCAGCGCGTTCGACCGCGGCGCGGATCACGTGGCCGCCGAGCTCGGCGCCCGAGGTGTTGTTGAACGCGCCGCGATAGGCCTTGCCGATCGGGGTGCGGGCTGTGGAGACGATAACCGCTTCACGCATGGGAGGAGCATCCTAGGAATTGGGGAGGAAGATCGTCCCAGGGATCCGGACCCGGATCCCTGGGGTAGGAACAAGTCGCCTTACAGGTCGGCGAACTTCTTGTTTTCGGCGACAAGCTTTTCCAGCGCAGCGGCAGGCTTGAACTGGTCGCCCATGGTGGCTTGGAATTCCTTCATCTTGGCGAGCACCTTGGCCGGACCGACCTGGTCGCCGTAGTGCATCGGGCCGCCGCGATAGACCGGCCAGCCGTAGCCGTTCTGCCAGACCACATCGACGTCGGAGGCGCGGATCGCCTTGCCTTCTTCGAGAATCTTCACGCCTTCGTTGATCATCGGGAAGATGCAGCGCTCGAGGATTTCCTCGTCGCTGATCTTGCGCGGGTTGGCGCCCGATTTGACGATGAAGTCGTTGATGACCTTCTCGGTGAAGGGGCTCGGCTTGGCGACGCGGTTTTCGTCGTAGTCATAGTAGCCGGCGCCGGTCTTCTGGCCGCGACGGTCGGCTTCGCACAGCACGTCGCGGATGCTCTCGCCCTTCGATTTTTCCTTCACCCAGCCGATATCCAGGCCGGCCAGGTCGCTCATGGCGAACGGACCCATGGGGAAGCCGAAGTCGTAGAGGACGCGATCGATGTCCCACGGCATGGCGCCTTCCATGACCAGCTTCTGAGCTTCGCGCTGGCGCGCGCCCAGGATGCGGTTGCCGACGAAGCCGGGGCAGACGCCGACCAGAACGGCGACCTTGCCGATCTGCTTGGCCAGCTTCATCGAGGTGGCGATCACTTCCTTGGAGGTGTGGTCGGCGCGGACGATCTCCAGCAGCTTCATCACATTGGCCGGCGAGAAGAAGTGCAGGCCGATGACGCTTTCCGGACGCTTGGTCACCGAGGCGATCTCGTCGATGTCCAGGCCCGAGGTGTTGGTGGCCAGGATCGCGCCGGGTTTGCAGATGGCGTCGAGCTTGGTGAAGATGTCTTTCTTGATGTCCATGCGTTCGAACACCGCCTCGATCACTAGATCGACATCGGCGAACGAGTCTTCCATCGACAGCGAGCCGGTGATCAGCGCGCAGCGTTCCTCGACCTGGGCCGCCGTGATGCCGCCGCGCGAGGCGGTGCGCTCATAGTTCTTGCGGATGGTGGCCAGGCCGCGATCCAGCGGCTCTTGCTTCTGCTCGACGATCACCACCGGGATGCCGGCGTTGGCGAAGTTCATCGCGATGCCGCCGCCCATGGTGCCGGCGCCGATGATGCCGACCTTCTTGATCGGGATCAGGGCGGTGTCTTCCGGAACGTCCGGGATCTTCTGGGCGGTGCGCTCGGCGAAGAACGAATAGCGCTGAGCGGCCGATTGCGGGCCGCTCATCAGTTCGTTGAACAGCTTGCGCTCGACGGCCAGGCCTTCGTCGAAGGGCAGGTTCACCGCCGCTTCGATGGTCTGGATGTTGTATTCCGGAGCCAGGAAACCGCGGAACTTGCGGGCGTTGGCCTTGCGGAAGTCGGCGAAAATCTCGGGCTTGCCGCGGGCCGCTTCGACCTTTTCGTTCTGGTCGCGGATCTTGCGCAGCGGGCGGCCTTCGGCGACCACCTTCTTGGCGAAGGCGATGGCGCCTTCCTTCAGCTTGCCTTCTTCGACCAGCTCGTCGGTCAGGCCGCCGGCCAGGGCTTCCTTGGCCGGGACGTGGCGGCCCGTGGTCATCATTTCCAGGGCCCGCTCGGGGCCGACCACGCGGGGAAGGCGCTGGGTGCCGCCGGCGCCCGGCAGCAGGCCAAGGTTCACTTCCGGCAGGCCGAACTTGGCCGAGGGAACCGCGACGCGGTAGTGGGCGCACAGCGCCACTTCGAGACCGCCGCCCAGCACGGTGCCGTGGATCGCGGCGATGACCGGCTTGGGCGAGTTCTCTATCATGTCCTGGACGTCGGTCAGGCTGGGACCAGCCATCGCGCCGCCGAACTCGGTGATGTCGGCGCCGGCGATGAAGGTGCGGCCTTCGCAGATCAGCACGATGGACTTGGCGGCGTCGTTGGCGATGGCGGCCTTGAAGCCTTCGTACAGGCCTTCGCGGACCTTGGCCGACAGGGCGTTCACCGGCGGTGAATTGAGGGTGATGACAGCGACGTCGCCTTCGAGCGAGAGGTCGGTCACCGAATTGATCTCGGCCATTTGCGCATCCTCGACTGATTGGAGAGGGGCGGCTCGTGGACGTGGCCACCCTCGATTCAAACGGTTGTTTATAGCCCCCGCCAAGCCGGCGCGAGTCAAAAATCCTTTGGGTTTCCGGACGCCGAACACGGGTCCATAAGCCCTAACTACGATCACCTTAGGGGAAGCAAGACATGGCTCAGGGACTGTTCTCGTTGGAGGGCCGGGTGGCCCTCGTCACCGGCGGCTCGCGCGGCATCGGCAAGATGATCGCCAAGGGCTTCATCGACCAAGGCGCCAAGGTCTACATCTCGTCGCGCAAGCCCGGCGCCTGTGACGAGGCCGCGGCCGAACTTGGCGAAAACTGCATTTCGCTGCCGCAGGACGTCGCGACGGTCGAGGGCTGCAAGGCGCTGGCGACGCGGCTGAGCGACGCCGAGCCGAAGCTTGACATCCTGGTCAACAACGCCGGCGCGGCCTGGGGCGCGCCCTTCGACGAGTTTCCCGAAAGCGGCTGGGACAAGGTCATGGACCTGAACCTGAAGTCGCCTTTCTTCCTGACCCAGGCTCTGCATGGCGCCCTGAAGGCCGCGGCCAGCCATGATCAGCCGGCCAAGGTCATCAATATCTGCTCGATCGACGGCATCCGCCTCAATCCGCAGGAGACCTATTCCTATCACGCCAGCAAGTCGGGCCTGATCTATCTGACCCGCCGGATGGCCGCCGAGCTGATCAAGGATTCGATTAACGTCACCGGCATCGCACCCGGCGCATTCGCCTCGGAAATGAACCGGGTGGCCCGCGACCAGGGCGACGAGATCGCCAAGCGCATCCCCTCGCGCCGCATCGGTCGCGACGAGGACATGGCCGCGGCCGCGATCTATCTGGCCAGCCGCGCCGGCGACTATGTGGTCGGCGAGACCATCGCGGTTGACGGCGGCGTGGCCCTGGCGACCCTCGGCGGACTTTAAAACTTCGCGACGGCCACGCTTTCGGCTGTTTTGCGTTATGACCTGACCCAAAGCAGCCGACGTCGTCCCGTTTGACCGATTCCGAGACCAATCCTTCTCCGCCACCCAGGGCGACCCGACGCCGGTGGCGGCGAAGGCGCACGGCCCTGGCGGTCGTGGCCCTGGTCGTGGTCGTGGCGGGAACCAGCGTCTATGTGACCCGCCGGATCATCGCGCGCGAGATCCTGGTCGGCTGGCTGGAGGCCCGCGGCGTCCCGGCCGAGGTGCAGTTCCGACAGTTCGAGTTCGGCGGCTTTTCGGCCCGGGTTCGGGTCGGACCGGAGCGCGACCCCGACGTCACCGCCGACCTGGTGGAGATCCGCTACGGCCTCACCGGTTTCTGGGCCGGGCGGCCGCTGGGCGTCGAGGTGGCCTCGGTCACCCTGCACCGGCCGATCGTGCGGGCCAGCCTGAAGGGCGGCGCATTCAGCCTCGGTTCGCTCGACCCGCTGATCGAGGAATTCACCAAGCGGCCGCCCCGAGCCGGCGCGCCAAAGCCGAAGATCGTGGTCCGCGAGGGCGTGATCCGCCTGGCCACCGACTATGGCCCGCTGACCGCCCGCGCCAATGGCCGGATGGAGCAGGGCAAGCTGATGGCGCTGGACGCCCGTTTCGACCCGGCGGTGCTGAAAGGCGAGGGGCTCAGCGCCTCGACCGGTCCGTCGCAGCTGCTGCTGATCACCAATCGCGACCGGGTGGACATCCTGTTGACCGCGCCGGTTCTCGATTTGGCGGCCGGCGGCGTTGTCGCCAATCGGGGCAATCTGCGCTTCTCCGCCCAGGGACCCTATCCCGATTTCGAGAAGAAGCGCGGCGAGGGCAAGGTCACCGCGCGGCTTGACCTGGACGGCGCCGCCCTCACCGCGGGCGAGCGCCGGCTGAAGGACTTCAAGCTGCTGGCCAAGTTCGACGGCTCGTCGACCGGCTGGTTCGAGACGCTCGGCCTCAGCGGCGACGGCTCGCTCGAGGCGAGCGCGGCCGGGCTCAGCGGCGCCGGCGCCCATGCCCAGGGCCTGCGGGCCCAGGCGAGCGTCAGCGATCTGCGCTGGACACGCTCGGCCGGCGACGTGGTCTCCAGCGAAGTCACCACCCTGGTCACCGCAGCCTCGGCCCAGGCCGGCGACCTGACCCTGAAGAACGCCCGCGCCGATTTCGGCGGCCTGGTGGCCTTCGATGACCACCGGCTGGACCTGGCGCTGCGCGGTTCGTTCGGCACGCGCGGGGCGTGGTCGGGCCTTGGCCCGGCGCGGGCCGCCGACGACCCGGCCACGCTCGCCCTAAAGAAGGCGGCTTCCGGCTTCCAGCTCACCGCCAATTCGCTGACCATCAGCGCCTCGGGCGACGACCTGTCGGTGCGTCTCGGCGTGCCTGCCAGGATCCGCACCGACAGCGGCGGCGAAGCCTCGCTCCACCGGGCCGGCGGCGCGATCTACGCCAATGGCGCGGGGGCCTTCGACCTCACCGTCTCCGGGGGCGGCCTGCCCGAGGCCAGCATCAACGCCCGCAGTTACCGGCTGACGCCGGACGGCTTGGTCGCCAGCGGCCAGGTCAAGGTTGCGGGCAGTTTCGCCCCGGTGCAGGACGGCGCTTTCGAGGAATCTGGCGACCTGCGGCTGGCGGGCGGGGGGCTCGACTTCACCGCCAACGGCTGCGCCCCGATCACGGCGGCGCATATCGAGCTCGGCGAGAGCGATCTGGAGAAGGTCGCCGCTCAGCTCTGCCCGATCAAAGGCGCGCCGCTGTTCGCCATGCAGGACGGCGAGTGGCGGCTGCGCGGCGAGGTCGTGAAGGCCGCCGCCGCGATCCCGTTCCTGGAGGCCAAGGTCTCCGAAGCCGCGGCCCGGATTGATCTGCGCGGCAAGGGCGCGGCGCTGCGCGGGCGGGTGGGCATCGCGAGCGTGCGCATCGACGACCTGGCTGCCGAGACCCGCTTCCTCCCGGTGCGGGGCTCGGGCGAGGTTCGCGCTGCGAACGGCGGCTGGACCGGGGATCTGATTCTGACCGATCTCGAGGGGCGCCGCCTGGCGGAGGCCGACCTGCGCCACGGGGCTGACGGGCGCGGCAACCTCGCTTTCGACACCGGCATGCTCACCTTCGCGGAGGGCGGGTTGCAGCCGGTGAGCCTCTCACCGCTCGCCGCCATCGTCGCCTCGCCGGCGGCCGGCCGCGCGCGTTTCGACGGCCAGATCGGCTGGGGGCCGGACGCCTCGTCCAGTCGCGGGACGCTTACCGTCGAGCGGTTGGACTTCGTCTCCCCGCTCGGCCCCGTCGTCGGCCTGAGCGGGCAGGTGGCGTTCACCAGTCTGATCCCGCCCATCGCCGCGCCTGGCCAGAGCCTGAAGGCCGAGGCGGTGAACACCCTGGTCCCATTGACCGAGGTCGATATCCGGTTCGGCCTGGAGGGTGACGGCCTGACCATCGAGGGCGCTGAGCTCGCGGTCGGCGGTGGAACCCTCGCCTTCGAGCCCTTCACAGTGCCGTTCAAGGCCGGGGCCTCGTGGAAGGGCGTGCTCAACTTCCAAGGCGTGCAGGTCAAGGAACTGGTCGAGGCCTCGCCGTTCGGCGATCGCGTCGATCTCGACGCCCGCCTGACCGGCCGGGTGCCGTTCGAGGTGACCCCGCAAGGCGTGCGGGTCGCGGGCGGCAGGCTGGCGGCGATCCAGCCGGGACGCTTGTCGATCCTGCGCGAGGCCCTGACCACGGTGGGCGCCGAGGGCGGGGCGGTCACCGCCGCCGGGCCGGTCCCGGCCGAGGTCGCGCCGGAGGCCACCAACACCTTCACCGAGTTCGCCTACCAGGCCATGGAGCATCTCGCCTTCGACCAGCTCGACGCCGAGGTGAACAGCCTCGACAACGGGCGGCTAGGCGTCCTGCTCCATATCAAGGGCGAGCACACGCCGCCGCAGAAGCAGGAAATTCGCCTGACGATCATGGAGCTGATCCGCCGGGACTTCATGAACAAGACCCTGCCGCTGCCGTCGGGCACCAAGGTGGACCTGACCCTGGACACCTCGTTGAACATGGATCAGCTGCTGAAGGACTTCGCCGACTATCAGGCGCTGCGCGGTTCACAAGCGGTTCAGCCGTGACGGCGCACCTTGGCTATGCTTCTTGAGGCCGTGATTTTGGAGAACCGTATGAACAGAGCTCTTCCCGCCGCGGCCGCCTTGGCTGGCGTGGCCTTCTTGAGCGCGTGTGCGCCCACCGTGCGGGTGGAGGTTGCGCCAATCACGATCTACGCCAAGCTGGACGCCGACGTGCGCCTGCGCCTCGACGATGACGTCAAGGCGTTGATCCAGCAGAATCCGAACCTGTTCTAAGGGGTATGACCATGAGCTTCTTCAAACTGATGGCGCCTGTCGCCGCCGTGGTCGGCAGCCTCACCCTGGCTGGCGCGGCCCTCGCAGATCCCGCCTCGGCCAAGGCCGCCGTCGATTCCGCCAAGGCGGCCGGCGTGGTGGGCGAGCAGGCTGACGGCTTTCTGGGCTTCGTGAACGCCGGCGCCGCCAGCGCCGATGTGAAGGCCGCCGTGTCCGAGATCAACGCCGGCCGTCGCCAACTCTACGCCCAAGCCGCCGCGAAAAACGGCGTCACCCCCGCTGCCGCCGGCGCCTCGGCGTTCCGTTCGGTGGTGCAGGGACTGCTCAAGCCCGGTGAATTCTACCAGAACACCGCGGGCGCCTGGGTCCAGAAGTAGGGACTGGTTTTCGCCCATCGACCAACGATGGCCGGCCCCGCGCCGGCCATCAGCGGCGCTGGGGTTCGCGTTTTCGGTTGACCCATCTCAGTCGGATCAGAGGCGCGCCATGAACATTGTTCTCGTCCCCGGCTACATGTTGGACGATGACCTCTGGGCCGATGTCGCCGAGGATTTGGCGCAGGTCGGCAGCCTCTCTTACGCCGACCTTTCGCGTGGCGCGACCATCGAGGAAATGGCGCTGAGGCTGCTGGCGCAGGCCCCCGAGCGATTTGTCCTGATTGGCTTCTCCATGGGGGGCTACGTGGCGCGCGAGGTGATCCGGCTGGCGCCGATGCGCGTCATTGGTTTGATCCTGATCGCCACCTCGTCGCGCGGCGATACAGAGGTTCAAGCTCAGCGAAAGGCGACCGTCGCCCGAACGCCCAGCTTATCCAAGTTCGGCGGACTAAGCCGCGGCGCGATCATGTCGTCGCTGGGATCAGCGCATGCGAATGAGCTGCTAATTGCTCGTATTCGCGCCATGAGCGTCAGGCTTGGCGGAGACGTCTTCGTGCGTCAGTCCAGCTTGGGGCGCGCCGGGGATACCGATCAGCTCGGCTCCATTCATTGCCCGACCTTGGTTGTCGCCGCCGCGGACGATCGGCTGCGTAGCTTGGATGAGGCGGCGGAGCTTCACACCGGCATACACGGCTCCACGCTAGCGGTTATCCCAGGCACGGGGCACATGATCCCGTTGGAGGTTCCGAGCGAGCTGCTCGACGTCATTCGTCCCTGGCTTGGCAACCTGGCCGTGGCCGGCGCGCCGAGTTGAGCGCATCGCATCCCAGATCCCGGCGCATAAAAAGCGAGCCCGTCCTGACCTCGCGGTCGGGACGGGCTCGAGGAGAGACAACTGGGCGCGTGAGCCCCGTGACGTCAGGCCGGAAGAACCAGCTGTTCCGAGGCGATCGCGAAGCGGGTGGTGGCTTGGCTGCGGGTCTCCGTGGACACCTTGCGCCAGACTTCCTTGGCTTCGTCGCGCGACTCGTAGGGCCCCAATACCTGGGGCGCGCCGTTCTTCAGCTTGGTGAAGGCGAGGCAGCTATATTCGCCGCCAATAACCCAGAACCGTTCCTTGGTCATGGTACCTGCTCCCCCGGCCGAGGCCGGAACTGATCGGCTTTTACAAGCCATGATCTGCTCTAACCCTGACTGCGCTGGGAGCGAAGCGTCTATCGGGTGCAACAAGGCGTAGTTGTCACAGCGCGACGTTGTCACAATTGTAAATCTGTGACAATCAGACTCGATGGCTCTCCCGTCGACTGACCGCAAGCTGTTCCTGGGCGCGCGCATGAAGCGCATGCGCCGCGAACTTGGCCTGACCCAGACGCGGATGGCCGAGGACCTGGGGGTTTCGCCCAGTTATCTGAACCTGCTGGAACGCAACCAGCGCCCGGTCACGGCCCAGGTGCTGCTGCGGCTGGCCGAGGCCTATGACCTTGATCTCAAGACCCTGTCCTCGGACCCCGAATCGACCAACGCCACCGGCCTGTCGGAGGTGTTTTCCGACCAGATGTTCCGCGACCTGGGCGTCGCTCGCCACGAGATCGCCGAGGTCGCCGACAGCGCGCCGGCGGTCTCCGAGGCCATCGTGCGGCTCTACCGGGCCTATCTCGACCAGCGCCGTCTCACCGATCTCGGCGCCATCGGCCGGCCCGAGGAGGGTGCGACCTCGGGCCCGACGGTGACGCCGTCCGACTGGGTGCGCGACTTCATCCAGACGCAGAAAAACTACTTCGCCGAACTGGAGGAGGCCGCCGACGCCTTGGTGGCCGACCTCGCCTGTGAGCCGCTGGATTTCGCCGCCGCCGCCCGCGAGGCTCTGGCCAAGCGCTACGGCGTCGCGGTGCGGATCGTCCCGGTCGACGTCTTGCCGGAGTCGGTTCGCCGCTACGATCATCATCGTAAGCGGCTGTTCCTGTCGGAGGTGCTGACCGGCTCTGGCCGATCCTTCGCCCTGGCCTATCAGCTGGCCATGCTCGAACACGGACCGCTGCTCGACGTCCTGGCCGAGCGCTCGGGCGCGCCCGACCGTCCGACCCGCAACCTGATGAAGGTGTCGCTCGCCAACTACTTGGCCGCGGCGCTGCTCATGCCCTACGCCGCCTTCCACGAGGCGGCCGAGCGCACGGCCTACGATATCGATTTGATCCGCGCGCGGTTCGGGGTGTCGTTCGAACAGGCCTGCCATCGGCTGACCACCTTGTCGCGGCCGGGTGCGCGGGGCGTGCCGTTCTTCATGCTGCGGGTCGATGCGGCGGGGAACATCTCCAAGCGGTTCGCGGGCGCCACCTTCCCGTTCTCGCGGTTCGGCGGCACCTGCCCGCGCTGGAACATCCACTCCAGCTTCCGCACGCCAGGCCGCATCGTCACCCAGATCGTCGAGACCCCCGACAGCCAGCGCTATTTCACCCTGTCGCGCACCGTCAGCCGCATCGCCACCTCCTATTCCGGCGATGACTCGGAGTTGGCGATCGGCATGGGCTGCGAGTTGAAGTTCGCCGAGCGGCTGGTCTATTCGCGCGGCATCGACCTGCGTGATCCGGCCGCCACCGCCATCGGTCCGGCCTGCCGGATCTGCGAGCGACCAGCCTGCAAACAGCGCGCGGCCGAGCCGATCAACCGGACCCTGACGGTGGATGATTTCACCAAGTCGATCTCGCCCTATCCCTTTGCGTCAAGCTGAGCCAGAGGCGGACGCTTTGCACCGAAAGGTGCTTTCGATACTAAGAAGTTAGCGCAGGCTTCGAGCGAGAAGCCGCGCGGGGGCGGAGTGACAGGAAACCTATGGCTGAACGTAAGGGGGCTCGATCGACGGACCGCTTCCAGAAGAAGCGCGAAGCCATCCTCGACACCTCCACGATCCTGTTGAACGAACACGGCGTGAAGGGGCTGACCCTGGCTGTCGCCGCCTCGGCCGTCGGACTCTCGACCACCAGCGTCACCTACTATTTCAAACGCAAGGACGACTTGGCCGCCGCCTGCATCATGCGCGGCCTGGACTGGCTGCTGGCCGCCGTCGAGGCCTCGCTGATCGAGTCCACGCCCCAGGCGCGGCTGCACAAGCTGCTGGAGCTTTATCTCGAGCGCCTGCGGCTCACAGCGGTGGGCGAGGCGCCGCCCCTGCCGGCCCTGTCCGACATCCGGGCGCTCAACAACCCACAGCGCACCGAGGTCTTCGAGGCCTTCATGCGGCTGTTCCGCAAGGTGCGCGGCCTGTTCGAGGCCCCGGACTTCGCCTGGCTGGGACGCGGTCGGCGCACGGCGCGCACCCATATGCTGCTGGAGCAACTGTTCTGGGCGGCGGTCTGGCTGAAGAAGTACGATCCCGAGGACTACGGCCGGATTCGCGAGCGGATGTACGACATCCTGGTTGGCGGCTTGGCGGTCGATGGCGGGGCCTGGGAGCCGACCCCGATCCCGCTGGCCGACCTCGCCGCGCGCGAGGGGCCGGAGATGAGCCGCGAGACCTTCCTGCTGGCCGCGACCCGGCTGATCAACAGCCGGGGCTATCGCGGCGCCTCGGTCGACAAGATCTCGGCCGAGTTGAACGTCACCAAGGGCTCGTTCTATCACCACAACGACGCCAAGGATGACCTGGTCGTCGCCTGTTTCGACCGCACCTTCGACGTCATGCGCCGGGTCCAGCGCCTGGCCATGGGCATCGACGGTGACCAGTGGGCGCGGATTTCCAGCGCCGCCGCCGCGCTCGCCGAGTACCAGCTTTCGGAGTACGGCCCGCTGCTGCGGACCTCGGCGCTCTCGGCCCTGCCCAGCGAAATCCGCGAAGAGCAGGTCGCCCACTCCAACCGGGTCTCCGACCGCTTCGCCTCGATGATTTCCGACGGCATCGCCGAGGGTTCGATCCGGCCGGTCGATCCGTTCATCGCAGCACAGATGCTGAACGCCACCCTCAACGCCGGCGCCGAGCTCGGCTTCTGGGTCAATGGTGTGACGCAAAAGGCCGCACCGGCGGTGTTCGCCCGGCCCGCCCTGATGGGCATCTTCGCGAAGTAGGGCGTTTAGCTCCGCATCTCCCCAGGGATTGCATAGCCCAGAGATGTCATCCCGGTTTGCGAAGCAAGACCGGGTCCCGGACAGCGCGCTGCGTGACTTCCCGGATGACAACCATTGGAGCGCGTAAAGCCACGTGCTCGCCCGGGAGGATCAGCCCACCGCCGCGGCCATGGGCTCCGGCGATGAGGCGCGCGCGACCTTCTCGGACCAGACCATCTCAACCACGTGCAGCAGCCGCTCGGCGGTGATCGGCTTGGTCACGTGGCCGTCGGCCCCGGCCCGGGCCGAGGCTTGCGCGTGTTCGGGCATGGCGTTGGCGGTCAGGGTGTAGATCGGCGTGTGGCGATGCAGCTTGGCCTCGCGCCTGCGGATCGCGGCGATGGCGGTCAGGCCGTCCATCACCGGCATTTGCATGTCCATCAAGATCAGGTCGAAGTGCGAACGCGCGGCCTCGTCCACCGCCTCGGCCCCGTTCTCGACCGAGATCAGCTCCACCCCCGCCGCGCCCAGGATCAGTTCGACGACGCGGCGGTTGGTCGGATGGTCCTCGGCCAGCAGCACCCGCATGGCGCCGAGTTCCGCCTCGTCGGGCTGGCAGGTCTCATGCTCGCCCCACATCTCCACCGCTCCATGCCGGCGAGGCAGTTCCAGCGACAGCACGAAGGTCGCGCCTTGGCCGGGCGTCGCTTGCGCGCTCAGGTCGCCGCCCATCGCCTCGGCCAGGGTGCGCGAGATGGCCAGGCCCAGGCCCGTGCCGCCGTACTGGCGGGTGATCGAGCCGTCGGCTTGCTGGAAGCGTCCGAACAGCCGCTGGCGGGTCGCCTCGTCGAAACCGATGCCGGTGTCTGAAACAGTGAATGTCAGGTGGGTGCTGGTCTCGTCGCGCTCGGCGGCGACCAGCAGCTTGACCTCGCCCTGACTGGTGAACTTCACGGCGTTGCCGAGCAGATTGGTCAGGATCTGGCGCAGGCGCGGTCCGTCGCCCTCGAAAGACCCATGGGCATAGGGCTCGATCTCGACGGTCAGCTTCAGATCCTTGGCCTGGGCGCTGGCCTCGAACAGGGCCGCGCAGGCGTTGACCGAGGTGACCAGGTCGAACGGCTCGGGGCGGATCTCCAGGCGGCCAGCCTCGATGCGCGCCAAATCCAGGATGTCGGTGAGCAGGGCCTCCAGGGTCTGGGCCGAGGTCTCGATCAGTTCGACCATCTCGGCCTGCGGCCCGCTCAGGCTGGTCTTGGCCAAGGCGCCGGCGATGCCCATCACCCCGTTGAGCGGCGTGCGGATCTCGTGGCTCATATTGGCCAGGAACTCGCTCTTGGCCTTGTTGGCGGCTTCGGCCTCGCCGGCGAATTTCACCAGGTCGCGTTGGGCGTGGTGGCGCGAGCATTCGTTGGAGGCGATGGCCGCCAGGTCGATCAGCACTTCGGCTAGGGCCGGGTCGTAGGCGCGCGGCGCGCCGCTCGCCACGCAGACCACCCCGATCGCCTGTCCGTCCGCCAGCCGGATCGGGGCGCCGGCATAGAAGCGCACGCCCTCCGCGCCGGCGACGTTCGGGTGGTCGTGGAAGCGCCGATCCTCGAGCGCGTTGGTCACCCAGAGCAGGGTGTCGTCACGCACCACGACCTCGGAGAAGGACTGGTCCTCGCAGACCTGCTCGTCGGTCCAGTCGGGGCCGACGCTGGCGTGCCAGCTACGCTTGGCGCCGACCATCACCACGTCGCCGAGTTCCAGGTCCGCAAAGGCGCGGGCCAACCGGCCGATTCTTTCGAAGGTTGGCTTCAGGTCGTCCAGGTCGAGAGTGGCGATCGCCGCGAGGCGCGCGGCCTCGGCCAGCAACGCCGCTCCATCCTTGGGCATCATGTTCCCCAGACTTCTTGCGGCCGGAGATTGGGTTGAAGAGGGTTAAATTTCCGTCTTTACCAGAACGGCGTTCTGCAGGGCGGGTGCGGGTGGATCTAAAGATCAGGATTCCAGCCGCTTAGCTCATCGGCCCTACAGCAGCTTGATCTCCCGCAGGCGCTCCTTGAGGAACGCATCGGCGGTGATGGGGGCCAGCCCCTTGTCCGGATGGGCGTCGTTGATGCAGCCGGGCAGGGTGGTGATTTCGTAGTCCGGATTGAAGTGCAGGAAGAACGGCGTCGAGTAGCGCGCAAAGCCTCTGCGTTCCGGCGCTGGATTGACCACTCGGTGGGTGGTCGAGGGCAGGACGTGGTTGGTCAGCCGCTGCAGCATGTCCCCGATATTGCAGACCACCGAGCCGGCCGGCGGATTGATCGCCAGCCACTGGCCGTCGCGGTCCAGCACCTCCAGCCCCGCTTCTTCGGCGCCGAGCAGCAGGGTGATGACATTGATGTCCTCATGCGCGCCTGCCCGGATGTTGGGGCCGTCCTTCGGCACCGGCGGATAGTGCAAAAGGCGCAGGATCGAATTGCCGTGATCCACCGTGGCCGCGAAGAACTGGCGGTCAAGTTGCAGATAGACCGCGATGGCCTCTAGAACCTGGCGGCCCAGCGCGTCCAGCGTGTTGAACAGCCAGGCGATCTCGGTGTGGAACTCCGGGATCTCGGCCGGCCACACATTGTCGGGCATGAACTCGCGGAACCGATGCCCGGCGGGCAGGTCGCGCCCCATGTGCCAGAACTCCTTCAGGTCGAAGTGCTCGGCGTTCTTGGCGGTCTCGATGCCGAACGGAGTGTAGCCGCGCTGGCCGCCGACCCCGGCGACATAGCTGCGCTTCACCGCCTCGGGCAGGGCGAAGAACGCCTTGGTGGCGGCGAGGGCGGCGTCGATCCGCGCCTGGGGCAGGTCGTGGCCGGCGATGACCGCAAAGCCATAGCGGGCGAACGAACCGCCCAGATCCTGCGAGAAACCCTGGAAGTCTTGGCCAAAACGCTCGAATGAGACCGGCTCGATCGATGCTGTCGTCACGTCTGATCCTTTACCCGGCGCACCCGGAACCTTGACCGTAGCGGCGGCGTTCGCATCGGACCCCCAATTCGACTGGAGATCAGTAATGCGTAACTGGACCGCCCTTGCGGCTTGTATCCTTGGCGCGGGCGCCATGTCGGCCTGCACCACGATGGACCCCTACACCGGACAGCCGGTCCGCAACAACACCGGCACAGGCGCACTGGCCGGCGCCCTGGGCGGCGCGGCTCTCGGCTACCTGACCAACACCAACCGCAGCGAACAGGGCCGGAAGAACGCGTTGATCGGGGCTGGCGTCGGGGCGCTCGCCGGCGCGGGGGTCGGCAATTACATGGACCGCCAGCAGGCCCAGCTCCGCCGCGACCTGGCCGGCAGCGGCGTCGAGGTTCAGCGCCAGGGCGACAACATCGTCCTGCAGATGCCCAGCGACGTGACCTTCGGCTTCGACCGCTCGGACATTCAGCCGCAGTTCTACGACACCCTGGCTTCGGTCGCCCGCAGCCTCAACGAATATCCGCAGACCCTGGTGGACGTGGTCGGCCACGCTGATTCCACCGGCCGGGCTGACTACAACCAGCAGCTTTCCGAGCGTCGCGCCCTGGCGGTCGCCGACAACCTGACCAATCGTGGCGGGGTGCTGCGTGACCGGCTCTATGTGGCCGGCCGCGGCTCGACCCAGCCGATCGCCGCCAACGACACCGAGGAGGGTCGCGCCAAGAACCGGCGCGTGGAGATCATCCTGCGCCCTCACACCGGCTGACTTTGATTTGGGCCCCTGCTCCCGCGACGCCGGAGCAGGGGCTCGCCTGCCAAACTTTGCCTAGCCGCTGACGTCGTTATGGACAGACTTGGCGCTCCGGCCCGTCTTGTCGCCGTCCCGGTTGCGCCGAGGGGGGTTTTGACACCACATACGCCCAGGTCCCGCACCGTCGCGACGGCCTCCTCGATACGAACTGGAGCGCGCATGGCGGCCGAGGCTGCGGGCATGAACCTGGGGCACGCCGTGGCCCTGCTGGCCGCCGCGGTGATCGCGGTGCCAGTGTTCCGTAAACTCGGTCTCGGGTCGGTCCTGGGCTACCTGGCCGCCGGCCTGGTGATCGGCCCGTTCGGCTTGAAGCTGTTCGCCGACCCCGAGGCCATCCTGCACGTCGCCGAGCTCGGCGTGGTGATGTTCCTGTTCCTGATCGGGCTGGAGATGCGCCCGGCCAAGCTGTGGTCGCTGCGCAAGGAGATCTTCGGTCTCGGCGCGACCCAGGTGCTGCTCTGCTGCGCCCTGCTGTCGGGTGTCGCCATGCTCGGCGGGCTGCCGGTCCAGGCCGCGATCATCGGCGCCAGCGGCTTCGTGTTGTCCTCCACCGCCGTGATCATGAAGATGCTCGACGAGCGCGGCGAGACCTCGACCGAGGCGGGGCAGCGCGCCGTTTCGATCCTGCTGCTGGAAGATCTGGCGGTGGTGCCGTTGCTGGCCCTGGTCGCGCTGATGGCTTCGATGAGCGGGCCAGCCGTCGACACTGGCCGCCCCGTCTGGATGGCCGTGCTGATCGGCCTAGCCTGCATCGCCGCGGTGATCGCCGCTGGCCGCTGGCTGCTCAATCCATTCTTCCAGATCCTGGCCCGCACCGGCGCGCGCGAGATCATGACCGCCGCGGCCCTGCTGGTCGTCCTCGGTACGGCGCTGTTCATGCAGTGGGGCGGGCTTTCGATGGCCATGGGCGCGTTCCTGGCCGGGGTGCTGCTGTCGGAATCGACCTTCCGCCATCAACTCGAGGCCGACGTCGAACCGTTCCGAGGCATCCTGCTCGGCCTGTTCTTCCTCAGCGTCGGCATGTCGCTCGACCTGTCGGTGGTGGCGTCCGAGTGGGGCCTGATCCTCGCCGGGGTCGTGGCCTTCATGGTCGTCAAGGCGGCCGGCATCTACGCCGTCGCGCGGCTGTTCCGCGCTGGTCACCGCGAGGCCATCCAGCGCGCGGCCCTGTTCGCCCAGGGCGGCGAGTTCGCCTTCGTCCTCTATTCGGCCGCCGTCGCCGCCGGCGTGTTCGACGCGCGCACCAGCGCGGCCCTGACCGCCATCGTGATCATGTCGATGGCGCTGACGCCGCTGGTGGTCATCGTCCTGAACCGGCTGCTGCCCGCGCCTAAGGAATCGATGGACGGCATCGAGGCCGCCGCCGGCTTGGAGGGCCGGGTCCTGCTGGTTGGCTTTGGCCGCTTCGCCCAGGTGGTCAGCCAGCCGCTGCTCGCACGCGGCATCGAGGTGGCGCTGATCGAGACCGACGTCGAGATGATCCGCGCGGCCAGCACCTTCGGCTTCAAGGTCTATTACGGCGACGGCACCCGACTGGACGTGCTGCGCGCCTCGGGCGCCGACACCGCCGAGGCGATCCTGGTCTGCGTGGAAAAGCCCGACGTGGCCGACAAGATCGTCGAACTGGTCAAGGCCGAGTTCCCGCTGGCCAAGCTGCTGGTCCGCGCCTTCGACCGCGGTCACTCGCTGCGGCTGATCAAGGCCGGGGTCGATTTCCAGATCCGCGAGACCTTCGAGTCGGCCCTGACCTTCGGCAAGCGCACCCTGATCGAGCTCGGCGTTGATGAGGTGGAGGCGGCCGAGATCGTCCGCGACGTTCGCCGCGCCGACAATGAGCGGCTGGAGTTGCAGGTCGCTGGCGGTATCCAGGCGGGCCGCTGGCTGATGCGCGGCAACATGGCCACCCCGACGCCCGAGCCGTTCTCGGTCCCGCGCCATGGTGGCAAGGCGCTCAATACCGAGGCGGCCGATGTCCTGTCGAAGGCGCCAAGGCAACTCGCCGAATAGACTTCATCAGGTGATGAACTTTTTCGCCTGACCCAGTTCTCAAACCTCAGATTGCGGCTAAAAGGGCTGTCATGGCTGGAAAAACCCAAAAGGACGCCGCTGAAGCCCTGGCTGGGGTGCTCTTCGACGGCATGACCATCATGGCTGGAGGCTTTGGCCTCTGCGGCATTCCTGAGAACCTGATCGCGGGGATCCGCGAGGCCGGGGTGAAGAACCTCACGGTCGTCTCCAACAACTGCGGGATCGACGGCTTTGGCCTCGGCGTCCTGCTGGAGAGCGGGCAGATTAAGAAGATGATCTCGTCCTATGTCGGCGAGAACAAGCTGTTCGAGAAGCTCTACCTCTCGGGCGAGCTGGAGCTGGAATTCAATCCGCAGGGCACGCTCGCCGAGCGCATCCGCGCCGGCGGCGCCGGAATCCCGGCCTTCTTCACCAAGACCGGGGTCGGCACCCTGGTGGCCGAGGGCAAGGAGACCCGC
>NZ_JAURWM010000115.1 GCF_030654915.1 Phenylobacterium sp. | reverse complement strand
CATGCAGACCGGCGCCCAGGCGGCCCGCGAGGCCGGCAACATGGTCGATCTCGACAGCGACCCGACCAAGGTCATCGAGATCGTCGAGGTCGGTAAGCAGATGCTGATCACCCGCGGCGCGCTCACCACCTTCTCGATCGCCAACGACGTGGCCAAGTACTTCGCCATCATCCCGGCGATGTTCGTGGCCGCCCTGCCGGCGCTCGGCGCGCTGAACGTGATGAACCTGCACAGCCCGGAGAGCGCGATCCTTTCGGCGGTGATCTTCAACGCCCTGATCATCTTGGCGCTGATCCCGCTGGCCCTGCGGGGCGTGCGTTACCGGGCCGTCGGCGCGGCCAAGCTCCTGTCGCGTAACCTGCTGATCTACGGCCTGGGCGGCCTGATCGCTCCGTTCATCGGCATCAAGCTGATCGACATGATCGTCTCCGGCCTTGGGCTCGCCTGATGGTTATGCGTGAACTTCTCGTCTCGGGCGGGCTGATCGCCCTCCTCTTCGTCTGCGCCCTCCTAAGCCGCGCCGTCTAGGAAGCCGCCATGCTCGCACTCGACACACAAAAAGAACCTTCCAGGACCTCTCTCATGACCCAGTACCGCGTGTTCCCGATCACCATCGCCGCCATCGCCGCCATGTCGGCGGCCCCGGCGCTCGCCCAGGACTTCGACCTGTCGTTCAACGCCGGCGCCGCCACCGACTATGTCTGGCGCGGGGTCAGCCAGACCGACGAGAATCCACAGCTCTCGGCCGGGGTCGACACATCCCTCTGGAGCTTGGGCTACGCGGGGGCCTGGATCTCGAATGTCGACTTCAACAACGGCACCGACGCCGAGTTCGACCTCTATGCCGGGGTCAAGCCGCAGGTCGGGCCGGTCACCCTCGACCTAGGGGTCATCTATTACGGCTACATCAACCAGCCGTCCGGCCCCGATCAGAACTTCGTCGAGCTGAAAGCGGCCGGCTCCCTGCCCGTCGGTCCGGCGACGCTCGGCGCGGCGGTGTTCTACTCCGACGACTTCTTCGGCGAGACCGGCCCGGCGACCTATGTCGAACTCAACGGCTCGATTCCGGTCGCCGAGAAGATCTCGATCTCGGGCGCCGTCGGCCGTCAGAACGTCGACTATGACGGTGACTACACGACCTGGAACCTCGGCGCCGGCTACGCCCTCAACGACGTCGTCGGCTTCGACCTTCGCTATCACGACACCAACGAGCACGGTTTTGGCGACCTTTACGGCAGCCGGGTCGTGCTCGCCGTCAAGGCCGTCTTCTAGGAGATTTGCGCCATGCTTTCGCTTATCCGCCCGGCCGTCGTATCGATGGCCTTCTTCACCATTCTGCTGGGAATCGCCTATCCGATGCTGATCACCGGCGTGGCCCAGGCCGCCTTTCCGAACCAGGCGAACGGCAGTCTCGCCGTCGTCGGCGGCAAGGTGGTAGGGTCCGAACTGATCGGCCAGAACTTCACCAAGACCCAGTACCTGCACCCGCGCCCCTCGGCCGCCGGCGCCAACGGCTATGACGCCTCGGCCTCTTCCGGCTCCAACCTCGGCCCGTTGAACGAAGACCTGGCCAAACGGGTCAAGGACAGCGCGCTCGCCATCCGCACCGAAGACGGGCAAGGCGCGATCCCCGCCGACGCAGTCACCACCTCCGGCTCGGGTCTCGACCCGCACATCTCGCCGGAATACGCCGGCCTTCAAGCTGAGCGCATCGCCAAGGCCAGAGGGGTCGAGCCGCGCCTGGTTCGCGAGTTGTTCGACGCCCATGTGGAGGGCCGCGTCTTCGGCGTTCTCGGCCAGCCGCGGGTGAACGTCTTGGAGACCAACCTTGCGCTCGACGCCCGCTATCCGTTACGCCAACCTCCCGCCTCATGAGCCCGGAAGAACCCCGCCGCCCTGATCCAGACGCCCTGCTGGCGGCTACAGCCAGACCGGGCCGGGGGCGGCTGAAGGTCTTCCTCGGCATGTCCCCCGGGGTGGGAAAAACCTTCGAAATGCTGCGCGCCGCTCGCCGCCGAAAGGCGGAGGGCGGCGACGTCGTTGTCGGGGTTGTCGAAACCCATGGCCGCCGCGAGACCCAGTCCCTGCTGCGCGGCCTGGAGGTCATGCCCCGCCGGCCAATCGACTACCGCGAACGCACGCTGCTGGAGTTCGATCTCGACGCCGCGCTCGAGCGCAAACCAGCCTTGCTGCTGGTCGATGAGTACGCCCACTCCAACGCCCCCGGCTCGCGCCATCCCAAGCGTTGGCAGGACGTGGAGGAGATCCTCGCGGCTGGAATTGACGTCTGGACCACGCTGAATGTCCAGCATTTGGAGAGCCTGCGTGAGGTGGTCTGGAAGATCACCGGCGTGCGCCAGCGCGAGACCGTTCCGGACTCGGCCCTCTCGCGCGCCGATGAGATCGAACTGATCGACATCACCCCATCCGAGCTTCGCGAGCGGATGGCCGAGGGCAAGGTCTATATCGGCGACACCGCCCGGATCGCCGCCGAGCGGTTCTTCAAGCCCGAGAACCTCACGGCGCTGCGCGAACTCGCCCTGCGCCGCGCGGCCCAGACGGTGGACGACCAACTTCTAGGCGCCATGAAGCGCGCCGGGGTCGAGGGCCCCTGGGCGGCGGGAGAGCGTATCCTTGTCCTGCTAGGACCCGACGCCTCGGCCGGCGCCCTGGTGCGGACCGGCCGGCGGCTGTCGGACATGATGATGGACGCGCCGTGGTTCGTCGCCCACGTCGAAAGGCCCAACGCCCCGCCGGTCCCCGCCATCGGGCAGGCGCGCCTCAATGAGGCCCTCAAGCTGGCCGAGCAATTGGGCGGCGTCACCGTGATGCTGACTGGCGACGATCTCGTCGACAGCGTGCTCGACTACGCCCGCCGCAACAATGTCACCCAGATCGTGGTCGGCAAGTCGGCGCGGCCTCGTCGCAATCCTTTCCGCCGCTCGCTGGTCCACGCCCTGCTGGAGGAGTCGCGCGGCGCGGCCCTGCACGTCGTCACCGAGGGCGCCGAGGCCGAGGCTCCGCCGCCGCGCGCACCAACACCGTTCAGGTCCTGGCCCTGGGGTGGCCACGTCGGCGCCATCGCTCTGGTCAGCGTGGCCGCATTGCTGGCCAGCGCCACGTTCCAGGTCGCCGAGACCGCCAACCTCGCCATGATCTTCATGCTGAGCGTACTGGTCAGCGGATTGGCCTTCGGGCTCTGGCCGGCGCTGACCGCCGCGACGCTCTGCGCCTTCGCCTACAACTTCTTCTTCCTGGAGCCGCGCCTGACCGTGCGGATCGGCCATCCGGCCGATGTGCTGACCTTCGCGGTGTTCTTCGCCGTGGCGCTGACGACCGGATGGCTCACCGGCCGTATCCGCGACCAGGCCCGTGCCGTTTCACGCCGGGCCTCGGCGGTGTCGTCGCTGCTGGCCGCGAGCCGCCGACTATCCTCGGCGGCCAAGCAGGACACAGCCGCCCAGGCGCTCGCCGAACAACTGGCCGCCGCGACCAGCGGCGCGGCCGTGGTCCTGACTCCAGAACGCGATGACCTGGCGCTGACCGCCGCCTCGCCCCCCCTCGACGCCTTGCCGCCCGGCGACATGGCCGCCGCCCGCTGGGCCTGGGAAAAGGGCGAGCCCGCCGGCGCGGGAACCGGCACCCTGCCCAACTCGGCCTGGACCTTCCGACCACTGCAGGGGGTCAAGGCCCGCGCCGGCGTAGCCGGCGTTGAGTTGAAAGCGCTCGCCGCCGAGGACAATGAGCGCTTTGTCAGCGCCCTGCTCGACCAGGGCGCTGTGGCGCTCGAACGCGCCGAATTCGCGGCCCAGGCCGCCGACGCCGAGGCCCTGCGCCGCACCGACCGGTTGCGTGGCGCTCTGCTCAATTCCGTCAGCCACGACCTGCGCACACCGCTATCCACGGTGCTCGGCTCGGTCACCACCCTGCTCGACTATGGCAAGTCCCTCGACAGCCGGGTGCAGCGCGATCTGCTGGTCTCGATCCAGGAGGAAGCCGAGCGGCTCAACCGCTATGTTGGCGACCTGCTAGACATGACCCGATTGGAAGGCGGGGCCTTGGTCACCCGCCGTGATTGGGTCGATATCCGCGACGTCCTGAGCGCGGCGGTGGACCGCATCAAACGGCGGCTGGACAAGCGCACCGTGGCGCGCGACTTCCCTGCCGAACTGTCGATGGTCAAGGCCGACCCCTCGCTGCTGGAGCAGGCCCTCGTGAACATCCTGGAGAACGCTATAGCCTATAGCCCGGACGGATCGGCCATCGAGGTCGCGGCCTATGAAGACCGCGGCAACGTGGTGATCTCCATCGAGGACGAAGGTCGCGGCATCCCGACGCCCGAGCTCGAGCGGGTTTTTGAGAAGTTTCGCCGCATGGAAGAAGCCACCGACCGGGGCAAGGGCGCGGGCCTGGGCCTGGCGATCTCAAAGGGCTTCGTCGAGGCCATGGGCGGGCGGATCGCCGCCGCCAGTCCGATCCATGACGGTCTTGGAACCCGCATCTTGATCAGCCTGCCCAAGGAAACCGTTATGCCCGGGCACATGCTGTGAGCGCCCATCGCCCCCGCATCCTGGTCATCGACGACGAACCCCAGATCCACCGGTTCCTGCAGCCGGCGCTGGAGGCGGCGGGCTATGAGCCGATCCGCGCCGACACCGCCGCCGAAGGGCTGAAGGAGATCGCCCGCAAGGCGCCCGACGCCGTGGTGCTGGATCTCGGCCTGCCCGACTTCGACGGCAAGGAGGCCCTGACCCGCGCGCGGGCCTTCTATGACGGCCCCATCATCGTGCTCTCGGCCCGCGACAAGGAAACCGAGAAGATCGACACCCTCGATCTCGGCGCCGACGACTATGTGGAAAAGCCATTCGGGGTCGGCGAACTGCTGGCCCGCCTGCGCGTCGCCTTGCGCCATCGCCTACGCCAGAAAGGCGCAGAGCCCATCGTCACGGCTGGCGACCTCACCATCGACCTTGTCAAACGACTGGTGACCCGAAGCGGCCAGGCCATCCGCCTCTCGCCCAAGGAGTATGACCTGCTGGCCCTGCTGGTCGAGGGGAGCGGCAAGGTCTGCACCCATCGGCAACTTCTCACCGCGGTGTGGGGCCCTGCCCATGTCGAGGATGTCCAATACCTGCGTGTCATCGTCGCGCAGATCAGGCAGAAGATCGAACCGGACGCTGCGGCTCCGACCCTGATCGGCACCGAGCCCGGCGTCGGCTATCGGTGGCTTGGCTAAAGCCGCTCACAATCTCGCTTGGCCACGATCGGCCGCATTCTGAACAACCTTCGCGGCTTGGTTTCCGCTCATGTCGATATCGCCTCTGCGCCAACTTCTCGCGGCGCTCGTTGTCGCCGCATTTTGCATAGGCGGCGCCGCCCAAGCCCAGAATTCGCCCGCCGCGCAACGCGTGCTGGACCGTGCGCGAGCGGCTTCTGGCGGCGGCGGCTGGAACCTCCTGCGCGGCCTGCATGAGGTCGGGCAGGACGGCGGCGAGCGCTACGAGCGGTGGGTCGACCCCCTGCGCTATGGCGCGCGCACAGAAACCATGACCGCGGCGGGCAAACACGTTCAGGCCTATAATGGCGCGGCCGAGTGGCGGATCCTGGCCAATGGCGTGATCACCGGCTCCGTCGATCCGGCGGTCGTCGCGCGGGTACGCTCCGACGCCTTCTTCAGCGCCTACGCCTATTTCTATCCCAGCCGCTTCGACATCCGCAGCGTTCACCTGGGCGTCCGCCATAGCCAGGGCCGGCCCTTTGACGTGCTCCGAATTCAGCCGGCCGGCGGCAAGCCGCGTGACCTCTGGTTCGACCGGGCCACTGGCCTGCTCGGTGTGGTCGTGGACGACGCAAGCGGCGCGTCCATGACGACGGAACTATCGGACTATCGCCGGATCGGCCCGGTGCGCGTCCCGTTCAGGTTCAAGACCTATGGCGGCGATCTGACCCGCCCCCAGGAGCGCCTGGTGGAACGTATCGACTTCATCGCGGCCGACCGCAGCAAGTTCAGCCTTCCGCCACCAAAGCCCTGAGGCTCGCAGCCAGAGCGGCGAAGACCAGAGTTGGGTGCGAAAGGAAATCGCCCCGGATGGCGGCGGCCGCGCGCCGCCATCCATGAGTGAAGCCACCCACCGCACGCAAAAAAGAAAGCGGCCTGGGGTGTGAACCCCAGGCCGCTCCGTCGTTCCCGTCGATGCTCAGTTCGGTTTAGGCGAACTGGTTCATCGTGTTGTGCGTGCCGCCGGCCTTCAGGGCCGCTTCGCCCGCGAAGTATTCCTTGTGGTCGTCACCCATGTCGGAACCCGACATGTTCTGGTGCTTCACGCAGGCGATACCCTCGCGGATTTCCTTGCGCTGAACGCCCTTCACGTAGCCGAGCATGCCTTGCGAACCGAAGTACTCCTTCGCCAGGTTGTCGGTCGACAGCGCCGCCGTGTGATAGGTCGGCAGGGTGATCAGGTGGTGGAAGATACCAGCCCGCTTGGCGCCGTCCGCTTGGAACGTGCGGATGCGCTCGTCGGCTTCGTCGGCCAGATCGGTGCCGTCGTAGTCGACGCTCATCAGCTTGTCGCGGTCATAGGCCGAGACGTCCTTGCCCGCCGCCTTGTAGGCGTCGAACACCTGCTGGCGGAAGTTCAAGGTCCAGTTGAAGGACGGCGAGTTGTTGTAGACCAGCTTGGCGTCCGGGATCACTTCACGAACGCGATCCATCATGCCGGCGATCTGCTCGACGTGCGGCTTCTCGGTTTCGATCCACAGCAGGTCGGCGCCGTTTTGCAGCGAGGTGATGCTGTCGAGGACGCAACGATCTTCGCCGGTGCCTTCACGGAACTGGAAGAGGTTCGACGGCAGACGCTTCGGACGCAGCAGCTTACCGGCGCGGTTGATGATCACGTCGCCGTTCTTCAGGTCGGCCGGCGAGATTTCTTCGCAGTCGAGGAAGCTGTTGTACTGGTCGCCGAGGTCGCCCGGGGTGTGGCTGACCGCGATTTGCTTGGTCAGGCCGGCGCCCAGCGAGTCGGTACGGGTGACGATGATGCCGTTCTCAACGCCCAGCTCAAGGAAGGCGTAGCGGCAAGCGCGCACCTTGGCGAGGAAGTCGTCGTGCGGAACGGTGACCTTGCCGTCTTGGTGGCCGCACTGCTTTTCGTCGGACACTTGGTTTTCGATCTGCAGGGCGCAGGCGCCGGCTTCGATCATCTTCTTGGCCAGCAGGTAGGTCGCCTCGGCGTTACCGAAACCGGCGTCAATGTCGGCGATGACCGGAACGACGTGGGTCTGATAGTTGTCGACGGCTTCGAGGAGCTTGGCTTCCTTGGCCTTGTCGCCGGCTTCGCGGGCGGCGTCGATCTCGCGG
>NZ_JAURWM010000107.1 GCF_030654915.1 Phenylobacterium sp. | reverse complement strand
TTGGTCACCGGCGGCAGCCGCGGGATCGGCGCGGCGATAGCCCTGCGGCTGGCCCGCGACGGGGCCGACGTGGCGATCACCTACGAACGCTCGGCGCAAAAGGCCCAATCCGTGGTCAAGGAAATCGAGGCGCTCGGCCGCAAGGGGCTGGCCATCGCCGCCAGCAGCGCCGACCCCGCCGCGATCAAGGCCGCCGTAGACCAGGCGGCCGCCGAATTGGGCGGTCTGGATATCCTGGTCAACAACGCCGGCATCGCCCGCGGCGTCGGGCCGGTCGAAGGCTGGACGCTGGAGGACATCGACCAGCTGCTGGCGGTCAATGTTCGCGGCGTGGTCCTGGCCTCGCAGGCCGCCGCGCCCCACCTGCCGCGCGGCGGGCGGATCATCAACATCGGCAGCAACCTGGCCGAACGGGTGCCGATGGCCGGGATCACCCTATATGCGATGACCAAGTCGGCCCTGCTCAGCTTCACCAAGGGCTTGGCCCACGACCTGGGGCCGCGCGGGATCACGGTGAACCTCGTCCATCCCGGCTCGACCAACACCGACATGAACCCGGCCGATGGCGACGGAGCCGATAACCAACGCGCGCGCATGCCGATCCGGGAATACGGCCAGCCCGAGGAAATCGCCGGCATGGTCGCCTGGCTCGCCAGCCCCGAAGGCCGCTTCGCCAACGGCGCCGGCTTCACAGTCGATGGCGGCGCGAACGCCTAGCGCGCGCCAATGGTCATCCCCCGGGCTCGCGAAGCGAGATCCGGGGGACCCAAACTGAATTGCAGGCTTCGGTCGCCCGGATCAGCCTTCGGCTGAGGATGACCGGCGCATGGGCAGGCCTAGCCTTCTTCGTCTTCGGTGAAGCCCATCATGTGGAAGCCGGCGTCCACGTGGATCAGCTCGCCCGTGGTCGAGCGGCCAAGGTCCGACAGCAGCCACAGGGCGGCGCCGGCGACGCCTTCCATCGAGGTGTCCTGCTTCATGGCCGACAGGTCGCGGCCCTTGGACAGCATGCCCTTGCCGCCGGAAATCCCGGCCAGCGACAGCGTGCGCATGGCGCCAGGCGACAGCGCGTTCACGCGGATGTTCTTGGGACCAAGGTCGCGCGCCACATAGCGGGTCGCCGCTTCCAGGGCGGCCTTGGCCACGCCCATGGTGTTGTAGTTCGGGATCGCGCGCTCGGAGCCCATATAGGTCAGGCAGATCATCGAGCCGCCGTTCGGCATCAGCTTCTCGGCGCGGCGGGCGCAGTCAACGAAGCTGTAGGCCGAGATGTCCATCGCCTGCAGGAAGCCTTCGCGCGTGGCGTTATCGACGAACGAGCCCTTGATCTGGTCGCGCGGCGCATAGGCGATGGCGTGGACGAAGAAGTCGATAGTCCCGAACGCCGTCTCGATCGCGGCGAAGGCCGCGTCCATCTGGTCGTCCTGGGTCACGTCGACCGCAACGACGGTCTTCACTCCAATGCTCTCGGCCAGCGGCTGGACGCGTCGCTCCATGCCCGGCAGATGGAAGAAGGCCATCTCGGCGCCCTGGGCGGCGAGCTGCGAGGCGATGCCCCAGGCGATGGAGTCATGATTGGCGACGCCGATGATGACGCCCTTCTTGCCCTTCATCAGATCGCCCGTGGGCAGATCCCAGCCATCCTTGGCCATACACGTCTCCTAATATCTTTGAGGGTCGGCCCCGGTCAGACCCGGGCCATCACCAGGCAGCCGTTGGTGCCGCCGAACCCGAACGAGTTCGACATCACGGTCTCAAGCTGGACGTCCTTGCGCTCGCGCAGGATCGGCAGGTCGGCGAACTCGGGATCGAGGTTCTCGATGTGAGCGCTCTGGGCGGCGAAGCCGTTGTTGAGCATCAGCAGGCTGTAGATCGCCTCCTGGGCGCCGGCCGCGCCGAGGCTGTGGCCGGTCAGCGACTTGGTCGAGGAGATCAACGGCACATTGGCGCCGAACACCTCGCGCACCGCGCCCATCTCCTTGCTGTCGCCGACCGGCGTCGAGGTGCCGTGCGGGTTCAGATAATCGATCTTGCGGCCGCCGAGATCGGCCATGGCCATCCGCATGCAGCGCACCGCGCCCTCGCCGGACGGGGCGACCATGTCGAAGCCGTCCGAATTGGCGGCGTAGCCGACGATCTCGCCATAGATCTTGGCGCCGCGCGCCTTGGCGTGTTCGTATTCTTCCAGCACCACGATCCCGGCTCCGCCGGCGATCACGAAGCCGTCGCGGGCCGCGTCATAGGCGCGGCTGGCGGTCGAAGGCTTGTCGTTGAAGTTCGAGCTCATCGCGCCCATGGCGTCGAACAGCACGCTCAGCGTCCAGTCCAGCTCCTCGGTTCCGCCGGCGAACACCACGTCCTGCTTGCCCATCAGGATCTGCTCGTAGCCCGAGCCGATGCAGTGGGTGGAGGTGGCGCAGGCCGAGGAGATCGAGAAGTTCAGACCCTTGATCTTGAACCAGGTGGCGAGGGTCGCCGAGGCGCCCGAGCTCATCGCCTTGGGCACCGCGAACGGACCGACCCGCTTGGGGCCGCGATCCTTGGCGATCTGGGCCGACTCGATGATCGACTTGGTGGACGGACCGCCGGAGCCGACGATCAGGCCGGTGCGCTCGTTGGAGACCTGCGCCTCCTCCAGGCCGGAGTCGGCGATCGCCTGTTCCATGGCGATGTGGCCAACGGCAGTGCCCTGGGCCAGGAACCGCGCCGCACGTCGGTCGACCATGGT
>NZ_JAURWM010000099.1 GCF_030654915.1 Phenylobacterium sp. | reverse complement strand
GCGCATCTTGGACTGGCCGTCCAGCAAGGTCGTCATGGCCCACGGCCAGCCGGTGGAGCAGGACGGCCAGGCCTTCATCGCCAGGGCGTTCCGGTGGTTGACGGGCTGACGCGACGCTGTTCCGAACCCCTCCACTACGCTCGATGTCCGGTTCAGGCCAATCAGCCCATGACCGCTTCGACCCTTAGGGGACATTGCGGCCGGCCGGCCAACTCTTGAGCCTCTTCGCCGCCGTTCCGAAGGGGCCGAGTTGATAGATCGCGGCCCCGACCGTCGAGAAGAAGAACGGCTCAAACGGTTCAGCGACCATCGCGTCGAGGTATGCCCTGGGCGCGATACCCGTGCTGACATGTGGGTTGAAATGCTCGCCCGTCTGCTTCGGAACGAACGTGGCGACATATCCGATTAGGAGACCATCGCTCGCGGCGTCTTCGTGCGGGGCCGTGAACGCACTGATGGGGCCTGCCTCCACGGTGAACGGGGCCACGGCCGCGATGAGGTCTTTCTGCAGCCGGAGGAGTTCCGAAGTTGGCCGCACCACGATGCCGGCGACGCCAACGTCGCCGCCCGCAGTGTAGTAATAATTGATAGCCTCCAGCTTCAGGCCGCCTACCTTGGCGTTGGCGATCACGCTTGCGGCGGCGGCGTAGACCTCGCCGAGATCCGCGGTGCGCACGAAACGCTGGATCAGCGTGATGTGCGGCCGGTGCGTAGCGTCGAGCGGGAACCCGCCGGGGAAAACCTTTAGCAATCGGGCATTATTGGCCTGGGCATGGCTCAGCATGATGGCGTCCGGTTCGAGCAGGACGTCGATGGCTGTCACGTCGCTCATATCCGCCGCATTCACCGGCTTGGTCACTCCCATCAGGGCTAGGAAGGCGAAGCCCAATGCGGCCAGCACTCTCATGTGTTTCTCCGAGGGCTGGCTCCATCAGACCCTGGGGGCTACGCAACTCAATCCGAAGAAACCCGCAGTAGGTCCGCATTCCACCCTTCTCGGCCATTGAACGGGTCCGCTGACGGGCGCGCATTCTGATCTTGCCGCTGGCCCCGTACCGCCTTCGGCCCCGTTCGCGGGCTTTCGCCGCGACTACGGCTTTGATGCAACCCTGTGGCGTCTCAGAGCTTACTCTTGGAGCCAGTCGACCAGGCGTCGATTTGCGTCTATCCGCGCCTGCAACTTTCCCACCACTGGTTGGCCCTGCGCGCCTCGGGTTTCTTGCGACGCCTTCGGGGCCGCTCTGGCCTGACGAGCAGAGGAATGAGCATGGCCAAGTTACAAGCCTCGACGGGCAAGACCCTGATGATCGTGGAAGACGAGGTGCTGGTGGCGATGGTCCTCAACGACGCCCTTGAGGCGGCTGGACACCACGTCCTGGACCTGACGGACCGCCACGCCGAGGCGTTGGAGGTGGCCAAGGCCTCCAAGCCAGACCTGGCGCTGGTCAATATACGACTTGCCGGCAGCGACGACGGCGTGGCCCTGGCCGAACAGCTCAAGGCGCTAGATATCCCCGTGTTGTTCATTAGCGGTCAGAGCAGTCGGGCACGCTCGGCGCGGACCGCCGCGATCGCCTCGCTTCCCAAGCCGTATGACGCGGCCGACATGGTGATCGCCGTGGCCTATCTGTTGGCGCGGATGGATGGCGACTATTCGCAGCCAAGGCCGCCTGGGCTTGAAGTCTTCGACGACAGCGGCATGGGCCTGGAGCCGGCGGCCTAGGTTCGTGAGGCGCCGACCGCAACTTCGCTGTCAAAATGCTCCAAGACCCCAGAATGCGCGTGCGCCAAGACATCTCCCTAAGGAAGATGTGGGGGCGTTTCCCGCCCCTGAGATTCGGCCCCTCGCTTCAGCAGGGGGCATCGCTGGTCGGTGACGAACGGGGCGAGTTTGCCGTTCCAGTGTCCCAAGCCCCCGTCGGTACGCTAGGGGGGAAGCTCAAGGGACCGATTTCCCCTCGCGGGCGAGATGTGAACCCTCGTTAACATTCGATCTTTCGGAGTTCTTGCCTACCCGAGGTCCCTCCACTAGGCCGGGTCGACTGAAATCGGGGAGAAGGCTGTGATCGTTCAAAAACCGACTATCGCGGGGGTATTTGCTGGCGCGCTGGTCTTGGCTGCCTCAAGCGCCGCTACCGCAGCGACCTACTTGGACGGGATCACGCTGCAGGGGCTAACCATTGGCGCGGCGAAGTACGACGTCACCTTCACAGACGCCGCGTTCGACGGAACACTGACCTTCAACACTCGCCAAGGCGCCCAAGATGCGTTGGCGGCCATTCTGGCTAGCGCCCAGTATCAGGCAATTGTTCCTCAGCCAGGCCTGAGGGGCATCATGGTTGCGCAAGGCTTTAACGCCGGCGTCTTTTACGTTGACGTCGCTGGTGGCTCGGTCGGCCAAACTGGCTACGGGATGGGGTACAATTTCCCTTGGTCCGCTCAAGGCTACACCTTGGCTACCTTTGCGCTATCCAGCGCCGTGCCCGAGCCCGCCACCTGGGCCATGATGATCATCGGGTTTGGCGCAGTCGGCTCGATGGTGCGCGCTTCGCGCCGTCGGAATGCTTTCAGCGCCGCTTGATCAGCCGATCTGACAGCCACGAAATTGGCCCGGGTCTTTTTGCCGCCTAGATCCGCGGCGTCGATCAGGACCGAGACGTTTTGCTCAAGGCCGCCTTTGGTGCTTCGCATCGGCGATCGCCGCGAACTAGGCTCCCCCGACCAGAAAAAAGCCCCGTCCAGCGGGCGGGGCTTTCCGGTTCGGCGCTGGCCTGAAGCCTACTTCTTGCCCTTGTCCAGATCGGCCTGCAGGGCCTTGATCTGATCGTCGGTGATCGCGCCTTGGCTCATTGGCTGGACCTGCTTCAAGGTCATGCCCTTGAATTGCTCATAGGCCTCGTGGGCGGTCAGGCCGGGCAGGTTCTTGTCCAGGGCGGCCTTGCCTTCCGGCGTGGCGGCGATGTCGGCGATTGGCGTGTCACCAGCCGAAGGCGCGGCCGTCGCGGCCGGAGCTTGAGCAAAGGCCGGGGCCGCGACGAGCGCGCCGGCGGCGAGCGACAGGCCAAGAGCGGCCGAGGTGATCAGCTTTTTCATCTGAGTGTTTCCAAATCCCCATTTTGAGACGCGGATTTCAGCCTTTGTTCCGTGGATCGTGCAAGGGATTTCGAGCGTCCGACTTCCGCTGCGCCGCGAGGGGCGCTAGGAACGCGGCATGACCGATACGTCGAAATTGATCGCTGGCCGCACAGGCCTCTGGGAAGTGGTTCTGGGCCTGGAGGTTCACGCCCAGGTCGCCTCGAACGCCAAGCTGTTTTCGGGCGCCGCCGTGGGATTTGGCGCCGGCCCCAATCAGCAGGTCTCGCTGGTCGATGCGGCCATGCCGGGCATGCTGCCTGTCATCAACCGTCACTGCGTCGAACAGGCCGTGAAGACCGGTCTTGGCCTGGAGGCCAAGATCAATCTGAAGAGCCACTTCGACCGGAAGAACTATTTCTACCCGGACTTGCCGCAGGGCTATCAGATCAGCCAGTTCAAGGACCCTATCGTGGGCCAGGGCGTGGTCATCGTCGAACACGACGACGGCTCGACCTTCAACGTCCGCATCGAGCGCCTGCACCTCGAGCAGGACGCCGGCAAGTCGCTGCACGATCAGGACCCGAACTCGACCTATGTCGACCTGAACCGGGCCGGCACCGCCTTGATGGAGATCGTGTCGATGCCTGACATGCGCTCCTCGGCGGAGGCTGCCGCCTATGTGAAGAAGCTGCGCACCATCCTGGTCTATCTCGGCACCTGCGACGGCGACATGGAGAAGGGCAACCTGCGCGCCGACGTCAACGTCTCGGTCTGCCGCCC
>NZ_JAURWM010000097.1 GCF_030654915.1 Phenylobacterium sp. | reverse complement strand
TGACGCCGGCTACGCCCAGATCCGCCTGAACTCGGGCGAACTGCGTATGGTCCAAGACACCTGCATGGCTACGGTCGGCGCGGTGTCCAACCAGGACCATATGAACCAGGTTCTGGGTAAGGCCGGTCGCGTTCGTCACATGGGCTTCCGCCCGCACGTTCGCGGCGTCGTCATGAACCCGGTCGATCACCCCCACGGCGGCGGCGAAGGCCGCACCTCTGGCGGTCGCCACCCGGTCACCCCGTGGGGCAAGCCGACCAAGGGCTCGAAGACACGTACTAACAAGGCGACGGATAAATATATCATCCGTTCGCGCCACGCCCGGAAGGCTCGGTAAGCCATGACCCGTTCCGTTTGGAAAGGTCCGTTTGTTGACGGATACCTCCTTAAGAAGGCTGAGACCGCTCTAGGTTCAGGCCGCAAGGATGTGATCAAGACCTGGTCGCGTCGTTCGACGATCATGCCGCAGTTCGTCGGTCTGACCTTCGGTGTTCACAATGGCCAGAAGCACGTTCCCGTGCTGGTCAGCGAAGACATGGTCGGGATGAAGCTCGGTGAGTTCGCCCCGACCCGGTACTTCCCCGGTCACGCCGCCGACAAGAAGGCGAAGAGGAAGTAGCCATGGCTAAGCAAGCTAAAGCACGCCGCCTGTCCGGGATCGAGGCCATGGCCAAGATCACGACCCTGCGCACCAGCCCCCGCAAGCTGAACCTCGTCGCTCAGTCGATCCGCGGCCTCAAGGTCCAACGGGCCCTGAACGAGCTGGAGTTCAGCCACAAGCGCATCGCTCGCGATGTTCGCAAGGCGCTCTATTCGGCGATCTCGAACGCCGAGAACAACCACAACCTCGACATCGACAATCTCGTCGTCGCCGAGGCCTTCGTGGGCAAGAACCTGGTCATGAAGCGCTTCGCCGCTCGCGCTCGGGGTCGTGCTTCGCGTATCGAAAAGCCGTTCAGCGAGATCACCATCGTGGTCCGCGAATTGGGTGAGGCCGCCTGATGGGTCAAAAAGTAAATCCAGTCGGGCTTCGCCTCGGCATCAACCGCACGTGGGATTCGCGCTGGTTCGCCAAGAAGGCGGACTACGGCCGGCTCCTGCATGAGGACATCAAGATCCGCAAGCAGCTGAAGAAGCGCCTGTATCAAGCTGGCGTTTCGCGGATCATCATTGAGCGTCCGCACAAGAAGTGCCGCATCACCATCTATGCCGCGCGCCCTGGCGTGATCATCGGCAAGAAGGGCGCGGACATTGATAAGCTGCGCAAGGACGTCGCGGCGATCACGGACGGCGAAGTTCACCTGAACATCGTCGAAATTCGCAAGCCGGAAACCGACGCCCAGCTGGTGGCCGAGAACATCGCCCAACAGCTCGAGCGCCGCGTCGCCTTCCGTCGCGCCATGAAGCGGTCGCTGCAAAGCGGCATGCGTCTGGGTGCGAAGGGCATGCGGATCGAAGTCGCCGGTCGTCTCGGCGGTGCGGAAATCGCGCGTACGGAATCGTACCACGAGGGCCGCGTCCCGCGTCACACCCTGCGCGCCGACATCGATTACGGGGTCACTGAAGCCACCACCACCTACGGCATTATCGGCGTGAAGGTGTGGGTCTTCAAAGGCGAGGTCCTGGATCACGATCCGATGGCTCTCGACAAGCGCCTGGCCACTGAATCCGGCCCGGCCGGCGAAGGTGGCGGTCGTTCGGGCGATCGCCCGGACCGTGGCCCGCGTCGTGACCGTCGTGAGCAAGCTGGAGCCTAAGGTAGAGCCATGCTGTCTCCGAAGAAAACTAAGTATCGTAAGCAGTTCAAGGGCAAGATCCACGGAACGGCTAAAGGCGGCTTCTCGCTGAACTTTGGCTCCTACGGTCTGAAGTCCGTCGAACCGGAACGCATCACCGCTCGTCAGATCGAAGCGGCTCGTCGGGCGATCACTCGCCAGATGAAGCGCCAAGGTCGCGTGTGGATCCGGATTTTCCCGGACGTGCCGGTCACCGACAAGCCGGCCGAAGTGCGGATGGGTAAGGGCAAGGGCGCAGTCGAGTACTGGGCCGCGCGCGTTCACCCGGGCCGCATCATGTTTGAAATCGACGGCGTGCCGGACGATGTGGCTCGTGAAGCTCTGCGCCTCGGCGCGGCCAAGCTTCCCGTGAAGACCCGCATCGTCACTCGCATCGAAGCCGCTGTGGCGGAGGCCGCGTGATGAAGATCGAAGACATCCGGGGCATGACGCCCGACCAACTCGGCGAAAGCCTGCTGAACCTGAAAAAAGAGCAGTTCAACCTGCGCTTCCAGGCTGCAACCGGGCAGGTCGAGAAGACCCACCGCGTCGACGAGGTCCGCAAGGCCATCGCGCGGATCAAGACCGTCCTGCGTTCCAAGCAGACCGCGGCCTAAGGAGACTACGAATATGCCCAAGCGAATTCTCGAAGGCGTCGTCGTCTCCGACAAGGGTGACAAGACGATCGTGGTGAAGGTCGAGCGTACCTTCCTGCATCCGGTGCTGAAGAAGACCGTTCGTCGGTCGAAGAAGTACCACGCCCATGACGAGGCCAACGTCTATAAGGCCGGCGAAATCGCTCGCATCATCGAATGCGCGCCGAAATCGAAAACCAAGACCTGGGAAGTGCTGCCTAAGGGCGGCGCCCAACAAGCCTCTTAAAGAAAGTCTCATCCAATGATCCAGATGCAGACTAACCTCGAGGTCGCCGATAATTCCGGCGCCCGTCGTGTGATGTGCATCAAGGTGCTCGGCGGCGCAGGCCGTCGGTACGCTGGCGTAGGCGACAAGATTGTCGTCTCCGTGAAGGAAGCGATCCCGCGCGGTCGTGTGAAGAAGGGTGACGTGCTCCAGGCTATCGTGGTGCGCACCTCTTCGGCGATCAAGCGTAAGGACGGATCGGTGATCCGGTTCGACAAGAACGCCGCCGTGATCGTGAACAAGCAATCCGAGCCGATCGGCACGCGGATCTTCGGCCCGGTTCCTCGCGAACTGCGCGCGAAGAACCACATGAAGATCATTTCGCTCGCGCCTGAGGTGCTGTGATGGCCGCGAAGATCAAAAAAGGGGACCGCGTTCAGGTCCTGACCGGCAAGGACAAGGGCCGTCAAGGCAATGTCCTGAAGGTTCTGCCCAAGGAAGACCGCGTCGTCGTGGAAGGCCTGAACCTGGTTCAGCGTCACACCCGCCCGACCCAGTCGGACCCGCAAGGCGGCATCAAAAGCAAGGAAGCGGCGCTCCACATTTCGAACGTGGCGATCGTTGACTCCAAGGGCAAGCCGACCCGCGTCGGCTTCCGGGTCGAAGGCGACAAGAAGGTCCGCGTCGCCAAGACGACCGGTGAGGTAATCAATGGCTGAGCAAGCTTACGAACCCCGGATGAAGTCCGAATATCGCCAGCGCATCCGCGCGGCGATGAAGGAACAGTTCGGCTACACGAACGAGATGCAGATCCCCAAGCTGGACAAGATCGTCCTGAACATGGGTATCGGTGAAGCGGTCTCGGACTCCAAGAAGGTCAACTCGGCGATCGCCGACCTGGCGAAGATCGCCGGTCAGAAGCCGCAGCCGACCAAGGCTCGCAACTCCATCGCCGGCTTCAAGCTGCGCGAAGGCATGGTCATCGGCGGCAAGGTCACCCTTCGCGGCGACCAGATGTACGAGTTCCTGGACCGT
>NZ_JAURWM010000056.1 GCF_030654915.1 Phenylobacterium sp. | reverse complement strand
CGGCGGGGCCGCGGCCGTCCAGATCGGCGCCTTCTCTTCGCAAGCCCTGGCCGACAAGGGCTGGAACGACGCCGCCCGCATCGCGCCGGGCGCGGCGGCCGGGAAGGGCAAGCGCGTCGAGGCGATCCAGAAGGACGGGGCGACGCTCTATCGCACCCAGGTCACCGGCTTCGCCAGCCGCGCCGACGCCAGCGCCTTCTGCAACCAGCTGAAGGCCGCCGGCAAAAGCTGCTTCGTGAAGTAGATGACCAGCGCCTCTATCCTCGGCTGCGCCGGCCCAACCCTCTCGGCTGAGGAAGAGGCTTTCTTCCGCGACGTCCAACCTTGGGGGTTCATCCTCTTCAAGCGCAACGTCGAGACGCCGGACCAGGTGCGCAAGTTAGTCGACCAGCTGCGCGCGACGGTCGGCCGGCCGGACGCGCCGATCCTGATCGACCAGGAAGGCGGCCGGGTCCAACGCCTGGGCCCGCCGCACTGGCGTCGCTTTCCGCCGGGCCGGGCCTATGGCGAATTGTCGGCGAACGATCCGTTGCTGCGGCGCGAGGTGACCCGTCTGGGCGCGCGGCTGCTGGCCTACGACCTCGCGGCGCTGGGCATCAATGTCGACTGCGTGCCGGTGCTGGATGTACCGATCGAGGGCGCCCACGACGTGATCGGCGATCGCGCCTACGCCAAGACCCCGCAGGGCGTCGCCCTGCTGGGTCGCGCGGCCTGCGAGGGCATGATCGCCGGCGGGGTGCTGCCGGTCATCAAGCACATCCCCGGCCACGGCCGGGCCATGGCCGACAGCCACCTGGACCTGCCGGTGGTGGACACCAGCTACGACGAACTGGACGCCTGGGACTTCGCGCCTTTCCGGGTGCTGTCGGACATGCCGATGGCGATGACCGCCCACGTCGTCTACACGGCCATCGATCCCAAGCGCCCCGCCACCACCTCCAGGAAGGCCATGCGCGAGGTCATTCGCGGGGCGATCGGCTTCGATGGCCTGGTGATGAGCGACGACCTTTCGATGAAGGCCCTGGGCGGCGAGTTCGCTGATCGAGCGCGCCTCTCGCTGGCGGCCGGCTGCGACGTGGTCCTGCACTGCAATGGCGACATGGCCGAGATGAAGGCGGTGATCGCCGGGACCAAGGCTCTGTCGGGCCAGGCCGCGCGCCGGGCCAAGGCCGCGCTGGGCCGCATCGCCAAGGTTCCCGAGCCGTTCGATGTCGATGAGGCCCGCGCCCGGTTCGACGCGGCGTTCGAAGGGAAATGGGCGGCTTGAGCACCTTCCAGCCAAAACTCGATTTCGAGGCCGCCAATACGGCGGCCGAAGATGGCGAAGCCCTCGTCATCGATATCGAAGGCTACGAAGGTCCGCTCCACGTTCTGCTGGCCCTGGCGCGCAGCCAGAAGGTCGATCTGCTCAAACTCTCGGTGACCAAGCTCGCCGAGCAGTATCTCGCCTTCGTCCAACAGGCTCGGCGGGTCCGCTTCTCGCTGGCGGCGGACTATCTGGTGATGGCGGCTTGGCTCGCCTATCTCAAGTCCCGGCTGCTGTTGCCCAAGCCCGAGCAACCCAAGGCCGAGGAGGCGCCGGCCGAGGAGATGGCCGCGCAACTGGCCTTCCGCCTCGCCAAGCTGGACGCGATGCGGAAGGCCGCCGACGCCCTGCGCGAGCGGCCGCAACTCGGTCGCGAGGTCTTTGTTCGCGGCGACCCCGAAGCGATCAAGGTGATCCCGTCGATGCGCTTGGAGGGCGACCTCTATGGTCTGATGAGCGCCTACATCGACCAGCGCCGAAAGGAACAGGGCCGCCACTACACGCCGCGCGCGCCGCAGGCCTATCCGCTGGAGGACGCCCGCGACCGCCTGCGCCACATGCTGCCAGACCTTGGCCGCTGGACCCCGTTGACCGGCGTCGCGCCGATCAAGCCGGCGGGGGAGGGGCCAAGCCAAGCCTCCTACGTCGCCTCGACCCTGTCGGCCAGCCTCGAGCTGGTGAAGGAAGGCGCGCTCGAAGCCCGCCAACTGGAAGCCTTCGCCGACGTCTATCTGCGGGCCCGCGCCGAGGTGCGGGCGTGACCGAGCCGGCCGAGCGTCAGGTCGAGGCGCTGCTGTTCGCGGCCTCTGGTCCGCTAAGCCTGGAAGACCTCGCCAAGCGCCTGCCGGCCAACGCCGACGTGAAGGCCGCCTTGGCCGCCCTGACGCAAACCTATGCCGGGCGCGGGATCGAACTTGTCTGCATCGGTGGTCGCTGGCGATTCCAGACGGCCGAAGACCTGGCTTTCTTGATGACCCATGAGCGCGAGGAGCCCAGGCGGCTGTCCAAGGCCGCTCAGGAGACCCTGGCCATCATCGCCTATCACCAGCCGGTGACGCGGGCGGAGATCGAGTCGGTGCGCGGCGTCCAGGCCAGCCGCGGCACGCTGGATGTCCTGCTGGAGCTGGGCCTCGTGCGGATGCGCGGACGTCGGCGCACGCCGGGCCGTCCGGTCACCTACGGCACGACCGACGCCTTTCTCGAACACTATGGCCTGGCGAATCTGGGCGATCTGCCGGGAGCCGCCGACATGAAAGCGGCAGGCCTGCTCAGCCTGGATCTGCCGCCGGACTTCGCGGTTCCCAATCCTCTTGGTGGCGGAATGCTGGACGAGGACCCGTTGGACGACGGCGAGGCGCCGGAATTCCATACAGACTACCTGGGCGAGGACGATCCGGGGCGTTAGGACGCGTTGGCGCTTTGCGGCGCAAGCGACTATATTCGACTTAAGCAGATGCGGGCGTGCGGTCGAGGTCGATCGCCGACGTTAAGGAGTTTGGCCGTATGGGCTCATTTTCGATTTGGCACTGGCTGATCGTTCTCGTGGTGGTCGCGTTGCTGTTCGGCGGCCGCGGCAAGCTGTCGGGCATCATGGGTGATGCGGCCAAGGGTATCCGCGCGTTCAAGGACGGCCTGAAGGACGACACCGACACCGTGGTCGACACGTCCAAGCCGCTGCCCAAGACCGAGCGCGAAAAAGACGAAGCTCGCGGCTGAACCAGCCGTTTTCCCTCAAGCTTTCGCCCGCGCCGATCTCGATCGGCGCGGGCTCTTACGTCTAGGCTATCCCTGAATGCTTCCCGAGATCGGTGGGCTTGAACTCCTGGTCATCGCCGCGGTCGCTTTGATCGTGGTCGGCCCCAAGGACCTGCCCATCATGTTGCGTAAGCTTGGCCAGTTCACGGCCAAGATACGGGGCATGGCCAACGAGTTCCGCGCCAGCTTCGATGAAATGGCCCGCCAGTCGGAGCTCGACGAGCTGCGCAAGGAGGTCGAAGCCATGCGTCGCGGTAGTCTGGCGGAAAGCGCCGCCATGGACGCCTCAAAGGCGCAAGTCGATCAGGTTTTCAAGGAGATCGGCGATAGTCTTGAGGGTTCGAACGTTCAGTTCCACCCGCCGATGAGCCACCAGTATGACGCCCCTGCCGAGGTTGCGGCGGAGCCGGCGTCTCCCGGACCTGCGCCCATCGTCGAAGAGGCCAAGCCGCGCGCCCGCGCCCCGGCCAAAACCAAGAGCGCGGCAGCCACAAAGCCCAAGTCCTCGACGGCCAAGTCCAAGACGGCCAAAGCCGCCCCTGACGAGGCTCCCAAGAAATCGCCTGCAAAGAGCGCCGCCAAGGCTGGAGCCAAGGCGTGAACGAGCCCCATGATTTTGACGACGCCGAGATCGAGGCGTCCCGTGCGCCCTTGCTCGACCATCTGGTGGAACTGCGCTCGCGGCTGATCATCTGCGTGCTGGCCATGGCGATCGGTTTTGCGATCTGTTTCGCCTTCTCCAAGCAGATCTACATCTTCCTGCTGCACCCCTTCGCGATCGCCGCCCAACTGCTGGCGGTCGAGAACGCCAATCACGCCCAGGCCGGCGGCGGCATGGATGTCGGCCGGTTCCTGACCGGGACGCGCGACCTGTTCCTGGCACTGGTCGGGCTGAAGGAAGTCCCGGCCGCGCCGAACGCCGACAAGCTGAACCTGGTCTTCACCGCGCCCCTGGAGTTCTTTTTCACCAAGCTCAAGCTGGCCGGATTCGGGGCCGTGGTCCTGACCTTCCCGGTGTTGGCCTGGCAGGTCTACAGCTTCGTGGCGCCGGGTCTCTACAAGCGCGAGCGCAAGGCCTTCGTGCCGTTCCTGCTGGCCTCGCCGGCCCTGTTCCTCATGGGCGCGGCGCTGGTTTATTACATCATCCTGCCGTTCGTGCTGTGGTTCTCGCTGTCCCAGCAGATCGTCGATGCCCAGGTGTCGGTGCAGCTGCTGCCCAAGGTCTCGGACTATCTGAGCCTGGTCACCACCCTGCTGCTGGCCTTTGGTCTTTGCTTCCAATTGCCGGTGGTTCTGACCTTGCTGGGCATGGCGGGGATCGTGTCGTCCAAGGCTCTGGCCACCGGGCGTCGCTACGCCATCGTCGGGGTGTTCGTGGTCGCCGCGGTGGTGACGCCGCCCGATCCGATCAGCCAGACCATGCTCGCCCTGCCGATTATCCTGCTCTACGAGATCTCGATCTGGTGCGTGCGGCTGATCGAGAAGCGCCGCCGCCTCGAAGACGAGGAAGCGGGCAGGGACATCGTCCCGGTCTAGCGAGGCGCTTCGGCGGCTCGGGGGGTTGGCCCGCTAACCAACGCGCTCTAGAGAAGTCGCCTCACTCTCTCCCGGCGGCAGAACCATGCACGACATCCGAGCCATTCGCGAAAACCCCGAGCTTTACGAGAAAGCCTGGGCTGCGAAGGGCAAGTCAGGCGTGGCCGCCGAGGCCATCGCCCTGGACGCCAAGCTGCGCGCCGCCAAGCTGGCGCTGGAAACCGCCCAGAGCCGTCGCAACGAAGCCTCCAAGCTGATCGGCCAGGCCAAGGCCAAGAAGGACGAAGCCGAGGCCCAGCGCCTGATGGCCGAGGTCGAGCAGGTTAAGGTCGTGCTGGCCGAGCAGGCGGAGATCGAGCGTGCGGTGTCCGATGAACTTCAGGGCCTCTTGGCCCAACTGCCGAACATTCCTCTACCCGACGTGCCGGCCGGCGCGGATGAGCATGACAATGTCGAGGTTCGGCGCTGGGGCGAACCCAACGCCATCGCCAATCCGCGTGACCACGTCGATCTGGGCGAACGCCTGGGCCTGATCGACTTCGAGGCCGCAGCCCGTATGAGCGGCGCGCGGTTCGTGATCCTGAAGGGCCAGATCGCCCGGCTGGAGCGCGCTATCGGCCAGTTCATGCTGGACATGCAGACCCAGGAGCACGGCTACACCGAGGTCTCGCCGCCGCTGCTGGTCAACGACGCGGCGGCCTATGGCACCGACAAGCTGCCCAAGTTCGCCGACGACCTGTTCAAGACCACCGACGGCCGCTGGCTGATCCCAACCGCCGAGGTCCCGCTGACCAGCATGGTCATGGGCCAGATCGTCACCGAGGAAGAACTGCCGCTGCGGCTCACCGCCCTGACCCCGTGCTTCCGTTCGGAGGCTGGCGCTTCGGGCCGCGACACCCGCGGCATGATCCGCCAACACCAGTTCTACAAGGTCGAGCTGGTCTCGATCACCGCGCCTGAAGAGTCCGAAGCCGAGCACGAGCGGATGGTCGGCTGCGCCGAGGCCGTGCTGAAGGCCTTGGAACTGCCGCACCGGACCATGATGCTCTGCACCGGCGACATGGGCTTTGGCGCGCGCAAGACCTACGACCTCGAGGTCTGGATCCCGTCGGAAGGCCGCTATCGCGAGATCAGCTCGATCTCCAACTGTGGGGACTTCCAGGCCCGGCGTATGGACGCCCGGACCAAGAAGGCGGGCGAGAAGGGCACGCGCTTCGTCCATACCCTGAACGGCTCGGGCCTGGCGGTCGGCCGGACCCTGGTAGCGGTGATGGAGAACTATCAGGACGAGAACGGCCGCATCGCCATTCCGCAGGCGCTGCATCCCTATCTGCCCGGCCTCACGCATATTGGTGGCGAATGAGAATCCTCCTGACCAACGACGACGGCATCCACGCCGAGGGTCTGGTCGCCCTGGAGAACATCGCTCGCGCCCTGACTGACGATGTCTGGATCTGCGCGCCGGAATACGAGCAGTCGGGGGCCAGCCGTGCGCTGACCCTGTCCGATCCGATCCGGGTGCGTAGGCTGGACGAGCGCCGCTTCGCCACCACCGGCACGCCGACCGACTGTGTGATGCTGGCCGTGACCGAGCTGATGGGGGGGCTGAAGCCCGACCTGGTGCTGTCCGGCGTCAATCGCGGCGCGAACCTGGCCGAGGACGTCACTATGTCCGGAACCGTCGCCGGAGCCATCGAGGGCATGGCGCTGGGCATCCCGTCGATCGCCTTGTCGCAATCGAGTTGGCCGGCTGTCGAGGGGGAGCAAATGTACGCGCCGTCCGAGCACTTTGGCCCGGGCATCGTGAAGCGACTGGTCGAACTGGGCTGGCCCAAGGACGTCGTGATGAACGTCAACTTCCCAGCGCTGCCGGTTGACGAGATCACCGAGGTCGAGGTCACCCGTCAGACCTTCCGCGACATCAATGTACGCCACGCGGAAAAGCGCACCGACCTGCGCAACCGCGACTATTACTGGATGGGTTTCCGCGGCGAGCGTTCGGCGCCGGCCGACGGCACCGACCTCCGAGCGATTTATGACGGTAAGATTTCCGTCACCCCCTTGCATATCAACCTGACTCACGCCGAAACCGTTCATCGCCTGAAGGGCGTGCTCGGGGGCGCGCCTCCGAAGGCTTGAGGCGACCGATGGCCAAACACCAGAGCGATCACGACGGCGATGAGGCGAGCGTCCAGCTTGCGCGCCTGGTGCTGTCGCTGCGCTCTCAGGGCGTCAGCAGTCCGGCGGTCCTGAAGGCCATCGAATCGACGCCCCGAGAACTATTCACGCCTGATCTGTTCAAGGATCGCGCCTTCGAGGACTCGGCCCTGCCGATCGCCTGCGGCCAGACCATCAGCCAGCCCTATATCGTCGGCTTGATGAGTCAGGCCCTGGAGGTCGAGCCGCGCTCGCGTGTGCTCGAGATCGGGACCGGGTCAGGCTACCAGACCACCATCCTCTCCAAGCTGTCGCGGCTGGTCTATACGGTCGAGCGCTACAGGACCTTGCTCGGCGAAGCCGAGGGGCGCTTCAAGCAGCTTGGTCTCACCAATGTGATCACACGTTTTGGCGATGGTGGACTGGGTTGGCCCGAGCAGGCGCCTTTTGACCGCATTCTGGTCACAGCAGCGGCGCCGGATGAGCCCAAGGCCCTGCTTTCGCAATTGAAACCGAAGGGCGTGCTGGTCGCGCCCATCGGCAAAGGGCCGGTTCAGAGCCTTAAACGCTACACGGGCGACGGGGCGGGGGGCTTCCGAATTGAGGTCATGACCGACGTTCGCTTCGTCCCCTTGCTCGACGGCGTCGCCAAGGAGCTGTGAGCTAAAGACTTATTGGGTTGGCTTCGGTGTCGGCTGTAACCCATCATTAACCCTGACGCCTCGACTGATTCCGATCCAATCTCACCGGAGCGGCGATGACGCTTTCCCTTACGCGCACGGCTTTGTTTCTTCTTGCAGGTACGGCTTTGACCGCCTGTACGACTGTGGAGCCTGTGCGCCCGAACTTCCCCACCAGGCCGGCGCCCAGCCAGCCGCTGCCCGTTCCGCCGCCTGTCCGCCAGGACGAGCCGGCGATGCAGCCGCGTCCGATCCCGCCGGTGGAAAGCTCGCAACTGCCTTCGATCTCGCCGCCCCGCCCGCAGTCGGTGAGGCCTGCGCCGCGCCCGATGACGACCGAGACCGTCACCAGGACCACGGTCGCCGGCAAGGTCGTGGAGACCGCTGGTCCGGCCAAGGACTACACCGTCAAGCCTGGCGACAACCTGGACGCCATCGCCCGGACGATGGGGACCACCCGCAAGCAGATCGCCGACGACAACGACCTGAAGCCGCCCTACGCGCTTCGGCCTGGCCAGGTCCTGAAGGGGCCGCGGACCACATCGGCCAAGGCCTATGTGGTGGGGCAGGGCGACACCCTGTTCGCCATCGCTCAGCGGTTCAGCGTCAGCGCCGCCGCGATCGCGCAGGCCAATGACCGCGAGATCGAGGCGCCGCTGGCGATCGGCGAGCGGTTGATCCTGCCCGAGGGCTTCAAGGACAAGGGTCCAACGACCATTCGCACCCAGGTCACGGCGCCGGCGCGCGACGTACCGCCAACGCCTTCGACCCCGACCTATAGCGAGCCGGTCCGCCAGCCTTCGCGCCCGACGCCTCCGCCGATCATCGATGAGCCGGCGACCACGATCCGTACTCGTGTCACCGGCAAGGTGGTCGATGCGGCGGGCGCCCCCAAGACCTACAAGGTCAAGAGCGGCGACAATCTGGACGGCATCGCCCGCAGCCTCGACACCACCCGCAAGGACCTGGCCGAGGACAACAAGCTAAAGCCCCCCTACGCGCTGCAGCCAGGCCAGGTGCTGAAGGGCCCTGAGACCAAGGTGAAGGCCTATGTGGTCGGGCAGGGCGACACCCAGGCGCTGATCGCCAAGCGCTTCGGGGTCACCCAACGGGCCTTGGCCGACGCCAACAACGTCAAGATCGGCGCTCCGGTCCGCGCCGGGCGCCAGGTGATCCTGCCGGCTGGCTATCGCGACCGTGGCCCGATCCGCGAGGAAGTCGCCGCGCCGCGGCCGAAGCCTGCGCCAGTTCCGACCTATACGCCGCCGGTTCAGACCTATCCTGCGCCGGTCCAGCCGACACCGGCGCCCACGCCGTATGATCGGCCGCCCGTGACGCCGCCGCCGATCGTCCAGCCTCCGGCGACCAGGCCCGCGCCGGTGCGCCCGACGCCGGTCGCGCCTCCGGTCACCCGGCCCTCAACACCCCCGACCCCGGCCGCGCCGGTCGTGGGCACGCCCACCGACGCCCAGATCACAAGCTTCGGTCGCGGTCGCTTCATCTGGCCGTTGCGCGGCGATGTGATCTCGGACTTCGGTCCGAAGGGGACGGGGCAGCGTAACGACGGCCTGAACATCCGCGTCAGCACCGGCGAGCCCGTGCGGGCGGCGGCGGCGGGCGATGTCGTCTATGCTGGCGACCAGGTCCCGGGCTTTGGCAATCTGGTGCTGGTCAAGCACGCGGACGGCTGGGTCACGGCCTATGGCCATATGTCCCGCGTCGACGTCAAGATGCAGCAGAAGATCACCCAGGGTCAGCAGATCGGCCAGGCTGGCTCCACCGGCGGGGTCACCGAGCCGCAACTTCACTTCGAAGTCCGCTACGCCCCGACCCCGCAAGACCGCGCGCGCCCGATCGATCCGAAGTTGGTGCTGCCGAAGTAGGCCGTCTTGTCCCTCCCCCCAATGGGGAGGGATGGCGTCTACATCGGCAAGGACTTGCCCTGCTCACCCGCCAAGTCGCGGATGAACTGGTAGGCGACGCGCCCTGAGCGCGAGCCGCGAAGCTGAGCCCATTGCAGGGCCCGGCGCTCGAGGTCGGGATCGGACAGGCCGAACTTCTCGGCGTAGCCGTTCACCGCCTCCAGATAGGTCGCCTGATCCATTGGCGGGAAGCCGACCCACAGACCGAATCGGTCCGAGACGCTGACCTCTTCCTCGGCGTCCTCGGCCGAGGCGACCAGGCCCCGGTCCTCGGTGTTGCTGCGTGGCATCAGGTGCCGGCGGTTGGAGGTGGCCACGAACAACACATTGGCGGGCGGTCCGGAAACGCCGCCCTCCAGGGCCGATTTCAGCGCCTTGGCGGCGGCTGCGCCCTCCTCGAAGGACAGATCGTCGCAAAGCACCACGAACCGCTCGCCACGGGCGCGCAGGACGTCGAACAGGCCTGGCAGGGCGGTGACCTCGTCGCGATCGACCTCGACCAGCTTCAAGTCGTCGAACTTGCGGGACAGTTCCATGAAGGCGGCCTTGGTGAGCGAACTCTTGCCAGTGCCGCGCACGCCCCACAGCAGGGCGTGATTGCTAGGCAAGCCACGGCTGAAGCGTTCCAGGTTCTCCAGGAACCGCGCCTTCTGGCGATCAACGCCGACCAGCGAGTCGAGCGGCAGCAGATAGTCGGGCGCCGGGTGGAAAGCTCCGGTAACGGGATCGTGGCGGAACAGGCGTCCACCTTCGAAGGCCGGGGGTACTTTCGGCGGCGGGGCAAGGCGCTCCAAGGCGTCGGCGATGCGGGTCAGAACCGATTTCAGCGTGTCATCCATGGCTAGGCTGCTTAACCGCATGGTGGTTCCATTGCAAAATGAAGGCGTAGCGCATAGCTTCCGCCGACCTGAAAACCGGAGCGCGACCCGCGCCCGACCAAGAGCTTCCGGAGCGCCATGTTCGCCACCCCCGCCTTCGCCCAAACCGCTGGAGCCGCCGCCGGCGGCGGACCGCAGGAAATGCTGATCCAGTTCCTGCCGCTGGTCGGCCTCGTCGTGCTGTTCTACTTCCTGATGATCCGCCCGCAGCAGCGCCGGATGAAACTGCATCAGGCGATGATCACCAATCTGAAGCGCAACGACACCGTCGTCCTGAATTCAGGCGTGATCGGCAAGGTCGTCCGCGTCGAGGACAAGGAAGTCGGCCTCGAAATCGCCCAAGGCGTCACCGTCAAGGTGGTGAAGGGCATGATTTCAGAGGTTCGCGTCCGTGGCGAACCAGCGCCCGCCAACGATTCCAAGGCCTAAAGGCTCACTTCTCAAATGATGAATCTTTCGCGTTGGAAGATCGCCGCCGCCGTTTTGTCGGTGATTTTCGGCGTGCTTTTCGCGCTTCCAAATGCACTGCCGCAAAGCGCCCGCGAAGCGCTGCCTGCGTTCATGCCCAAGAACACCCTGAACCTGGGTCTCGACCTGCAGGGCGGCTCGCATCTTCTGCTGGAAGTCGATACGCAAGCGCTTCGTAAAGAGCGCCTCGTCAATCTGGTCGAGGACGTTCGGACCAACTTGCGCGAAAAGAACATTCCGTTCAGCGACCTGCGGGAAGTGAACGGAAGCGTTTCGGTGCTGATCACCGACCCGGCGCAAATGAACGCCGCGGTGAATTTGCTCCGCACCAATGTCGGGGCCCCGCTGGCCGGCGTCGCCGGCAGTCGAGACGTGACGGTCGAGAACGCCGGCTCTGGCCGGATTCAGATTAGTTTCGTCGCCGAAGCCATGCGGGCGGAGGCCTCGAAGGCGGTTGACCAATCGATCGAAATTCTTCGCCGCCGGATCGATGAACTGGGCACCCGTGAGCCGACCATCGTCCGTCAAGGCGTTGATCGGATCGTCGTGCAGGCGCCGGGCGAGAGCGACCCGGAGCGGCTCAAGAACGTCATCGGCAAGACCGCCAAGCTGACCTTCCAGATGGTCGACGACTCGGTTTCCCCGGAAGAGGCCGCCGCCGGCCGGATACCGCCGGGCTCGGAGCTTCTGCCTGCCGACGACGGCTTCTCCACCGGCTATCTCGTCAAGAAGCGCGCCCTCGTCACTGGCGAGATGCTCACCGACGCCCAGCAAGCCTTCGATCCGCAAACTGGACAGGCGGTGGTCTCGTTCCGCTTCGACGGCACGGGCGCGCGCCGGTTCGGCGATGCGACGGCTCAAAACCTCGGCAAACGCTTCGCCATCGTGCTGGACGGTAAGGTGATCTCCGCTCCGGTCATCCAGAGCGCCATCACCGGCGGTTCGGGTCAGATTAGCGGCAGCTTCACGGCCGAATCGGCGAACGACTTGGCGGTGCTGCTACGCGCTGGGGCCCTGCCGGCCCCGCTCAACGTCGAGCAACAACAGACCGTCGGCGCCGAGTTGGGCGCGGACGCCGTGAAGGCGGGCCTGATCTCCACGGTCGTCGGCTTCGTGGCGATCCTGATCTTCATGATCCTGGCTTACGGCTTCCTGTTCGGCGGGATCTCGGTGATCGCTCTGGCTATCAACGGCCTTTTGATCGTGGCGATCATGTCGCTTACCCAGGCCACGCTCACCCTTCCAGGTATCGCCGGTCACATCCTGACGCTCGCCGTCGCGGTCGATGCGAACGTGCTGATCTATGAACGGATGCGTGATGAGCTTCGGGGGGGGCGCTCGGTGATCTCGGCCATGGACGCCGGCTTCGGGCGCGCCATGACCACCATCATCGATGCGAACGTCACGACCATCCTGGCGGCGCTGATCATGTTCCAGTTCGGCGCCGGTCCGGTGAAAGGCTTTGCCTGGACCCTCTCCATCGGGGTGATCACGTCCGTCTTCACCGCCGTGCTCATCACGCAAGTTCTTCTGGCCCTGTGGTTCCGCGCCGCACGTCCGAAGACCCTTCCGATCGTCTAGGGAACCCTGAATATGTGGCCCCTGATCAAACTTCTGCCGATCACGACGAACTTCCGGTTCGTCGCGTTCTCCCGTATCGCCGCCGTGATTTCCGTTATCGCGGTTATCGGTTCGCTCGCCATGGTGCTCATCCCCTTCCAACCGCCCTGCGGCGGCCTGGCGTGCGGGATCGACTTCAAGGGCGGGACCTTGTTGGAAATCTCCACCGCTCCGAAAGCGGTCGACCTTGGGGCGGTGCGCCAAACGCTCGAGGCGGCTCGGATGGGGGACGTCCAGGTTCAGGCGTTCGGCTCCGAAACCTCGGCCATGGTGCGCTTCCAGACGCCGGACGGCGCGCACCCGGCCGACACCGTGGCGAGCGTCAAGGCGGACTTGACTAAAGCCCTTGGCCAAGTGGCGTTCACCAAGACCGACGTCGTTGGCCCAAAGGTCTCGGGCGAGCTGTTCCAAAGCGGATTGACGGCGCTGTTGCTCGCGATCCTGCTGATGCTCTTCTACATCTGGTTCCGGTTC
>NZ_JAURWM010000047.1 GCF_030654915.1 Phenylobacterium sp. | reverse complement strand
ATCAATGCTACGGCGATTAGGGCGCACAGCAAGCCGTACTCAATCGCGGTGGCGCCGGACTCATCTTTAAGAAAGCTTGCGACGAGGTGCTTCATCACTTTGTTGCCTGTCCTAGTGGCCAACGAATGAAGCCGCGGCGATGAGTACCGCCGCGGCTTCGAAGATCATCACCGCAAATTCGCGGCGCGGCCTAGACGCCCTACTTAGGCGTAGCGGCGTCGACCTTGGTGCCCACGCCGGTGAACAGCGCAGTGATCTTGCCTTGGAGAGCAGTCATGGCCGTAACCAGGACAACCGCGATCAGCGCGGCGATCAGGCCGTATTCGATGGCCGTGGCGCCGGACTCATTCTTCAGGAAGCGCGTGACGAACTTGGACATTGCTCGGTCTCCTTTGTTTGCGAGCAGACTGTGCGGCTTCAAACCTTGGAGGTCTGCCCGCCCCGAAATACAGATGCACATTGCAAGGCCAAGCTTAATCTCAAGTAAACATTCGTGTATTCGATGGTAGTTTTCTATAGTTTACTTTCGTTTACTGTAAATATTGATTAACCAAGCTGCCAAGAAATTCTAAAATTGAGCCGCGGGCTTAATGATTCTCGCGCGCGCACGAGAGCTCCCAAGAATTCAGCCTTTGTTGACCATTGCAGCCCAGTTTCAGGGGACACTGTTTTCCGGGACCACCTCAATGCGACGCCTTCTCCTGGCCCTGACGGCGCCCCTGGCGGTCCTGACGAGCGCCTCCACGGCCGCCGCCGCCCCCTCCATGACCGTGCCCATCGACCAGAGCGCGACAGTGAACCTGCCGCGCGGCACTCGCGACGTGCTGATCGGCAACCCCGCCATCGCCGACGTCAGCGTGCTGGACTCCGGCAAGGCCGTGATCCTGGGCAAGGGCTATGGGGTGACCAATCTGGTGGTCGTCGATCAACTAGGCCGCACGGTCATGGAGCGCCAGATCGTGGTCTCGGCCCCGACCACGGGCCGCGTGTCGGTCATTCGCGGGGCGCGGGTCGATGACTACGCCTGCGCCGGCGGCTGCGAACGCATCGGCGAGGCGCCCAAGGCGCCCTGATAACCAAGGCCTTAAACCTCCGGTTAGCCAGACCTTGATATTGTCCCAGCGGGCTTGAAGCTCGGGGACGTCATGCCGCGCCTTGTCGCAAGAACCACCGCTCTGATCAGGCGCTTCGTCGGCGAGCGCCGCGGCGCGATCGCGGTCGAGTTCGCCATTATCGGCATTCCAATGCTGATGCTGATGTTCGGCGTCCTGGAACTAGCGCTCATTCTGCTGGTGACCGCGACCCTGGACAGCGCGACCGATTTCGCAGCCCGCAAAATTCGCACCGGCCAATTCCAGGCCGACTTTCCCAGCCAGACCCAAGCGAACAAGGAAATAAGCATGCAGGAGTTCGGCAGGCTGGTCTGCCGCAACATGAACTGGCTGAGAACCAACTGCGACGGCAAGCTGATCGTCGATGCCGAGACCTTCGACACCTTCGCCAGCGCTGGAAGCTCGGAACCGGCCGCCCCCCAGGACTTCGACAAACGGAGGATCTGCTGGTCGCCTGGCAACCCCGAGGACATTGTGCTGGTTCGCACCTACTACGAGTGGCCGATCATCTCGCCGCTGCTCCGGCCGATCTTCAAGAGCGCCGGGCATGAAGGACGTCTGCTGAGTTCGGCCCGGATCTTCCGCAACGAGCCCTACAACGCCGCCCTACTTCCCGGGGGAGCCGGATGCTGAACCGCTTTGTTCGTGATCGTCGCGGTTCAGCGGCCGTTGAATTCGCCTTCGTGCTGCCACTCATCCTAGTCCTCTATTACGGCATGGCCGAGAGCACCCAGGCGCTACTGGCCAACCGACGGGTGAGCGTCATCGCCACCGCCGTCGGCGACCTAACCGCCCAAGCGACCCAGCTGAGCAAGGCGCAGATCGACGACATCTTCAACATCAGCACGGCGGCGCTGAAGCCATTCCCCGTCACGACGCTTGGCATCCGTATCGCCAGTATCGAAACGAACGCGAACGGCGTGCCGCAGATTCGGTGGCAACAGCAGCGCGGCACCTTCCCGGGCGGCGTTGATCTAAGCACGGTCGAGAAGACCGCCAATATCGCGATCATCCGAGCCGAGACGATCTACACCTACAAGACTCCGATCGGTCAGATTTTCCCGAACGCCTTCACCTTCAAAAAGCAGATGGACATGAAGCCGCGCGGCGGCGTCGCCGTCGTCCTGCTCGACTAGGCGGAAAACTCGGCCGCCAAGCGCTCGACCAGCGCCGAGCCGCCAAACACCACCTCGTCCAGGCCTGACACCGCGCGCAAGCCGATCAGGCTGTTGGTCAAGAAGACCGCTTCGGCGCCTGCCAGCGCCTCCCCAGGCGCCCGAACCTCCGCCACTTCAACGCCCAGCCGAACCGCCGCCGACAGCACCCGTGCGCGCATGGTGCCGGCCAGCACCCCGCACTCCAGCGCCGGGGTGTAGAGCCGCCCGTCGCGGACCCAGAAGACATTGGCCGCCGCCGCGCAGGCCGCCTCCCCTCGCGAGTTCAGCATCAAGGCCTCGTCCGCGCCCCGCTCGCGCGCCTGCGCACGCGCCAGCACATTGTCCAGATAGGCGAGCGTCTTCAGCCGGGCGGCGGGCGATCCGTCGTTGCGACGCACGCTGCTGGTGATCAGCCGCGCAGGTTCCGAGGGGCGCGGCGAAGCGGCGGCGCTCGCGAATAATCGAGGCTCAGGCGCGGCCGGCCGGTCCAGCCCCCGCCCGCCCGAGCCCGCCGTCAGGGTCAGCCGCACGGCGACGCGCGGCGCGGCCATCCCCGCCAGCGCCTCGCGCATCAGACGCTCGGCCAGCATCCGGTCCGGGGGCGGCAGGCCCACGACCGCGCATCCCACCGTCATCCGGTCGAGATGAGCGGCCAGACCAACGAGGACACCATTCACCGCCAGCACGGTCTCGAACAGGCCATCGCCCAGCAGTAGGCCCCGATCGTCATGCGGGATCAGTGTCATCGGCTAGGCTCCTCCAGGGCGCGGGCGAGGGCCGCGATCTTAGCCTCGGTCTCCAGGCGTTCGGCGTGGGGATCGCTGTCGGCGACGATGCCGGCGCCGGCGCGCGCCTCCAGCGACCAGCCGCCCGGCTCCTCCACAAAGGCGGCGGTGCGGATCAGCACGCTGGAATCGAAACTTCCGTCGAACCCCGCCCAAAACAGCGAACCGCAATAGGGACCTCTCGGCGTCTCCAGCGCGGCGATGGTCTTCATCGCCTGCACCTTCGGCGCGCCGGTGATCGAGCCGGGCGGGAAGGCCGAAGCCAGGAGATCGACCGCCCCCTTGCCGGCCGCCAGCCGCCCGACCACCGTCGAGACCAGATGGTGGACATTGGCGAAGCTCTCCACCGCGAACAACTCTGGCGCCCGCACGCTGCCCGGCGCGCAGACCCGCGCCAAGTCATTGCGCATCAGGTCGACGATCATCAGGTTCTCGGCGCGGTCCTTTTCGCTGGCCAGCAGTTCGTCGGCCAGCAAGCCGTCCTGCTCGGAGGTGCGCCCCCGCGGCCGAGTGCCCTTGATCGGCCGCGTCTCGACCATCTTCTCACGCACCCGGACGAAGCGCTCCGGCGAGTTCGACACCAGGGCCAGGCCGGGCAGGCGCAGGTAGGCCGCGAAGGGCGCGGCGCTCTGGTCAATCAACCGGGCGAACAGGTCAAAGGGCGTCGAGCCGGCCAGCAGCCGTCCTGTCCACGACCTGGCGATATTGGCCTGAAAGATTTCACCGGCATGGATGCGGGCGACCACATCGGCGACGGCCGCCTCATAGGCCTCGCCGTCGGAATTGAGGAGCCCGTCGGTCAACTTCCCCCGATAGACCGCACGCGGCGCGGGTTCCAGCCAGGCGAGCGCCGCCCTAGCCCGGGCATCCGCTTCGTCCGGGCGCGCCCCACGACCTATGGCCAACACCTGGCGCTCCTGTCGGTCGAAAGCCAACACCGCGAGATATCGGGCCGCGACCATGTCTGGCCAAGACGCTTGTCTGCGCAACCCCAGCGCCTCGACACGATCAGCGAGTTCATAGCAGGCCAGTCCCACCACGCCGCCCTGGAACGGCGGTCCGTCCGCCAGGGCCGGCGCTGGCGGCCCCAAGAGATCGGAGAGCGCGCCAAAGGGATCGCGAGGATCGCCGGGCGCGACGGTCAGGATCGCATCAGGGGCGCGCGCCAGATACGACCAGCGGCCGCGATCATCCTGGCCGCCCGACACCAGGCCTAGCGTCCACGGCTCATCGGCGAAGGCCGACAGAACCTCCGCCGGCTCGCGCCATTCCGCTCGAAGCTGCGCCGCCCATAGCATGACGCTGGCCTTAGCTTCCGGCGGCGAGGAGGGGAAGTCGGACTCGGCGGTCGCCTCCCCCAATACCGCTGACGGCGTCGAGGGAGGCCTACGTTCTTGGGCCGTCAGAACGAGCCGAAAGCCAAGCCTAGGCGAGCTTTGCGTCGGCCGCGGCCAGCGCCGCCTTGCGGTCGGCCTTGAAGCCTTGGGCGTCCAGGGCGTCGGCGAGGGCGTTCAGGCAGACACGCACGTGCCACGGGGTGGCCGAGGCCCCCATCAACCCGATCCGCCAGACCTTGCCTTTGAGCGGGCCGAGACCAGCGCCGATCTCCAAGTCCCACTTAGCCAGAACAAAGCTGCGGACTGCCGCCTCGTCGACGCCGTCCGGCACGATCACGGTATTGAGCTGCGGCAGGCGGTCCTTCTCGGCGACGAGGAACGACAGGCCCATCGCCTCGATCCCAGCGGCCAGAGCCTCATGGGTGCGGGCATGACGGACCAGCACCGCCTGCTGGCCTTCTTCGAACAGCGCCACCAGGCTCTCATGCAGGCCATAGAGCGCGTTGATCGGGGCGGTGTGGTGATAGGTCCGGCCGCCGTCGCCGCCCCAGTAGCTCATCAGCAGATTGAAGTCGCAGAGCCAGTTGCGGACCTTGGTCTTGCGGCCGGTGATCGCCGCCTGCGCCCGCTTCGACAGCGCGATAGGCGAGAGGCCGGGAGGCGCCGACAGGCACTTCTGGGTTCCGGAATAGACCGCGTCGGCGTCCCAGGCCGCGACATCGACGGTGATGCCGCCGAGCGAGGTGACGCAGTCGACGATGGAGAGCGCGCCGTACTTGCGGGCTAGGCCGCAAAGCGTGGCGGCGTCGCTGCGCACGCCGGTCGAGGTCTCCGCATGGACGAAGGCGAACACCTTGGCTGGCGCGGCCTTCAGCGCTTCCTCGACCACCGCCGGATCGACAGGCTTGCCCCATTCGAAGTCCAAGGTCACGACCTCGGCCCCGGCTCGGTCGGCCATGTCGGCCATGCGGCCGCCAAACGCGCCGTTGATGGCGATGACCGCCCGATCACCCGGCTCGAGCAGGTTCATGATCGCCGCTTCCATGCCCGCCGTACCCGGCGCCGGCAACGGGACGCAGGCATGGTCAGGGGCGTTGAACAGCCGGGCCAGCGCACCCTTGATCTCTTCCATCAGGTTCTGGAACTCGGGGTCCAGGTGGCCGATGGTCGGGCGGGCCAAGGCTGACAGCACGCGGGGGCTGACGTCGGAAGGACCCGGGCCCATCAAGATGCGCCGTGGCGGTTGGAAGCTCTGCATTGGTCGTCCCCTCACATTCTTGCGGAGGACGATTAGGATATGGCGAGCCCCGTGTCAGCCGAGGATGCGCGCCTCGATGCGGCTGCGCAGCTTGGAGTCGACGCCCAGCACCTCTTCCAGATAGCGATCAATCGAGCCGTGACTCTCGTCGATGGCCGCGAACGCCTCGTCCAGGAAGGCTTCGTTCACGCTGACCGCCTGGCGCAAAGCCGCGTCGTTGACGGTGATGCCGGTCAGGTCGCGGATCCACGGGCCGAGGAAGGCGGTCTTCTTCTCCAGCTTGGTCTCGTCGTTGGTCGCCAAATAGTCGGCCAAGGTGTCGTCGCGGTGGACACCGGCGATGTGGTGGGTGATGGCGCAGATCATGCCTGTGCGGTCCTTGCCCGCCGCGCAGTGGACCACCACCGCGCCGTCGGTCTCGCCGAGCGCGTGGAAATAGCGGCTGAATAGATCGACGATCCGCTCGGCATGCGGCGCGTTGCGATAGAACTCCAGGCTGTCGCGGAAGAACCAGTCGGCGTTGATGTCGCCAGCCACCTTCAGGGCGTCGGCCCAGTCGGCTTCCGGGCCGTCGATGTCGTTCTCGATGACCTGGCCCACGAAGCCTTCCCACCGCTTCGACGGCTCGCGGTCGCGTTCGCGGCGGCGACGCAGATCGACGATCACCTGGACATCCAGATCGCGCAGCGTCTGCAGGTCGCCTTCGGTGGCGTAGGCGTGATTGGCCGAGCGGAACAAACGTCCCGCCTTGATCCCGCGCCCGCAGGCGGTGCTGTATCCGCCGAAGTCGCGGAAGTTCTCGATGCCTTCGAGTTCGATATGCCGTGCGTTCATGAGAGCCGATTTAGCGATTTCGCCGGGAGATTGCGAGATGGAGGCCGCCGCCATTTCGTCGCGCCGCTATTGAACGTCGAACTGGAACTCACGGCTTGGGCCGCCATCGACGGTCACTCTCATGACGTATCGCCCCTTGGGATCGCCATCGGCTACCGCCCAGGCGTTGGCGATCCAGCCCGTGCCCGCCTCCACCTCGCGCTCCGTCACGGATGTGCGGCCATCATCTGCGACGGTGATCTGAGAGTCGCCGTCGACGCCCCAATTGGAGGCGCGGGCCGGCAGTGTGAACTCCTCACGCCAGCGAATGACCGGCTTGTCCGTCCGCACCTGGATGATCCAGCCATACGCGTCCCTCTGGGCCAGTGAGACATCGCGCGTCGGACGGAAGCTGTCGTCCGACTGGCCAAAGACGCCGGACGTCGCGTGAAGGATCTCTGTCTCGGCAGGCGCGGCCTGCGCCAGAGCCGCAACAGGCGAAAGCAGGGCGCAAGCTAGCGAAAGGAACAGCAGGGGTTTCATGGAGGTAGGAAATCCGACAAGAGCCATTGCGACGTCAACAAGCCCACGCCCTAGCGGAACGGTGGCTCGTCAAAGCTGCGCAGCTTGCGCGAGTGGAGCCTTGGCCCCTCTTCGCGCAGCAGGTCCATGGTCGCGATGCCGATCTGCAGGTGCTGACCGATCGCGCGCTCATAGAAGGCGTTGGCCTGACCTGGCAGCTTGATCTCGCCATGCAGCGGCTTGTCCGACACGCAGAGCAGCGTCCCGTACGGCACCCGGAACCGATAGCCCTGGGCCGCGATGGTGGCGCTCTCCATATCGATCGCCACCGCCCGCGATTGATTGAACCGCAACGAACTGGACGAGAACCTTAGCTCCCAGTTGCGGTCGTCGGTGGTGACCACCGTGCCGGTACGCAGACGGCGCTTTAGCATCTCGCCGGTTTCGCCGGTCACAGCTTCGGCGGCGCGGCCCATGGCGACCTGGATCTCGGCGATCGGCGGGATCGGGATTTCGGGCGGCAGCACGTCGTCCAGCACATGGTCATCGCGCAGATAGGCGTGGGCCAGCACGTAGTCGCCAATGGTCTGGGACCCGCGCAATCCCCCGCAGTGGCCGATCATCAGCCAGGCCTGGGGCCGCAGCACCGCGAGGTGATCGGTGATGGTCTTGGCGTTCGACGGCCCGACCCCGATGTTGACCAGGGTGATGCCCCGCCGCCCCTCGGCCATCAGGTGATAGGCCGGCATCTGGTGCCGCCGCCAGGGGCCGTCGGCGATCGCCTGTTCCGGGTTTTCGGTCTCGGCGGTGACGACCACCCGGCCGGACGCCGACAGGGCGGTATAGGGGCCGCCGGACTTCAGCTGATCGCAACCCCAGCGCACGAACTCGTCCACATAGCGATGGTAGTTGGTGAAGAGGATGAACTGCTGGACGTGCTCCGCTGGGGCGCCGGTGTAGTGGGTGAGACGGGCCAGTGAGAAATCGGTCCGCAGTCCGTCGAACAGGGCCAGCGGCCGCGACGGCTCCAGACCAGCGTTCCAGAAGCCGTCGGCGATTTCATCACCAATATGTGCGAGCTCGGTGGTTGGAAAATGTCGGGCGATCTCAGCCGAACTGATGTCGGCCATGGCCAGGTCCACAGCCCCGTCCAGCACATAGGGGAACGGCATCTCCTGTCGCGAGCGGCCAACCTCGATGGTCACGTCGAAATCGGCCATCAGCAGGCTGATCTGTTCGATCAGGTAATCGCGAAAATGGTCCGGCCGGGTGACGGTGACGGTGTAGACGCCGGGCTGGGAGAGTCGTGCGTAGGCGCGGCTCAGCCTGGGATAGCTATGACCAGGCGGCCAAGTCAGCCGCAATTCGGGATAGGCGAAAACGCCCTCCGCCCGCATCTCGGCGGTCGGCGGGGCTCCGCCCGCCAGGAAGGTCTTCAACGCGCCCCTCAGGGCCCGGACCGTGTCTTGGTATTCTACATTTAGCCGCTCGACGATGGCGGCTGCCTTGTTTTCATTGAACATGGGTCAGTTTAGCCTGCTCTTGTGTAGGTTGCGAGATGTCCCTGCCTCACTTTTGCAACGCTATGGACGAAACCCCCTATTGTCGGCCACAAGGTCGCCTCTAAGCGCTCGGGGACCCCACCATGAACAAAATTTTCACCGCCTTTATCGTGGGTTCCATGGTGCTAGGGGTGCTTGCCGGTTGGGCGGTGAACCACTTCCTCGCCCCTGATCAGGCCAAGGGCGTCGCCGACAATCTGACCATCATCACCGATGTCTTCTTGAGACTTATCAAGATGATCATCGCGCCGCTGGTGTTCTCGACCCTGGTCGCCGGGATCGCCCACATGGAAGACGCCGCATCCATCGGCCGGGTCGGCGTCAAGACCATGGGCTGGTTCATCGGCGCCTCGATCGTCTCGCTGCTGATCGGCCTGTTCATGGTGCACCTGATCCAGCCGGGCGTGGGCATGGGCTTGATCCAGGATCCCTCGACGATCGTCGGGGCCGTGGACGCGACCAAGCTGACGCTCAGGGAGTTCATCACCCACCTGGTGCCGAAATCCATCGTCGAGGCGATGGCCAACAACGAGATCCTGCAGATCGTGGTGTTCTCGATCTTCGTCGGCACCGCGGTCTCGTCGCTCGACGACAAGGCTCCGGCCGTCACCGCGCTGGTCGATCAGATCGCCGCGATCATGCTCAAGATCACGGGCTACGTGATGAAAACCGCCCCCCTTGCAATTTTTGCGGCTTTGGCGGCGACGGTGGCTACGCAGGGGCTTAGCGTCCTGGCGGATTATGCGAAATTCGTGCTGGGCTTCTATGCGTCGCTGGGCGTGCTTTGGCTGGTGCTGTCGGCGGCGGTGATCCTGATCGTCGGAAAGCGCGCCGTCGACCTGCTGCGCGCCATCCGCCAGCCGGCCCTGCTGGCCTTCGCCACGGCGTCGTCAGAAGCGGCCTATCCGCGCACCCTGGAAGAGCTGCAGAAGTTCGGGCTGTCGCGCCGGATCTCCAGCTTCGTCCTGCCGCTGGGCTACTCGTTCAACCTCGACGGCTCGATGATGTACTGTACCTTCGCGGTGCTGTTCATCGCCCAGGCCTATGGCATCGAGATGTCGATCGGCCAGCAGATCACCATGCTGCTGCTGCTGATGATCACCTCCAAGGGCATGGCCGGCGTGCCGCGCGCCTCGCTGGTGGTCATCGCCGCGACCCTCACCTACTTCGATCTGCCGGAGGCCGGCCTGCTGCTGATCCTCGGCGTCGACCACCTGCTGGACATGGGCCGCTCGGCCACCAACGTGCTCGGCAACTCGGTCGCCGCGGCGGTCGTCGCCAAGTGGGAGGGGCAGATCGAAGATCCGGCCGAGGCCCCGATCGACCCCAACGACCCGACCCCAAAGGCCGCCTGAGGACGCACTTTCTCGCCGCCCGTTAACGGACGATTCCACCCTTTCCGGCATACCGGCGATCCACGAACGGGTTCGGAGAGGGGGCGGCGATGAGGGATTCTACTGCTGGTGAACTGACCGCCACCGCCCTCCTGGTCCAGCAGCTCGAACGCGAGCGGCTGGCCACCCAGGCCGCCGAACAAGAACTGTCGCGCGCCCGCCAGGAGCTACGACGCATCTCCGAGACGCTCACCGCCCGGGTGGACGAGCTGGAGGAGGAGCGGGCCCTAACCCTGCACCTGGCGCGAACGGACGGCCTGACCGGCCTGCTGAACCGCGGCGCCTTCGCAACCGCCCTGATCGAGCGGCTGGACGCGGCCCAGGCCCGCGGCGAGCCGGTGGCCCTGTTCGTCATCGACCTCGACCGCTTCAAGCACCTCAACGACAGTCTCGGCCACCACGCCGGCGACCAGCTGCTGGTCGAGATCGGCCTGCGCCTGCGCAGCACCGCCCTGCCCGGCGACGTGGTCTGCCGGCTGGGCGGCGACGAGTTCGCCCTGGTCACCAGCGGCGAGAACCTGCGCAACCGGGCCGACGCCCTGACCAAGCTGCTGACCCTGCCGCACACCATCTATGACCGCGCCATCGCGCCCGGCGCCTCGCTGGGCGTGGCGCTGCACCCGAGCGACGCCGTCGACGCAGCCGACCTGCAGCGCTTCGCCGACATGGCGCTCTACCGGGCCAAGGCCGCCGGCGGCAGCCGCTGGTCGGCCTTCGACGACGAACTGCGCCAGGCCAGCGCCGCGCGCCACAGCCTGGAGGCCGAACTTCGCCGCGCCATCCCGGCCGGCCACATCGTCCCCTGGTTCCAACCGCTGGTGAACGCGGGCGACGGCCGCATCAGCGCCGTCGAGGTGCTGGCCCGCTGGAACCACGCCGAGCGCGGCATGATCGCACCCGGCGTCTTCGTGCCGCTGGCCGAGGAACTGGGCCTGATCGGCGAACTGGACGGAGCGATCTTCCAACTGGCCTGCCAGCGCGCGGCCCCCTGGGTCGTCGAGGGGCTGATCGACACCGTCTCCCTCAACGTCTCGCAACGCGAACTGCTGGATCCGGCCTTCTCGCGCAACCTGATCCGCCGACTGGCGGCCACCGACCTGCCGGCCACCGCCCTGGCGGTCGAGATCACCGAGACCTTCCTGGTCAACGACCTGTCGATGGCGCGCCGTCACATCGAGCGCCTGGCCTCGCATGGCGTGCGCATCGCCCTGGACGACTTCGGCACCGGCTATTCGAACCTGCGCGCCCTGCTGCAACTGCCCATCCACACGGTGAAGCTGGACCAGTCGCTGATCGGCGGGGTCGGCCGCGACCCACGGGTCTCAAAACTGGTCCGCGCCATGCTCAACGCCGCCAAGTCGCTGAACGCGCGGATCGTCGCCGAAGGGGTGGAGGACGAGGCCCAGGCCATCTTCCTGCGCGCCGCCGGCTGCGACCTGATGCAGGGCTATCTGTTCGCCCGGCCGATGCCGCCAGAAGAGGTCGAGGCCCTGATGCGCCGCCAGGCCGCCGGCGCCGAGGCCCCGACCGACCGCATCATGGCGGCGGCGGCGACCCTGCGGGCGGCCGGGTAGGCCTTTCTCGTCCGCCGGCTGGCGACTGCGTTCAGCGCCGCCTTTGACACTCCCCCTCAGCAGAGCCGCTGCGCGGCCCCCTCACCTAACCTCTCCCGAGGGAGAGGAACGTTTCGCGCCGATCTCCTCTCCCCGCCGGGGAGTGGTTGGGTGAGGGGTCTTCCGGCCTCGACGCCATCGATGGTCGATCGTCAGTAGAGCTGCGCGGCGCGCCCTCATCTCGCTACTCCCGGCGGAGAGGAATGGGCGCGCGCTTGCGCAAGGCCCCTCCCCGCCCCCATATCGAGCGCCATGCATAATCACCTTCGCACCTTCATGTTGCTGGCGGGCCTGACCGCCCTGTTCGTCGGCATCGGCTATCTGATCGGCGGGGCCACCGGCATGGCCATCGCGCTCGCCATCGGCGTGGCGATGAACTTCTTCAGCTACTGGAACTCCGACAAGATCGTGCTGCGCATGTACGGCGCGCGCGAGATCGATCCGGGGACCACCGACCCGTTCCTGCGCAACTATGTCAGCGACGTCTTCGAGATGTCCGACCGCGCCGGCATGCCGCGCCCCAAGGTCTATGTGATGGAGACCGAGCAGCCGAACGCCTTCGCCACCGGCCGCAACCCCGAGAACGCCGCCGTCGCCGCCACCATGGGCCTGCTGCGGATGCTGGACCGGCGCGAGGTGCGCGGGGTGATGGCCCACGAGCTGGCGCACGTGAAGAACCACGACACCCTGACCATGACCATCACCGCGACCCTGGCCGGGGCGATCTCGTCACTGGCCAATTTCGCGCTGTTCTTTGGCGGCAACGACCGCGAGCGTCCGGGCGGGATCATCGGCACCATCGCCCTGATGATCCTGGCGCCGATGGCTGCGGCCCTGGTGCAGATGGCGATCAGCCGTGGCCGCGAATACGAGGCCGACAAGGGCGGGGCCGAGATCAGCGGCGATCCCCAGGCCCTGGCCAGCGCCCTGCAGAAGATCGAGGCCTACGCCCACGGCATCGTCAATGTGACAGCCGAGCGCAATCCGGCCACGGGCCAGATGTTCATCATCAACCCGCTGAGCGGCCGGGGCGCCGACAACCTGTTCTCGACCCACCCGGCGACCGCCAACCGGGTCGCGGCGCTGATGAAGCTGAACGGCCGCGGCGCCCCGCCGCCGGCCCGGCCGCCCAGCTCGCCCATCGTCAGCGGCGGACGCCGCTCGGCCACGGCGGTCCCGACCACCTCGGCCGCGCCCAAGCGCGGGCCGTGGAACAGCTAGCGTTCCGCCTCTCCCCGCCGGGGAGAGGGATGGGGTAGCGCTGATCTCCTCTCCCCGCCGGGGAGAGGTCGGGTGAGGGGTCTTTCAGCCCCAACGCCCTTGATGGTCGATCGTCAGCAGAGCGCCGCCGCGCGGCGCCCCCTCACCTAACCTCTCCCGAGGGAGAGGGATGGGGTGGCGCTGATCTCCTCTCCCCGCTGGGGAGAGGTTGGGTGAGGGGTCTTTCGGCCCCGACGCCTTTGATGCTCGTTCGTCAGCAGAGCGCCGCCGCGCAGCGCCCCCTCACCTAACCTCTCCCGAGGGAGAGGGATGGGGTAGCGCTGATCTCCTCTCCCCGCTGGGGAGAGGGAGGGTGAGGGGTCTTCGGCACCAACGCCCTTGATGGTCGATCGTCAGCAGAGCGCCGCCGCGCGGCGCCCCCTCACCTAACCTCTCCCGAGGGAGAGGAATTGCTGGCGCGTTCGGCACGCGCCCGCTTGGCCCCGGGGCGGTTTTGCAGCCGGCCGAGCCGGTATTTCAGCGCCGCGATCTGGCGGTAGCGGTCCTTCAGCTCGCCCGGCCCGTCGGCCAGCATCATCACCTGATCGGTGAACCAGTCCTCTCGGTCGTCGCAGGCCTGCGCGATCTCGGCGGCGAAGGCCGGCTGCTTGCGGACCCAGGCGTAGAGGGTGGCGGCGCACGGCATGTCGGGGCGTCGCCCGAGGCTCGAGAGCGACTCGCCCTGGCGAATTTCGTCGGCGATGAGCTGGGTCAAGGCCGGCGTGCAGCCGCCGCTCATGCGGGCGCGGCGACGGCCGATGCGGATGGCGATGCGCAGCGCCTGGTCGAACTCCGGCTGCATCCGACGCCAGCGGGCGACCACCCCACGGCATGGCAGGCCGGCGGCGGTGTTGAGCAGGGCTTGTAGGGGCTGACCCCGCGAGACGCGCACCACGATGGCGTCGGCCAGGGCCAGGTCGAAATGGCGCCGACGGTCACGCCCGCGCTGGGCGCGCGCGGCGGCGCGGACCTGGTTCAGGCGATAGACCTCTTCGGCGAACGGCGCCTGGGTGGCGCGCCAATAGGCGTAGACGCGCCGGCTGGGCGTGGCGGGGTCGCGCAGGATCTGGGTGATCGGCTCTCCGGCCCGCAGGCGCGTCAGCACCGCCTGGCCCTTGGCCTCGTCGAACGCCCCGCCCCGAATGAACGCGCCCTTCCGCCGGGCCAGGACCAATTCAGCGGCGAAGCCGGGCTCGACCTTCGCCCAAGCGTAGACGCTGGCATAGGACGGCACGCCCGGCTCGGCGCAGACCGCCATGATCGGCTCGCCGGCGGCGAGGCGGGTCAGGAGCTGCTGGCGGGCCTGGGGGTTTGTTTGCCGATAGGCGCGCGCGGGCATTGGGGGAGAGTAGCACGGAGCGGGGGTCAATTCGGAACATAAAAAGAACATCTACGCGCAACTGAGACAACCCAGCCGATGAACTAGGGCAACGGCTTGGCGGATCTTGGTGGCTCAACCAGATCACAACCTACAGTTTCTTCGAAGACAGCGCGAAGGTCGCATGCGCCCTCGCGTACAATGAGAAGATACATCAAGTCAGGAGGTGATCCTGCAAGATGCACTACGCTCCCTTCTTGACGAATGGTGACTTGATCCTGAACTTCCCAAGCCTTGAGGCTGCCATTGAATAGGTCATCGCTGGCGGAGTTCCACGAAGGAGCAGCGAGGCGAGCGAGGCGCCCGATCACGTCGAACACTGGTGGCCTAGCGCCCTCGTTGGCCGCGGCATCGTTGATGGGAACGTACCTGATGAGAACGAACTGAGTGGTCCCATCGCTGGCTTCGCCAACGTGGACGTTCAGCACATCTGAAGGAACCTTCGGCCCATACGACCTCCGACCGTCTGCATTGCGGGCCATGATCAACCCCTCGGGGTGAAGACCATAATCCTTCAATAGCTTGGCGACGCTTTGCGTCGTCAACGACCCCGTCGCAGGTTCCGCAGACGCAACTGCACCCGGCAAGGCGACCTGCATCAAAGCAACCAGTATCAAGAGCAGAGTTTTAGGCATCGAGCGTCCCGGTTGGATCATGGAGAACAATTCCGACCATAAGTCCTGCAATGCATTGCAGCTTCCTCAACTCAGGAGCGAGCCATAACTCGCCCTGCGCAACCGACGCGTCGCCTCATGATCGGCGGCTAAACGTTCTGGTCGGCACGCTTGAGCTTGCGCAAGGCTCAGCCTGGAATGCTATGGCGTCTGCGACAGGCCGTGCATCGGCCGCGTCGATCAAGAACAAGGGAGAGGAAGCCAGATGTTTTCACATGTGATGGTCGGGACCAACGACCTGGCCAAGTCCAAGGGTTTCTATGACGCGCTGATGGCCACGTTGAACGTGCCGCCGTCGTTCGTGGACGGGCACCGGATGTTCTACATGTCCAAGAGCGGCGTGTTCGCCGTGTCGGCGCCGATCGACGGCGAGCCGGCCTGCCACGCCAATGGCGGCACCATCGGCTTCGCCTGCGACTCGCCCGAGCAGGCCGACGCCTGGCACGCGGCCGGCGTGGCCAATGGCGGAACGACCTGCGAGGAGCCGCCCGGCGTGCGCGCCGGCGGCATGGGCAAGATGTACCTGGCCTATCTGCGCGACCCGGACGGCAACAAGCTGTGCGCCATGCACCGCATGCCCGCCTAGGCCAAGCGCCCCGCGCCGTCGGTTTGGGCCGGCGGCGTGGGGTTTGGGCTCCCCGCTCCTCCCGGCGAAAGCCGGGATCCAAGCGGGGTGTCAGCTGGGCCAATGGAGCGTCAGCTTGGGTCCCGGCTTTCGCCGGGATGAGCGGGGCCTAGCGGCCGGTGAAGACCGGCTTGCGCTTTTCGAGGAAGGCCTTGCGGGCCTCCTTGCCGTCCTGGCTGCCGAAGGCTCGGCCGATGTTGGAGACCTCGTAGCGGAGCTGTTGCTCCATATCGTGGGACTCGTAGGACTTCACGATGCCGCGCTTGAGCAGGCGCAGGGTGATCGGCGACCACTCGCAGAGCTGAGCGCAATACTCAGCCAGGCGATCAGCGAATTTGTCGTCGGCGACGACCTCGCCAGCCATGCCCCAGTCGACGGCCTCCTGGCCGGTCAGGGTGCGGTTTTCCATCATGAAGCGCATGGCGCGCTCGTAGCCCATGGCCTGCGGCAGGGTGATGGTGAGGCCGGCGTCCGGCGAGCCGCCGATGCGGGTGTATCCGGCCATCAGGCGGGCGCTGGAGGCGATCAGCCGCACGTCGGTGGCCATGGCGAGGCCCAGGCCCGCGCCGACCGCGACGCCATTGATCCCGCCGACCACCGGCTT
>NZ_JAURWM010000019.1 GCF_030654915.1 Phenylobacterium sp. | reverse complement strand
CGGCCACGAGGCCCTCGCCCTTCAGCGCATGCCGCGCCACGGCCTTGCGGGCGGCGTCGGCGATGGCGGCCGAGGCGGCGTCGTCCATCACCCGGAAGCCAGGTGAGACGCCGGCCTCCAGCGGAAACCGCCGCAGCAGCTTTTCGCAGAAGGCGTGGATGGTCTGGATCTTCAGGCCGCCAGGAGTTTCCAGGGCGCTGGCGAACAGGGCGCGGGCCTTCGACAGGCCCCGGTGGTCGTAGGCGTCCGGGGTCGTACCCTCCAGCTTGGCCAGGGCCTCGCGCAGGCTGATATCGTCGCAGACCGACCAGTCGCCTAGCAGCAGGAACAGGCGCCGCTGCATCTCGGCGGCGGCCGCCTTGGTGTAGGTCACGCAGAGAATGGTCTCGGGCTGGGCCCCGGCCAGCAGCAGGCGCGCGACCCGGTCGATCAGGGTCTTGGTCTTCCCCGAGCCGGCGTTGGCGGTGACGAAGGCCGAAAGGCCGGGATCGGCGGCCAGTCTTTGAGGATCTGGACTCATTCGCCGTCCTCCTCGCCGCTGGTCGACCACTCGAAGACGCGGGCCAGGTGGTCGTAGTCGCTCATGTACTGCTTCACGAACTGCGGAGCGGTCCGCGATGTGTAGGGCCGGCCGTGGTCGAACTGGCTGATCAGCTTGACCAAGCCCTCATAAGCGTTGGCGGCGGCCAGGGCGCTCTCGTCGCCGGGCATGGCGCGGACCTCCTCGCGGCCAGCCGGCTTGCGCCCCGTGATTTCCAGATAGGTCAGCTCGCCGGGCTCGGGATGGCCCAGCGTCGGGAAGCCGCCGGATTGGAGGATCGCCGCCGTGAGGGTGAGCTGCGGCGAGAATCCGGTCTCCACCACCTTCTTCGAGGGGGCCTTGCCGGTCTTGTAGTCCAGTATGTGGCCAAACCCCTGCGGGTCGATCTCGATGCGGTCGGCGCGGGCGTTGACGGTGAAGGGGCCGGCGGGCGCCTCGATGGTCATTTCGCCCTTCAGCTCGACATGGACGGTTCGGCCGTCGGCGCGGCGTCGGCGCTCCAGGTCGGCGACCCAGGCGGCGGCCTCCTTGGCCAGAGCGGTCTCCCGCGCCAGGGCCTCGTGCGGCATGCCGGCGGCTTCCAGTTCGGCGACGTAGAGCCCTTCGAAGATCGCCGCGGCGTCGGGCGGCAGCTCATCGGGATGGTCTTCAGCCAGCCGTTCGAAGGCCTTGTGGATCGCCGTGCCCCGCGCCCGGGCCTCGACCGCCTCATCCGGCCGCTCCAACGGGTAGAGCTTGAGGATGTCGCGCGCCCAGACGGCGTAGGGATCGCGGGTCAGGGCTTCGATGCGGGTCACCGCCATCACGCGGGGCCGATCGGCGATCGGCGGGTTGGGCGCGGGGCGCTTGGCCGGCGCGTAGCCGCCGGCGGCGTCGAGGCCGCGGGCCCAATCGATGACCTCGGGGCGGCCGGGCAGGATCATGCCGGCGCCGCGCGCCAAGGTTTCCAGCCGCCACAGCCAGCGTGACTTCACCGCCGGCCCGCCTTCGCGGCGTTCGGAGTGCAGCAGGATCACCTCAGGCGCGCAGGCCGCCTGAGCGAAGTCGTGGGCGGCGAGGCCTACGCGGCGCTCGGGCGGCGGCAGGCCGAGCTTGGCGCGCATCGGCCGCGACAGGAACGGGTCCAGCGGCGCGCCCTGCGGCCAGGTGCCTTCTTCCAAGCCCGCGACGATCAGCCGGTCGGCGCGAGTCAGGCGGGCCTCGATGGCCCCCAGGATCCGTAGGCGCGGATGGGTCGAGCCGCCGGTGCGCACCGACTCGCCCGACATCAGGCGCGACAGCAGGTCGGCGAAGCCGCGCGGGGTGGTTTCCGGCAGGCCGTGGGATTCGTCGATCAAGCCCGCCAGCAGCCGGCCCAGCGTCTCGCCGCCATGTCCGGCCCAGAGATCGCCGGTGTCGCCCAGGGGATCGGTGGCGAGCGCTTCCAGGGTCTCGGTCAGCCGGCGCGCGGCCTGCGCTGGAGGCTGGGTCTCGGCCTCGATCTCAAGGCGAGCGAGCACGGCGCGAAGGTCGGCGACAAGCAGCAACGCCTCGTCCGCGCCCTTGCGGCGAAGCTGGGCTTCGAGCGCTTCCCACGTGGTCTTGCGCGGGCCGCGCAGGCCTTCGAGCTCAAGCGCGATCCGGCGCGCTTCCAGGGTCTCGGGATCGAGGCGAAGGCGCGTGAACGGGTGCTTGAGGATCGCCAGCAGCACAATGGGATCCAGCGGATCGACGGCGGCCTTGGCGACCAGTCCGGCCAGCGCGCCGCCAGGACAGCCCGACAGCGCCAGGCCCGCCGAGGAGTCGGCGCCCACGCCCCAGCGGGCGAGCTTGGCGGCGACGCGACGGGCCAGGGTCTGGTCGGGGGCGACCAGGGCGGCGGTCTTGCCGGGGGTTTCCAGGGCCTCGCGCAGCAGCAGGGCGGCGATGGTCGCGGCCTCTTCCTCGGCGCGAGCGGTGATGACGCTAAGGCCGGCCAGGCCCTCGGCGATGGGGTCGACGCCCTCGGTCTGGCCCTCGGCGCGGAGGTTCTCGATCACGGTCAGCCAGTCGGCGGTGCGTTCGGCGGGCCGCAGGGCTTCGTTGATCACCCGGCGGCGCCAACGGCCACGGGAGTCGAAGCTGTGGGAGGCGGGCCAGGGCATGACCTCGGTGCGGGTGATGCCGGCGCGGGTCAGCAGGCGCTTCATCGCGCCCTGCGGATGCTGCTCGCCAACCTCGTCCCAGGCCTCGGCGGCCAGGCTGTCGTCGAGGCCGGGCAGCACCACCGCGCCCTGCGGCGCCTGGGCGATCACCCGCAGCAGGTCAGCGGTGGCCGGGGCGGTGCCGGTGGAGCCGGCGGCGATCAGCACGCCTTGCGGCGGGGTCTCGGTCCAGGTCTCGGCTAGCCGTCGCAGCAGCGCGACGCGGCGGCGAGTGGTGTCCACCAGCCCCATGGCCGCCAGCCGCTTGGGCCACTCGTTCAGCGCGGTTTCCAGGAAGTGGCGGCTGACTTGCCAGTGCTCGGCCAGGTCGGCGCTCACCAGGTCGGCGAGTCCGTCGCCGGGGACCTCCTCGATCTGCAGGCTGTCGAGGAAGCCGCCCAGGGCGTCGGCCAATTCCAGCGCCGCCGAGGCGTCGAGGTCGCGGCCCAACGCGCGCTCGTTCTCCTTGACCAGCCGGGTCAGTTCGAAGCGGCGTTGCAGGGGGGCGATGGCGGCGGGCAGGTCGACGGCGAGATCGCCGGGTTCGAACGGCGGCTCACCCTCGTCCAGGTCGCCCAGCGGCCGGATTTGCGGCGGCAGCACGGCCGCGCCTCCGGCGGCGGCGATGAAGGCGTCAGCCAGCGAGCGGGCGCCGCGCCGGGTCGGGGTCAGGATCACCGCTTGGGACAGCGCCTCGGGACCCAGCGGCGCCAGCGCGTCGTAGAGGCCCTGTGCCAGGTCCTGCACGAAGGGGCGATGCGCCGGGATGCTGAACCAGCGCGGTGCGGAGCTGGTGAAGAGGCTGCTCACCGCAGCTTCGCTTCCGTCGCCTCCCGGGCAGCGGGATCCCCCACATGCATCCAGAAGCCGTCCATGACGGCGCCGAACAGGCGGCCTTGTTCCGACAGTTTCCACCAGACCGGCAGGATCGAAAACGGCCCGTCCGGCTGGTCATCGACCAGCTGCGGCTTAAGGATCTGGAAGCCGACATTGGCGAACGGCGTCGGCGGTTCGGGCTCGGCTGAGTGGGTGACTCGGCCGGCCTCGTCCATGAAGAACCCGCGCGGTCCCTCGAACCCGATTCCATGGCCGCGCCGCACCAGCAGCAGGCAGAGATCCATGATCTCGGGATTCCAGGCCGCCTTCAGGGTTTCCAGCGCCGGGGTCTCGCCCTCGATCCACAGCGAGTCGATGTTGGCGACCAGGATCGGGTCGTCGCCGAGCATGGCGCGCGCTCGCTTGATGCCGCCGCCGGAGTCCAGCAATTCGTCGCGCTCGTCGGAGATCAGGATCTTGAGGTCTGTACGCTTCGCTAGATGGGTCTCCATCTGGTCGGCGAAGTGGTGGACATTGACGACGGCGGTCTCGATCCCGGCCTCGACCAGACGATCCAGCACCCGGTCGATCAGGGTGCGGCCGGCGACCTCGACCAGGGCCTTGGGGCGGTCGTCGGTCAGCGGGCGCATCCGCGATCCGATGCCGGCGGCCAGCACCATGGCGGTCTTGATCTGGCTCATCGGCGGGCGCTTTGCGGGATGTGACGGTCGAACCAGCTTTGCAGCCCGACCAGCTGCGGATCGGCGAGGTTGCGTTCGAGATAGCGCCAGGTGCGCGGCATGAACTCTTCGTACTGAGTCCGGCCCAGCAGGGCCTGGCGGGCGAAGACGCGGCCCAGGATGCGGGCGGCGTTGGAGGCCGCGAGGGCGCGGTAGTCGGCGATGAAGGTCTCGCGCTCCAGGCTTGGCTGGGCCGCGAGGAAGCGGTCAAGCATCGCGGCCTCCAACTCCGGCGAGACGTCGCGGCGGGCGTCTTGCAGCAGATGGGTCAGGTCCCAGGCCGGGTGCGCGCGTAGGGCGTCCTGGAAGTCCAGCAGACCGACGCGGGCGACGCCGTCGCGCTGCGGCAACCACAGCAGGTTCTGGGCGTGGAAGTCGCGGTGGGTGAAGACGCTGGCCCCCGCCTCGCCGCGAGCGAAGATCGGCGCCCACAGCGCGTCCCACTCGGCGACGGCCGGGGCGTCCAGGGCAGGCAGACCGCTGAACTTCGGCCACCATTCAAGGAAGGTGTCGGTCCCGACCTTCAGGGCCAGGGCGTCATAGGTCAGCAGCGGCCAGCTTGCGCCATCGGTGGTCAGGACTTCCGGCGGCGGCGCGGCCTGCAGGGCGATCTGAACGTCGACGGCGGCTTCGTAGAGCGGGGTCTCGGCCTGGCCCTGCGCGATCAAGGTGGCGAACAGGCCGTCGCCCAGGTCTTCCAGAACGGCCAAGCCATGTTCGACGTCATGGGCCAGGATGGCCGGCGCCGACAGGCCTCGCTCGCGCAGGAAGGCGGCGGTGGCGACGAAGGCGGCGACCGAGCCGGCGGCCAGGCGCGCGGCGGCGTTGTAGCCCATGGCCATCCGCTCCGCGTCGGTGGCGCCGGGCGGGCAGACGGTGGTTTCTAGGGCTGGCGCCTGATCCATGAAGATCGCCACCGAACCGTTCGGCTGATGCAGGCGCTGATAGGCGCGCGTCGAGGCGTCGCCGGCCAGCGGTTCGCGGCGGGCGTCGCCGAAGCCGGCGGCCTTCAGAAACTCGGCCTTGCGGCCCTCACGATCATAACTCAAGCCCGCGTCCTTCCCAGGCGCCAGCCGGCGTCAGCCGGGCGCGCCGCGCCTCCCCGCCATCCGGGGCCAGATCGATGGCGATCTCTATATCGAGTCGGTCGAGAGGAAGGTGGCCGTCAAGCCGCTCGGGCCATTCGATCACCGCCGCCCCGTCCTCTAGCGCCTCGTCCAGCCCGATCTCATAGGCCTCGTCGGCGGAGGTCAGGCGATAGAGGTCGAAATGGGCGACCTTCAGCCGCGCGCCCTCATAGAACTGCACCAGGGTGAAGGTGGGGCTCGGCACGTCTTCGGTGGGCGTGGTCAGGGCGCGGATCAGGGCGCGGGCCAGGGTCGATTTCCCCGCGCCCAGCGGTCCCGTCAGGCAGATCGCCTCGCCAGCCTTCAGCTCGGCGGCCAGGGCCGCGCCCAGTCGCGCCGTGGCGGCTTCGTCATCGAGCCGAAATTCGCCTTCGGCGGGGGCGATCATGTGAACGGCCGGTCGGGATGTCGGGGCAAGATGGTCTCCACATAGGCCTTGAGCGCCAGGGTGGCGGCGTTGGCGTCGGGGTCCAGCGCGTCGGGAGCTATAGGCTGGCCGATGGTCAGCGAAAACTCTCGACCGCCCTTGTTGAGCAGTTCGTGGAAGAGGGTGATGTCCCGCAGCTCCTGGGAGAAGCGGTTGAAGAAATGGAACAGCGTCGACCAGGGTCCGGTCAGGTGCATCGGTACGACAGTCGCCTCGTACTTGCGGGCGATGGAGAGGGCGCTGGTCATCCAAGGGGGATCGGCCAGCACTCCGTCCGCGCCGCGCCGCGCCAGCCGGCCAGATGGGAAGATCACCAGGGCGCGCTCGGCCTCCATGGCCTCCCGCGTAAGCTGCAGGGTCAGGCGCGTGCGGTCGCGGGTGCGTTTTTCCTCCACCCACTCGACCGGGATCAGCACCTCGTCGAAGCGCGGGACGACCCGGTGGGCGTCGGAGTTGGCGTAGAAGCAGACGTCGGGCCGCGCCGCCTTCAGGGCGTCGAACACCGCGATGCCGTCGGCGATGCCGGTCGGATGGTTGCAGACGAAGATGACCCGCCCAGTTTTCGGCACGCGCTCCAGGCCGGAGGCGGCCACTTTCACGCTGAGCATGTCGGACACATAGTCCAGCGCCGCGCCGCCGGAGAGCGGGCCGATCGCCTCGGCCATCGCGCGCGCCTTGCGATAGTCCAGCATCCGGTAGGCCAGCGGGCGGATCATGGGCCAGGCCGGGCTGCCCGACAGCTTGGGCGCCCGCTCGGCGATCAGCACATCAACGATATGGTCGTGATAGGCGCTTTGCGCAGGCAGGGCCGAAGCGGTGGATGCGACGCTCGTCATAGTCACGCCAGAATGCGCCGCGCCCCGCGTCGAGGGCAAGGGTGCTTGGCTGGCGATGTCCGTGTGCGAACTGTGCTGGCTTGACGTGGCGTTGGGTCTACCCAGGCGCTTTGGGAAGGCATAGAACGTCGGTATGCGCGACATCCAACATTTCATCTCAGGCGTGGCGGTTGCTGGCGTCTCGGGCCGCTTCGGCGACGTTTTCAACCCCAACACCGGAGAGGTTCAGGCAAAAGTCGCCCTGGCCACGGCGGCCGAGGTGGACGGCGCGGTGCAGGCGGCTCTGGCGGCCCAGTCGGCCTGGGCGGCGACCAATCCTCAGCGCCGCGCGCGGGTGATGTTCGAGTTCAAGCGCCTGGTCGAGGCGCGGATGGACGAACTGGCCGAACTTCTGTCGTCCGAGCACGGCAAGGTGGTCGCCGACTCCAAGGGCGATATCCAGCGCGGGCTGGAGGTGATCGAGTTCGCCTGTGGCATCCCGCATGTGCTGAAGGGCGAATATACCGAGGGGGCCGGCCCAGGCATCGACGTCTATTCAATGCGTCAACCGCTGGGCGTGGCGGCGGGCATCACCCCGTTCAACTTCCCGGGCATGATTCCAATGTGGATGTTCGGGATCGCCGTCGCGGTTGGCAACACCTTCATCCTGAAGCCCTCGGAGAAGGACCCGACCCTGCCGGTGCGGCTGGCCGAACTGTTCATGGAGGCCGGAGCGAACCTTGGCATCGACCTGAAGGGCGTGCTCAACGTGGTGCATGGCGACAAGGTCGCGGTCGACGCCATCCTGACCCACCCGGACATCGCCGCGGTCAGTTTCGTCGGCTCCTCCGACATCGCCCACTACGTCTACCAGACCGGAACGGCGCACGGGAAACGCGTCCAGGCCATGGGCGGCGCCAAGAACCACGGCATCGTTCTGCCGGACGCCGATCTCGACCAGACGGTGAAGGACCTGGTCGGCGCGGCCTATGGCTCGGCCGGCGAGCGCTGCATGGCCCTGCCGGTGGTGGTGCCGGTCGGCGCCAAGACCGCCGACGCCATCCGCGAACGGGTCCTGGCCGAGCTTGAGACCTTGAAGGTCGGCGTCTCCACCGACGCCGCCGCCCAGTACGGTCCGGTGATCTCGGCGGCGCACCGCCAGAAGATTTCCGACTACATCCAACTCGGCGTCGACGAGGGCGCGGAGCTGGTGGTCGATGGCCGCGGCTTCTCGCTGCAGGGCTTCGAAAAGGGCTTCTTCATCGGTCCTAGCCTGTTCGATCAGGTGAAGGCCGGGATGCGGACTTACCAGGAAGAGATCTTCGGGCCGGTGCTGCAGATCGTCCGGGCCGAGACCTTCGAGGAAGCCTTGGCCCTGCCGAGCGCGCACCAATACGGCAATGGGGTGGCGATCTTCACCCGCAATGGCCGCGCGGCCCGTGAGTTCGCTAGTCGCGTCCAGGTCGGCATGGTTGGGATCAACGTCCCGATTCCGGTGCCGGTGGCCTATCACTCGTTCGGCGGCTGGAAGCGTTCGGCCTTCGGCGACGTCAATCAGCACGGCCTGGAGGGCGTGCGCTTCTACACCAAGGTCAAGACCATCACCGCCCGCTGGCCCGAGGGCATGAGCGATGAGAGCGCCTTCGTCATTCCCACCATGAAGTGAGGCCTCTAGGCTAGGCGTTCGCGGGGCCGATCAGTGGGGTTTAGATGAAGCGTTTCCAGCTATGGGCGATCGTGGCCTTGGGCGTCGCGCTCGTGGGCGTCGGCGGGTGGGCCTACTGGAACTACCAGCTACGCTGGCAGCCCAAGACCATCACCAAGCACCAGGAAGAGATCACCAAGATCCTGGAGACGTCCGGATGGGTCTCGCCCGGCAAGACGGGACCCAAGCTCTATATGGTCTCGTTCCGGACCTGCCCGGACTGCGTGCGGTTCAAGGCCGAGGAGTTCCCGCTGCTGCACGCGGCCAATGTCGACACCCGGGTGATCGAGATCGCCAGGGCCGACCACAATGGCGTCGCGAAATCAACGCCGGCCGAACGCTCCACCGTCGCCGAACTGTGGCTCAACCGTTCGTGGCCCTTGATGGAGCGTTGGGAGTCGGTTCCGGCCGAGTCCTGGACGGCGCCGGGAATTTCGCCCGCCGATGGCGACATGGCTCGGACGGCGGTGGTGGAGGCCGGCCGCAAGATGGCTGCCGACTTGACGCCGCTGTTGAAAGCCAACGGCATCAATTTCGCCTACCCGACCCTGATCTGGTGGACGGCCGACGGCAAGATGCGCGGCTGCGCCTGCGAACGGCGCGAGACCTACCGCTTCGTGCGCCGCGAACTGGGCGTGAAGGGGTAGGGACCTAGTCGGCGCGCCGCCGCGTTACTTCGTTGGACGGCGTCACGCGAGTTCGCGCCGGGGTCCACGGAGAGTGGCTCATATGGAAAAGCTCAAGGCCGCCGCCGCCGCCCTGATCTTGTGCTTCCAGCCCGCCGGCGTGTCGGCCGCCGTACCGGAGTTCGGCACGACGGAGGGCGAGCTTGGCTGTGTTGGATTGATGGGCATTGGTCTCGCAGGGGCCGGTGCGTCGCAGCCGCCGGTCCCGCAGGTGGTCGGCGCCATGGCCATGGCGCTTGGCTTCTATCTCGGACGCCTGACCAAGGTTGATCCAAAGGCGACCAAACAGGATGTCGATCGCGTTCTGACCGAGCTCACGCTCGAGGAAAAGAACACCTACGTGAACGTGTGTATCAAAAAAGCGGCCGAATTGATGCGGCCTACGCTCAATTGAGCACCCGGCGGCGGGGAGCTCCCTCAGCAGGAAAGCATCCGCCGGCGGGCGCCTGGGTCAGCCGGCGAAGGGGCGGCCGCTGTTGATTTCCTTGTTGCGGGCGCGGGTTTTCAGGCCGTGCTCGCGGTCGGCGGGGGCGCGATCGGCGCGCCGGCCGATACCCTGGCGACTACTTTCTGCCTCCAGTTCCTCGACTCCATCGAGGTCGACGACGGCGGGGTCCAGATCATCCTGCGACGCAAATGAGGCAGGTTCCGTGACGCTGCGGTCTCTCGCGGACATGGCGGTCTCCTTGTTCGGGGTACGGCGGATTCAACCCTCCAGCGGGGCAGAGTGTTCCGTCCATCTCCCCCTTGAGGCGGCGACGACGGCGGGCTAGGCCGGAGCGATGGCCTCCCAACTCCAAGCCGCCTACGACGCCCGCCTGGCGCAGGGCGAAATCCGTCCCGATTCAGCCCAGGCCGCGGCGCTCGCGGCGCTGGTGCGTCTGGAGGGCGACCTCGTCGCCGCCGAGCCCAGCGGCTTCGCCGCCTTCTTCAAGAAGCCGGAGGGCCAGCGGGGCGTCTATCTGATCGGGCCGGTGGGGCGCGGGAAGTCCATGCTGATGGACCTGTTCTTCGCCACCGCGCCGGTCGAGAAGAAGCGCCGCGTCCACTTCCACGTCTTCATGGGCGAGATTCATCGGCTGATCGACGCCTGGCGCAGGGGCGACGCGGCGGCGCGCAAGGCCAGGTTTGGCCAAGCAAAGGGCGATGACCCGATCCCGCCGCTGGCCGACGTGGTGGCCGGGCAGGCGCGGCTGCTGTGCTTTGACGAGTTCCAAGTCACCGACATCGCCGACGCCATGATCCTTGGGCGGCTGTTCGAAGCGCTGTTCACGCGCGGGGTCACCCTGGTGGCGACCTCCAACCGGCTGCCCGACCAGCTCTATAAGGACGGCATCAATCGCCAGCTGTTCTTGCCCTTCATCGACCTTCTGAAGAGCAAGGTGGAGGTGGTGAGCGTGGCCGGCCCGCACGACTACCGGCTTGACCGCCTGCGCGCGGCCGGCACCTGGTTCGCACCTAACGACCTGGACAATCAACGCAGCTTCGACGCCCTCTGGCGCGACATGCTGGGGGGCGAGGAGGAGATCGGCGAGACGCTGGAGGTGCTCGGCCGCAAGGTCCACCTGCCGCATGCGTCCGGCGGCATGGTGCGGGCGACCTTCGCCAGCCTGTGCTCGGTGGCGCTGGGGCCGAACGACTATGTGGCCATCGCCGAGCGGTTCCATACGGTGTTCCTGCAGGACCTGCCCAAGCTCACCGCCAATCGGCGGGAGGAGGCCCGCCGATTCGTGATCCTGATCGACGCCCTCTATGAGGCGCATGCCCGGCTGATCGTGCTGGCCGAGGCCGAGCCGACCGCGCTCTACCCGGAAGGCGACGGCGCCTTCGAGTTCGAGCGTACGGCCTCGCGTCTACAGGAGATGCGCTCGGCCGACTGGCTGGAGGAGCGGCCCTAGGCCGCGCCGTCCCGAGCCACGAATGACGCTCGTGACATCAGTACGCTCGGCCGTTATGGTCGCGCCGCTATGAGCCTGCGTCCCGCCCTCCTTCTGAAAGTAGCCGCCGCCCTTCCGGGGCGACGCGAGGTCGTGCGCAGCTAGCTGCTCACCCCGCCGATCCCCGCAAATTCGCGGATGGATTGGCCAGACATTGCTCCATCCGCATTCGATGGAGCTTCCCATGAACACCTGGACTGACCGCTTCGCTGAACGGATGACGCATGTGCGCGCCTCCGAGATCCGCGAGTTGCTGAAGCTGCTGGATCAGCCTGACATCCTGTCCTTCGCGGGCGGGATTCCCGATCCGCAGCTATTTCCCGCCGACCGCATTCAGGCGGCCTACGATGATGTGCTGCAGCACGCCGGCGCCCAGGCGCTGCAGTATTCGGTGAGCGAGGGCCTGCCCGAACTGCGCCGCTGGATCGCCGCGCGGATGACCGCCGACGGCGTGCCCTGCGACGAGGGCAACATCGTCATCACCGCCGGCTCGCAGCAGGCGTTGGACCTGATCGGCAAGCTGTTCCTGGCCCGGGGCGACGGCGTGCTAGCCGAGCGGCCGACCTATATGGGCGCGCTCGGCGCGTTCAACGCCTATGAACCGACCTATGGCGACCTGGACGCGGACGCCCCGGCCGGCGCGCGTTTGGCTTATCTGGTCCCGGACTTCGCCAACCCGTCGGGTCGCACCATGACGCGTCAAGAACGCGAGGCGGTGTTGGGCCGCGCCTCGACCCACGACCTTGTACTGATCGAAGACGCCGCCTATCGCGAATTGCGCTTCGCCGGGACCAACGAGCCGTCGCTGCTGGCGCTGGACGTGGCGCGGTCGGGTTCGATCGAGAACGCCCGGACCCTCTACTGCGGGACCCTCTCCAAGACGCTGTCGCCCGCCCTGCGCCTGGGCTGGGTCTGCGCACCCCGGCCGGTGATCGACAAGCTTGTGCTGCTCAAGCAAGGCTGCGACCTGCACGTCTCGACGATCAATCAGATGGTCGCCGCGCGGGTGGTCGCCGAGGGCTATGACGCTCACCTGGAACGCCTGCGCAGTCACTATCGCGAGCGCGCCTCGGCCATGCAGACGGCGCTCGCCCGGCACATGCCGATGGGTGTCACCTGGTCGAAGCCCCAGGGTGGGATGTTCGTCTGGCTCACGGTTCCCGAGGGCCTCGACGGCGCCCGCCTTCTGGAAGCGGCGTTGGCGGAGGAGCGGGTCGCCTTCGTGCCCGGCGCGCCGTTCTTCGCCGTGGAGCCGCAGGCCAACACTCTGCGCCTCAGTTACTCGCTGCTCGGTCCGGATGATATCGACGAGGGCGTGCGCCGCCTGGCGCGGGTGGTTGAGGCGCGGCTCGCCCATCCGTGCTCCAACTGGGCGCGGATGGCGAGGGGCGGAGCTTAGGCCGCGCACCGGCCCCTTAGCTTCGAAGGTTGTTCACCAGCTCGCGGGCATAGGGGGCGAGCTGGGCGAGGTCGCGCACGCAGATCGTCAGTTCCCGCCGGGCCCAGTCGTCGGTGAGCTGGACGACGCCCAGTGACATGGTGCGGGCTGCGCGCCGGGCGGTGGTTTCGGGCACGATCCCGACCCCGACGCCGCACTCCACCAGCCGGCAGACCGCGTCGAAGCTGCGGAGCTGAACGCGCAGCCGTAGCGGCCGACCTTCGCGCGCCGCCTTGGCCGAGAGGAACCGCTGCAGCGAACTGGCGCGGTCCAGACCCACCAGATCAAAGCCGAGGACGTCGGCGAAGGTCATAGAGGCGCGTTGGGCCAGCGGATGGATCGCGCTGCTGACCACCACGAAGCGGTCGGAGCGGAACGGGAAGGTTTCCAGGCTGCCCATGTCGACGGTGCCGGCGACGATCCCGACATCGCCGACCCCTTCGGCCACCAGGCCGACGATCTCGTCGGACAGGCGCTCCTCGAGATTGACGCTGACATGGGGATGGCCGGCCAGGAACGCGCTGAGAGCCTCTGGTAGGAATTCGGTCAGGGCGTTGGTGTTGGCGAGCAGCCGCACCTCGCCTGACAGGCCGCCGGCGTGGGCGCCCAGATCCTCGCGCAGCCGCGCCGTCTGGGCGAGGATCGTGCGGGCGTGCTTGAGCAGGGTGCGGCCGGCCGGGGTCAGGGTGACGCCTTGGCGAGATCGCTCCAGTAGAGGCGCGCCGAGCGCGTCCTCCATATTGCGGATCCGCGTCGAAGCGGCGGCGAGGGCCAGGGCGCTGCGTTCGGCGCCGCGCGTGATCGAGCCGGCGTCCACCACCTCGCAGAACAGTCTCAGATCGACCAGGTCGAAGCGCATCCTTCGTCTCCCGCGAAGGATGCTTACGGGAAAGACGCATTGCTACAAAAGAAAAATGAGGTGAACTTCGGCATTGACGAAGGCTGGGCGTGTTCTGTGCGCTCTTCCGCCCCGCCTTCGTTGACAGTTAAGGGCTGCGGCTTAAAAGCGGAGCCGCTTCTTCCAGTTCGGAACGCTCATGACAGACGCCCCCCGCGAACGCCCGCTCTCACCTCACACCACCATCTGGCGGTGGCATGTGACGGCGATCACCTCGATCCTCCACCGCGCCACGGGTTGTGCGCTGTATGGCGGGGGCCTGATCCTGGCGATCTGGGCGATCACGCTCGCCGCCGGGCCTGAGGCCTACGGGACCTTCAAGGCGGTCATGGGCTCACCGCTCGGCAAGGTCGTCCTGTTCGGCCTGACGCTGTCGACCTTCTATCACCTGGCCAAGGGCGTTCAGCATCTCATCTGGGACGCTGGAACCGGCTACAATTTGAAGACCGCGACCATGGGCTCGATCGCCGTGATCGCCTTCGCCATCGCCGCCACCCTCGCGGTCTGGTTCATCGCCGCCATGACGGGAGCGCTCTGATGGCTAGCTATCGCACACCTCTGGGCCGCGCTCGCGGCCTTGGCTCGGCCAAGCATGGCGTCGGCGCCTGGATCGCCGAGCGGGTCACCGCCGTGGCCCTGGTGCCGCTGGTGCTCTGGGCCGTGTTCGCCGGGCTGCGCCTGGCCGCCACCGACTATTACGGCGCGGTGGCCTGGCTGACCTCGTCGATGGTCAATCCGGTGCTGATGGGTCTCTTCGTCATCGTCGGCTTCATGCACATGCATGGCGGCCTGCGGGTGGTGATCGAGGACTACATCACCAAGACTTTCAGCCGCACGGTCCTGCTGCTGCTCAACCTGTTCGTCTGCGCGCTGGTCGGCGCCCTGGCGGTGTTCTCCATTCTGAAGGTCGCGCTGGGAGGCGCTTACTAATCCCATGGCGAACTATCAGTTCATCGATCACAAGTTTGACGTCGTCGTCGTTGGCGCGGGCGGTTCGGGCCTGCGCGCCGCGCTCGGCTGCGCCCAGGCCGGTCTGAAGACCGCCTGCCTCTCCAAGGTCTTCCCGACCCGCTCGCACACCGTCGCGGCCCAGGGCGGCATCTCGGCCTCGCTCGGCAACATGGGCGAGGATGACTGGCGCTGGCACATGTACGACACCGTCAAGGGGTCGGACTGGCTGGGC
>NZ_JAURWM010000018.1 GCF_030654915.1 Phenylobacterium sp. | reverse complement strand
CCAGCGAAACCACGCCACGCTCCCATGATCGCAGGCCGTAGTCCCGCCCCAAGCCCAGGATGTCGCGGGCCCACGGGGGCAGGATCTCGACGCTGGCGCGGATGAGCAGGTGTTGCAGTGGTCGCAATGGGCCGGGTGCGGCGGGGGTGCGCCGCATGATGTCCAGAAAGTCGAAGACGATCTGGGGCTGTGCCAACTTGGGACGCATTGCATCGAATTGCTGTGCCAAAATGGCTTCGGACTGCGGCGCGCCGAGCGCGCCATAGAGCCGGGCGGCTGGGGCGGCCTCGGCGTAGAAGCGGTCGCGGTCGGCCTGGGACAAGGGACGCACGAAGCTGTGGTAGGCCTGGAGAAAGCCGAACGAGGCGGTGGCCTGCACCCAGTTGAGCAGTTCTGGATCGGCCGCCCGGTAGGCCTGGCCGGCCGGTGTGACCCCGCTCACCTGCGCATGCATCCGTCCGACGCTGGCGATCATCCGCTCGGCGACAGATTTGGCGCTGTAGACCGTGAACATGGCCGCCAAGCCGGTGCGCGCCATGCGCGGCAACGGATCGGTGCGGAAGCTGGTGTGGTCCCAGACCCCGGAGCGAACCCGCGGCTCGGCCAGCTCGAGCAGCACCGCGGTGGTTCCGCCGATGAACAGCGAGACTGGGTTCTTGAACACCAGCCAGGAGACCGAGTCCGGGCTGGCCAGCGCTGGCTCGCCGGCCGGCTGGGTGAAGTCGACGGCGGGGAGGCCTGCGGCATAGGCCTTGATGATCTTGCCCACCTGGCCTGGCGCCGGGATGCCGGTGTTGGTCATCGTGCGACTTGGCCTCCAAGGCCGCGGGCTAGGGGCCTGCTTCTCTCTCAGATTGGCTGATCGGCCCGCCGCCGCAAGCTGGCGGAACTGATAGGGCGCGGGAGCTGGTCCTTCAGGCTTGCGGCGTCCAAGGGATCCGATGGCTGAGGGTTACGGCCTTCGGCGACATCTTGGCGGTGTAGACCAGCACCTCGACCCCCGCGGCCGCGGCGTGATCGAGCGCCGCGGCGAACCTTGGATCCAGTTCGGCGCAGGCCCGGAAGCCCTCGCAGTCGGTGCGTTGGACGACGAACAGCACCACGGCGCGCTCACCGGCGGCCGCCATGGTTTCGAGCTCGCGCAGGTGCTTCGTCGACCTAGCCGCCACGCAGTCGGGAAACTCAGCCAGGCCCTTGGTTCGCGAAAGATGGCAGTTCTTGATCTCCAGCCAGCAGGGCGTTCGATCTGGGTGTTCCAGCAGGAAGTCGACGCGGGAGGCCTCGCCGTACTTCACCTCGCGGCGGTGGGTGGCGTAGCCGGCGAGCTCGGGGATGGCGTCGGCGGCCAGGGCCTCGGCGACCAGGCGGTTGGGGGCCATGGTGTTGACGCCGACCAGTCCGCCCTCGGCCTCGACGAACTCCAGCGTGTGGGCGAGCTTGCGCTTTGGATCGCCTGATTTCGACAACCAGACGGGCAGGCCCGGAGTGTTGACGCCCAACATCGCGCCAGGATTGGGGCAGTGCGCGGTGATGGCCGAGCCGTCCTCCAGGATCACGTCGGCAAAGAAGCGTTTGTAGCGGCTGACGAGCGTGCCGCGCATCAGCGGCTGGGGGAAATCCATGGGCTATCCGGAGGAGGGCGGGAGGGGTCGATTTAGGAACCCGGCGTGCAAAGAGCCAGCAGCTTGTCGCCTCGATCAAGACCCATGACGCCAACGAACGGTTGCGAGCGGTCGCCGAGCAGGGTTAGTCGAAAGTCATGCGCGGCGTGTCGCGCGAGCATGGTGGGCAAGGCGTATGGCAGGTTCGGCGGACGGGCGGGTGACCGCAGGAGTGCTGATCATCGGCGACGAGATCCTCTCGGGCCGCACCCAAGACACCAACCTGCGCGACATCGCCAAGTATCTGGGCGTGCACGGTGTGGACCTCGCCGAGGCGCGGACCGTCACTGACGACGTTCAAGAGATCGTGGCGGCGCTCGATGCGCTGCGCACCCGCTATGACTATGTGATCACCACTGGAGGCATCGGCCCCACGCATGACGACATCACCGCCGACGCGGTGGCCGCGGCGTTCGGTGTCGAGCTGGAAGAGCATCCCGAGATTCTGGTGATGATGGCGGCGCGCTGGGGCGGCGCCCCCAACGCCGCGCGCCGGCGCATGGCGCGGGTTCCGGTAGGGGGCGTGCTGGTGAAGAACCCCGTCCAGGGGCCGCCTGGCTTCATGATCGGCAATGTCTTCGTGCTGGCCGGGGTGCCGACCATCATGCGCGGCATGCTGGAAGACGTCGGCCATCGCCTGAAGGGCGGCGCGGTGACCATCTCGCGCACCGTACGGGTCGAAGGCTCCGGCGAGGGCGTCATCGCCCTGCCGCTGGAAACCGTGGCCAAGGCTCATCCCGACATGTCGCTGGGCAGCTACCCATTCTTCGGCGACGGGATCTACGGCTCGAACCTGGTGCTGCGCGGGCGCGATGCGGCCGAGTTGGCGACGGCGGTCGAGGAGCTGATCGCCGCCCTGACGGCCGCTGGGATCGAGAACGTGCGCGAGGTGGAAGGGGTTTAGGGGGGGCGTCCGATGCTGAAGCTGCTACGCC